>JBDOIB010000201.1:0-10412 GCA_041082155.1 Thermodesulfobacteriota bacterium | reverse complement strand
CTTAATCTTCTTAATATCCACCTTTGGGATCCACCCCATGATCTTTAAACCCTTTTCGGTTTCGATGAGCCCGATCGGACAGGGCTCAAATTGCACACTGGAAAAGGGCATCAGGGGCTGGCGAACAGCAAAATGCTCTGGAGGGACATGAATTCGGGTAAAGGTCAAAAGCCTTCCTTCCCCATTAACTTCCTTCCACTCCATCTCACTTTCCATACATGAAGGACAATCGGCCTGAGGGGGATAATACTGCCTCCCACATTTCTTGCAGACTGTGGACATAATCTTCCCATCCGCCAAATCTTTAGCAAACCGAGCTACCTTGGACTGGTTAATAAAAAGTGAAAAATTCTTAAACTCCATTCTATTCCCTCCTGAAAATATGCACGAGTGCGATCTGGCCCGAGCCTCCCACATTATGAGTCAGGCCAATCTCCGGATCCTTCACCTGCCTTTCGCCTGCCTCTCCCCTCAGCTGCTTTGTAATTTCAATGGCCATAGAAACTCCCGTGGCTCCCAGGGGATGACCCTTGGATTTCAATCCTCCATCCACATTCACAGGAATCCGACCTCCCACATAGGTCTCTCTGGCCTCGATTAACTTTCCCCCTTCTCCCTTCTCGCAAAACCCGAGATCTTCATAGGCCACAATCTCAGCAATGGTAAAACAATCATGAACCGTCGCTACATCAATATCTGAAGGCCCTACTCCTGCCATCTTATAGGCCACTCGAGCCGCTTCCCGAGCGGCTGCAAGAGAGGTCAAACTCCTCCTGTCCCCAAGCCTCAATGTGTCCGTAGCCAAACCAAGACCAACGATCCAGACCGGTTTCTTTGAAATCGCCTTCGCCCTCTCTTCAGAAGCAAGAAGAACAGCCGCCGCCCCATCGGTAATCAGACTGCAGTCATAAAGCTTCAGAGGATAAGCCACAGGAAAAGAAGTTAAGGCCTTCTCCAGTGTCACCTCCTTCTGCATATGGGCATAGGGATTAAGACATCCATAATAATGATTCTTAACCGCAACCATCGCCAGCTGCTCTTCTGTAGTCCCATATTCTGCCATGTGAGCATTCGCAATCATCGCATAGTAGCCCGGAAAGGTTGTCCCGAAGGGATACTCCCATATCGCATCCCCTGCTCTCCCCATAATCTCGGTCGCCACACTGGTAGTCACCTCCGTCATCTTCTCCACACCCACCACCAAAACGAGATCGGCTAACCCCGAAACTATGTTCATCCATCCAGTTCTTAAAGCCACACTTCCCGTGGCACAGGCTGCCTCCACCCTGTAGTTTGGTTTTGGATAAAAACCAATATAATCATGGACCTGAGCAGAAGGCTGAATCTCGAAAGAGAATTCATCACAGGCAACCCCTGTGACCATGCTATCCACCTCCCCGAGGGTTACCCCGGCGTCCTCAAGGCATGCCTTCACTGCCTCAAATACAAGCTCCCGCAGGGAGGCATCCGACCTCACCCCAAACTTCCCATGTCCAATTCCCACAATCGCCACTTTTCTCATCTCTCCACCTCTATTTTTACAACTTATGGCTTTCCATACAATTCCTTCACCTTGGTTCGATCAATCGATCCGTCCTCCTTCTTAGGAAGAGAGGGAACAAACTCCACATAACCCGGTTTTTTATAACGCGCAATTCGACCTCCTACAAAATCGATCAACTCCTGAGCAGTAAGTTGGGTCCCAGGCTTAAGGACCACCACCGCCTTCACCCCTTCCCCAAACTTTGGATCCGGAACTCCGATGACCGAAACCTCCTTCACATTGGGATGTTCAAGAATCACCTTCTCCACCTCCACGGGATAAACATTTTCGCCCCCCGGTTTAATTAATTCCTTCTCAGCCTTCCTTCCAGCGAACCACAGGTATCCATCTTCATCAAGACGTCCCGAATCTCCCGTATGATGCCACCCTTCCCGAAAGGTATGCTGGGTCAATTCTTCCTCCCTCCAGTATCCCAGAAAAACAAGAGGCCCTCGAACCAGTATCTCTCCAACCTTTCCCCTCTCCACCTCCCGATCAAACTCATCCACAATCTTAATCTCGACCAGAGGCCCCGGTTTTCCTGCACACCCCGGTCTCTCCCGGTTCGAACAGACACTGGTAAGTCCCATGGTCTCTGTCTGCCCGTAAACCAGCCAGTATTGACCGTATCCCAAGCCCTCAAACCTCTTAATCGTCTCCGGAATATCGATTCCAAAAATGTGTTTGAGAGAGGAAAGGGTAAACTCCCCCTTGGCCTGCTCATCAAGGAGCTGAAGGAGAATGGGAGGAAAATCTCCGATCATCGTGATCCCTTCCTGATCGATCATTTTACCCGCCAGCTTTGGATCAAACTTTGAAATCATCACATTCCTTCCTCCCACATGCATCATCACCAGAGCTCCAAACATTCCAGCGATATGAAAGAGAGGAAGAATATTCAGATAAGAATCTTCAGGGGTCAGACTCATCAGAGCAATATTCTGAATGGTGCACGAAATGAGGTTATGATGACTGATCATCGCTCCCCTGGGTTTGCCCTGGACCGCAGCCGTATGCATGATGACCAGCGGATCGTCTCCGTCGATTGGAGCAGGAGAGATTGGTTCTGACTTAAGAAGAGCTTCAAAAGGATGGTAGGCTCCTCCCCCTGATCCATAGGTGACGAATTCCTTAAGGAAAGGGCAGTTGGCCCGAAGATCCATCACCATCTTTTCGAAATCGGGGTCCACCACAATCACTAACGGCTCTGTGTTGGTAAGATTGTAACCCACCTCCTCCGCTGATAATCTAAAGTTAATAGGAACCATAATCGCACCAAGGGCTGCAAGGCCACCAAGAAGGGGGAAAAAATAGGGGTCATTCTTTGCCAGAACGGCTACACGATCCCCCTTCTTTATCCCCTTGCTCTTCAACCATCCTGCCACCCGAAGGCTCTGATCCAGAAGTTCTCCAAAGGTCACCTTCCCTCTCTCGGATTGAACAGCAATCCGATTCTTAAAAATCGAGGCATTTCGCTTATACATGTCATAAATCGTAAAACTTCTCAGTCCCATCCCCTCTTCCTCCTTATGAGATCAATTTTCTTCTTTCTTCTTCTCTCAATTCACGCCTTAAATATTTTCCAACCTTTGATTTTGGAAGCATATCCCGAAACTCAATATATTGTGGAACTTTATAAGGAGCTAACCGCTCCTTACACCATTTCATCAACTCGAAGCCACTTACCCCTTTGATATCTTCTTTAAGAACGACAAAAGCTTTGATCCGCTCCCCGACCTTTTCGTCAGGGACCCCCACCACACTGGCTGCGATGACTGCTGGATGTTCCTGTAAGACACGTTCCACTTCAGCAGCAGCGACCCGATAACCCTTATGTTTGATGAGATCTACAGAACGATCTCTAAAGTATAGCCAATGGTGTTGATCGATTTCTACAAGATCCTTTGTTCTATACCAGATTTCTCCGTCAATTTCTAAGAAACATTTCTCAGTCTCTTCAGGTTTATTCCAATAAGATCGAACCGCAAAAGGTGAAGTGGCAAGCAATTCTCCAGGTTCCCCAGGAGGAACAGGCTCCAATGTATCTGGGTCCACTAATCGAAACTTACTTCCCGGGGAAATTCTTCCAGCAGCTCCTTCGGGTGGAATCCCATCCCCCGCATAACTCAGAGAGATGGCTCCGCAAAGCTCCGTTGCTCCATATCCCTGGTAAAGGGGGATCCCAAATTTCTTTAGCCAGCGATTGGCTACCTCGGCGGGTAGCACATCTCCACCGGTTCCACAGTATTTTAACGAGCTTAGATCATAATAATCAACCCGGTCGTGTTCTAAAATCATCCGATACATAGCCGGAACAGCAAACATTCGGGTAACCCGGAACCGTTGAATATAATCAAACATGGCATCCAAAACAACCCTGGGCATCACTATGAGAGGCTCTCCCGTAATCAGGAGAGGAGTCATCCCATCCATCTGACCGATAACATGATAGAGAGGGGCTGAAAGTAAAGAAATCCCTTTCCCAAAGGGCACCACCGCTTCAGCTGCCTTAGCCCACTCATTGAGCCGGTAAAGAAATAGACCATCTGAGATAGGAACTCCTTTTGGGAAACCCGTGGTCCCACCCGTATAAAGCATCACAGCCGTATGTTCTATTTTCCCCTGAAATGGAGGAAGAAAAGAAGGCCTTCCCTCTTCTAAGAGCTTATTAAAAGAAATAAACTCTTTGCCGGATGGAACTTTACCTGATGGCACTCTTCCAAAACCTCTTCCCATCCATCTCTTCCACCAAGGAAGAAGATCGACCATATTGGTCACAACAATTTTTCTTATTGGAGCCCCTGAAAGGATATCGATCACATAACTTAAATTGGTGTCCATGCAGAAGATCAATTCTGCTCCTACATCATTGGCCATATATCGGATATCGTAAGCGGTGTAGACCGGAGCCACCATGACTGGAGTGGCTTCAAGGCGTTGGAGGGCCAGCCATGCAATAATCGTCTGAGGAAGATTGTAAAGGTAAAGAATCACTTTCTCTTCCTTCTTTACCCCCAATTCGTATAACGAGGCCGCAAGCCTCAATACCCATTCATAAAGCTGGGAAAAGGTAAATGCCTTTCCAAGGTAGATAATGGCCCTTTTGGTGGGATATCTTTTTACAACCTCTTCAAAGGCTTGAAAAACTGTCTCGGGAGTGAACATATTTCTCTTAACCTTTTTATATCCCCATAAAGGTGGCTCTTACTTCTGGATTCTCCCTGAGTTCCTGGCCTGTTCCTTGTAAGGTGAGCATTCCATTCTCAATGATATAGCCTCTATCCACGATGGGAAGCAGGGGTCTCGCAAACTGTTCCGTGACTAAAATAGTAATCCCCTCCTCGCGAATTTTTTTGATCGCTTCAATCAGACTATTCTGCATCGCAGGGCTGAGACCCAGGAGAGGTTCATCTAAAAGGAGAAGCTTGGGACGGGTCATCAGGGCCATCCCGATGGAGAGCATCTGTTGTTCTCCTCCGCTACAGAAACCAGCCTTTCTATGTCTCAAGCTCTTCAAAGGTGGAAAAATATGATATACAAACTCAAAGCTCTGTTTCACTTCAGAATCCTTCCTGAGGTAAGTACTGATTCTCAGATTCTCTTCTACATCACTGTCTGGAAAGATGGGATGTCTTTCCCGGCTCAAAGCGATACCTTTCCGAATCCGATGACTGGGTTTCATGAAAAGGATCTCTTCCCCTTCATACCAGATCTCTCCCATTAAGGTAATCCGTTCTCCCCCTCTTCTCTCTTCCTTTATTTTCATATCAATGATCAGACCGGAAATGGTATTCATTAAAGTGGTCTTCCCAGCGCTATTTGATCCTAAAGCACTGACGATCTCCCCCCGGTTTACACTTATACTAAGGTCATTTAACGCCAACGCATTTTCAAAAAAAACCATCAAATTTTTAATTTCAAGCATTTTTATGATTCAGTGAGGTTTAAATCCTTTTCATTTTTCATTTTTCATTTTTCATTTTTCACTTTTCACTTTTCACTTTTCACTTTTTGCTTTTTCATCCTTCTGTTTCAGTTCCCAAGTAGGCTCGCTGAACTTCTTCTTGACTCATCGCTTCTTGCGGAGGACCATCTGCAATCTTTCGTCCGAAATTTAATACAATGACTCGATTGGCTACTCTGAAAAGTTCTCTCAGTCGATGTTCCACCATGATGATAGTCAACCCTTCACGATTAAACTTTTCGATCAAAGGAAGGGTAGCGGAAACTTCTGACATGGTCATCCCAGAAAAAAGTTCATCTAAGATCAATAGCTCTGGCCGAAGAGCCATACAGCGAGCCAAATCCAATCTTTTTAAATAGCCATGTGGAAGGCTTCCAGCCGGTTTATAAGGGACAAATGAATCTCGCTCAAATCCAAAATCATCTAAGAGATCGATGGCCATATCATCCCTTTCGCCATATTTTCCCCCACTAAATTTTTTTACTCTGGGAGAATAGAGGGGAACAATGAGGTTTTTATAGGCTGGAATTTTATGGAAGGCCCTGACCATCTGAAAACTTCGGGCTATCCCCAAACAGGCAATTCGATAGGGAGGGCTATGAGTAATCTCTATATTTCGATAATAAATCTTGCCTGAAGTAGGCTTCACAAATCCTGTGATCAAATTGATCAGAGTAGTCTTTCCAGAGCCATTGGGGCCGATCAAACCTAGAAATTCTCCCCGTTTCAGTTCAAAGCTGACTTGGTCTACAGCGATGATTCCACCAAATCGTTTCGTCAAATTTTCAACTCTTAAAATTACCTCGTCTTTCATTGAGATCTAAATACTCACCATCCTTTCAAATTGGTGATACTTTCTCTCAAGGTAATGAAAGATCCCCTCAGGTAATGTGGCCAAAGCGATAATTAAAATTAAACTATAAAGAGCCATCCTTAACCCGCCCAAGGCACGGAGGGCTTCAGAAAGGGGAACGAGGATAAAAGTTCCAAGCACAGAACCAGCAAAATTTCCAGATCCTCCAAGAACCACTCCAGCCAGAGGAAGGATGGTATTATCCAAGGCAAAAGCAGACCGTCCCACAAACTGGTAATAATGGGTCATTAAAGCTCCGGCAAAACATCCAACCATTGCTGCAATAAAGATGGTCTGGGCTTTATACCAGTAAATATTAATTCCTCCCGCCATCACTACCCGATCATCCTCCCGAATCCCCCTTAAAACAAATCCATAATCTTCATGAAGGAGTCTTCGAAATCCAAAAAGACATAAAATGACTGAAAATATAGCAATGTAAACAGCCACCCAATGACTTGGAAAGGGACTAAGGGAAAGGAGTCCATGGGTCCCCCCTAAAATTTCCAGTGTTTCGATTAGATGGTCAAACAGCAACGGAAGGATCAAGGTGACCATAGAAAAATAGACCCCACGCAATCTTAACACAGGAACCAGAAGGAATGTACAGATTAGACCTCCTCCTAAGGTAGCCAAAGGAATGGTTAAAAAAAGGGGCCATTTAAAGTAGTAATTAAATCCTCCAGCCACATATGAACCGACCCCAAAAAAGAGGGCCTGCCCTAATGAAATGAGCCCAACAGAGGCTAAAAGGTCCCAGCTGAGAGCTAACAGAGCAAATGTACAGGAATAAAAGATGACTTTCCCCCAGTAGCCTCCCCCTATGAGAATAGGGAAAAAAAGGAGGAAAGAAATGGGCAAAACTCTTGGGAGTAAAATATAGAGGAGTTCTCGGTAAGAGGAGAGCATATAAATCGTATCACTTCTGGCTTTAATTCCTCGATCAATCCTCTCCTTTCTATATTTGATCGCTTCGGTCATCTTTAAACTCTTTCCTCCAACTCTTTATATTTACCGAAGATTCCGGAAGGCTTTACAGCCAATATCACCACAATCGCGGCCAGGGTGACTACGGTTTGCCATTGAGCTTTAAAAAAGGTGGCCACCACAATCTGCCCAAAACCAAGAATGAGGCTCGCGACTAAAATACCTGGGACACTCTCCAACCCTCCCACAATCCCGACAGCTAATGCGGAGATGAGAATATCATAACCGATCTGAGTATCTATGGAGCCAAGGGGGAGAATGACTAAGCCCGCAATTACAGCCAAAGCGGAGCCAAAGGATAAACTGAGAGCCGCCGTCCAGTCAGAATCGATCCCTAAAGAGATCGCGGTTCGCTCATTTTGGGAAATGGCTCTAAAGGAGAGCCCAATTTTAGTGCGATGGGTAAAAAGAAAAAGAAAAATAATTAAGGCAATTCCAATGGAGACTAGAATGATTCGCTGATAATCGACCCAACTCTTTCCGATCTGGATGCTTCCTTTAATAAACTCAGGAAGGACATAAGTAAATCCTGAAAAGCCTAAATATCTTAATACCTCTATAATAACCACGGCGGTAGCCAAAGTCGCAATCACCTCATTGATGGCTAACCCCCTAAGCCGGAGCATGAGACCCCAGTACAAAAAGAAGCCGAATAGACCCACAATAAAAATGGAAAGAAGGGCTGAGAGAAGGTAAGGAATTCCCAACTGGTTCATAAAAACCCAGGTTAAAATTCCTCCAAGGAGATAAAAGGCTCCGTGGGCAAAATTGGCCAGCCCGCTGATACCAAAAGTGAGACTGAAGCCAAGGGTCATTAAGACTAAAGTGACACTATTCGTAATCCCGTAAATTAGGATTTCCATAATGTTGGTGTAACCCGGAGAGAGAAAGACCCTCCCCCAACTCCTTTAAAAAGTTGGGGGAGCTGAAGGGGTCAGATCATTTCATCCAAGGCGCTAATTCTACCTTTCCTTCTGCCACCAGGTCAGGAAAGACAGGAATCATCTTTCCTGCTCTCCACTGATAGGAAACAATAATGGAGCTTTCCTTAGGATTTCCATTAAAAATCTGCTGATGAGTCGCTTTATCAAATTTGATTCTACCTGAAACACCCATCAGATCAGTGGTTTCAATAAACCCTACGAATTTATCCGGATTCTTTGAAGGAACAAACCCAGCCCTTTCAATGGCGTCCTTCAAGATATAGACCGCATCGTAGGCAGAAGACACCACTCGAGGATCATCCATCAAGGGATATTTTTTCTCCTTCCACCGTTGATGGAATTCGACGGACTTCGGGAGGGCTTTCACAGGAGCGGCTGTGCCACCCGGGAATGGCATGACTAAAACATAATCCAAATCCTCACCGTAAGTCGCCCAGGCTTTTGGAGAGGTAACCACTGCAAAATCAAGGAAAAGCATCGTTGGGATCCTCATCGATTTCCATTGTTTAAAACAGACAGGTAGAGTAGGCATATCCCCAACGACATAGAGCATCTGGGCCCCTGAAGCCCTTGCTTTTGTGAGCACAGGAGAAAAATCATTGGTGCCCACCGCCACGGGTTCATAACCAACGGTTTTCCACCCAAAGCCTTCCAAGGCTTTCTTGGCGGCATCAGCGGCCGCTCTTGCCCAAAGGGTATCTTGGGCAATAATAAATAACTTATCATGTTTAAATTGGATTCTCATCGAATCCATTGTTTTTGCTGCATTCGTCCCCACATGGATGGAATTCGTAGTGGCTCGAAACCAGTATTTATACTTCTCAGGATCACCTTTAAAGATCTCTATTAATTTGGGGGTTTGAGCAATCGTCTGCAATGTAATGATTTTATACTTTGCAATAAGGTCCATCGTGGCTACCATCGCCTCAGATCGAAATGGAGCCACGACAATCGCATCTGGCTTCTCTTCCGTGATCAATTTGTCCACGGCCATGAGGGCAGATTGAACAGGAGTTCCAGGCTCCCCGCATCTTGTATCAGCTGTAACTAATTTTAGAGGACGCTTCACCCCTTCCTCCTTTACAAAGATTCCTCCTTGAGCATTGATCTCATCAATGGCCATCTCTACCGCGAGCTTCCCCGATTTACAGAGGGGTTGAAAGAAAGAGGTCGGAAGCCCTAAGACAATGGGCTTTTCTGCCGCCAAGGGAATCCAAGGACATGAAAAAATAAAGAGGGTTGTGATGAGGATAAAAAACATGTTTTTTTTCATGGCCACACCTCCAAATATTATTTTTTGAAATAAGGGATATCCCCCACCCTTTATTGCTCTTTTTTTCTGAGGATTGGTGAAAACCTTTTTATCAATTTTGAAATGAATTGTCAATAAATTATTCCGGCGTAGCCGACGAAACTATCATCGGGCATGACCTCGTAACTGGTATAATAATCGAGAAGGATTCCTCTCTCTGCCCCGAGGCTCTTGCAGGTCGAAATGGCAGCGGCCGCAGCTCCGGCACTGCAAGCGCTGTCATGCTTATCTGCATGATCAAGAAGCCCTTCAATATCCATTCTTAAAGCCGCATCGACGAAGCCTTTATCATTTTCCTCTTTCACCCATCTAACCGCAGCTGGTCCGATCCCCTTCTTAAGGAATCCATAATTGGGTCCATAATGAGTCAAATCGGTGGAGCCAATCGCTAAAAGGGAAATCCCTTTCTCTTTGGAAATTTTAGCCACCTCTTCTCCAAGGGCTTTCGCCTTCAAGGAGGATGGAGAGCGGATGGCAATAAGTTTTGACTCTGGAAAAAAATATTTAAGCATCGGGAGTTGAATCTCCATGGTATTATCTCCACTATTGGGGTGTTCCACCTTCATCTCTATTCGTTTCATTAATTCTTTCACCATCTCTATATGGATCTCCATATCCCCGAATGGGGTCTCCCATGCCTCATCAGTCACAATATGAGGAATGTCCCTTCCTCCCAGATGCCCTCCAAAAAGGGCAATCAATTGAGGCCGTGAATTCAACTTTAAGGAGTGATATACTCTTGCGGCAAGTTTCCCAGAAAAGTACCAACCCGCATGTGGAACAATTCCTCCAACCCTCGATTCTGAAGG
>JBDOIB010000172.1:0-1425 GCA_041082155.1 Thermodesulfobacteriota bacterium | reverse complement strand
CTTTGATTCGTTCGATGACCCTTTCGGGATTTGAAAAAGGGATGGCTTCCCCACTTTCGGTTGCGAGATCCAGAAGGTAGTGGTAGTTTTTATCGAGGGCTTCGATCAGGTCCCATCTCGATTGCCAGGGAGAAGAGCGGAGAAATTTTCTAAGGGCGGCTATATTGGTTTTCATTGTTTTTCGGGTCACTCTGGGGACCTTCTGTTCCAGGAACTCAATGACGGTTTCTGGGCTGACCCGAGCGACTCGCTTTATGCCTTTGGAGATCAACCACTCGACAAACTCGTTGATGATCCCGAAGTAGCGGGTTTTGGTTCCATAGGAGTGGATGAAGGGACTTACTCCCCCATATTGTTTTTTGAGTTCATGTTTGGGTTTCCTAATCCCATCGGTTTCTTTTGCGAATTGAACGATGGAGTATCTCAGGGTGTATCCTCTGGACATACGTCTCCCTCCTTTTTTGAGTTATGGATTTTAGGTTTTTAATTTTTGTTAAGTTGTTCATCTACCACTTTTTTCTTTGGGCGAGAAAGTGATATCGAAAACTCGCGGCCCCAACCCCAAAGAAATGATTAATCTTTTTGGGGTTGACGAAAGAATCGTCGTGTATTAAAAAGATCAAAAGAGCCGGGGCCAGCTGCTCTTCGATCTTCAGCCCAGGGGCAAAAATAGGTGAAGAAGTTTCATACGGAAACAGTTTTCATTGAATTTTTGCCCCTCACCTGCCTCCGGAAACCCGGAAAAAAAGGAACAAAAAAGGGGTTGACAGAAACGAAGCTCACAGACGCTCCATCAACCCCTTCAATCTCACTCACCGGGAAGAGACCCTGGATCCCTTCCCTGTCACCTTATCCGAGCACCTCAGGATTTAATCTCCAGGGATCCTGAAGCACCCGTCTCTCTTTCTTCTCCTGATCCCCCCTTACGGGACTATCCTATCTCCTTCTTCCTTGCTTTCTTCTTTCATCCGTTATCTTTCTTTTCGTCTTCCGTCAAAATACATTCTCTTCAATGGAAAATTGACAAGGCAGGCAGTGAGCTTAAGATGCCTGTCTCCCAGACCTTCCTCAATCGACCTTAAATGCCTCGAACGAATCTTCCTGAATCCTTCATCTCTTCCAGAATCCTACTAAATTACTCTTCCTGAATCCCGCATAAAATGCGACTCTTCCTGCAATTCTACAGACGTTCTCCCGATTTAATCAACGACAGTGACCTTCAAAGACCAAATTGGATAGGGCCTGGCTCCCTACCAATTTCCGGGCCGGAAGTCATTGGATAAAAAACCAGGATCCTCCAATGACTCGCAATTTTCGGATTAATTTTAGAATTAAGATTAGTTCTAAAATTAATCCTACCAGAAATTATTAAAATTGAATTTTAATTAACACAAATCTCTTAACTTGTCAATACCCTTGATAAAA
>JBDOIB010000358.1:0-12656 GCA_041082155.1 Thermodesulfobacteriota bacterium | reverse complement strand
ACTTTTCGGGCTTTGGGTCAGGTGATGCATCTGGTTCAGGATGTATCGGTGCCTGCTCATGTGAGGAATGATCCTCATATTTATATAGATCTGTTGGGTCGGAAGGTGGGCAGGTATCATTATGAGTCGTGGGTGAATGATAATCTTTCCAAGGTTCCGTTGACTCCGGTGTCTGTGGATCGGGGGATATTTAATTTTATTCCGGAGCCGATTGCTCCGGTTCCGATTGCGAATCTATTTGATACGAATCAGTATAATGGGGCCAATTTGGGGATTACTACGAGTTCTCGGATAGGGATTGCGGAGTATGTGAATGCCAATTTTTTTAGTGAGGGGACGATTTTTAGGAATTATCCTCATCCTGCTTATTTGGATACCGATTATTTTGCGATAGATTGGAGGAATCCTGAGCTGATTGATGCGGAGGATGGGGGGCAGGATCGGAGGATTTATATTAGGAAGCTTTTGGGGGAGCGGTTAGCTTCGCTCAGTTATATTTCTTATGATTGTGTGAGGAAGGGGGATCCTGGGTCTTGTCCGTTGGTTTTGGATGGGAAGGTTTATGAGGAGTATGCTTCTAAGCTTATTCCTCGGGCGGTGGGCTATTCGGTGGCTCTTTTGGATTATTTTTTTAGGGGGAGGCTTGAGGTGACCACTCTGCCTATTTTCTATAAGAATCAGATTCTATATTTGAGGGTAAGGATTAAGAATCTTACTCCTAATGAAACCTTAAAGGATGGGGTGTTTACGCTCACTTATAGTTTTCGTCCTGTGGGTGGGAGTTCGGATGGGTCTCAGGATGTATGGGGTCAGGAGACTTATCCGAGTGGGGTTCTTGTTGAGGGGGGAGAGGTGGTGATTGATTTTTATCTTTATACTCCGATTCCTCGGGAGAGTTATTCTTCGGTTAATTTTATTCTTGCGTTTAGGGGGACGTTGGGGGATGAGGTGGGGGCGGTGATTGGTAAGAGTCTTAGTCTGGGTGAGATCAAATTTGAGGAGGAATGGGAGAATGGTTTCAATGGGAACCACCATTGGGCTCATACGGGGATTACGCTTTTGGGTCAGAATCCCAACAATGGGGCTACGTCCAATGTGATTGAGGAGGGTTGTCTTATTAAGGATAATATTCGATATGTGGGTTACAGCTCGGCCAGGGTGAATGAGAGCTATGTGGGTTATGATGGGATAGGGAATCAGTTTTTGGATATGCTTCCTATTTCGGTTACTTCAGAGACTTATCTTCAGTTTAAGGTGGATGAGATGTGGATTAACGAGAGGACGCCGGCTCCGTCCGGTTATACGAATGATTGGCAGTATCTGATGTTGACCTTTAATGAGGGGTTAGGGCTTCAGTATAGTTTGGGGCAGGGGGTTGATTTGGGGTCGAAGGTGGTCTATTTGGGTTTTGATCCTCAGTATATTATTGTGGATAATATTTATGAGCTTTTTGAGAAGGTGGGGATTGCAATTCCTTCAGGGGGTTTGGTGTTGAGGAATATCTCTTTTGTTCAGCAGCTTTCGGAGTTAAGTAGTAGTTCTACCGTGGAGCATCACCAGCACATGAAGATCGATAGCATCCGAATCATAGAAGGAAAAAAACAATAAATTAATTCCCAAAACAAGAAATTGTTTTCCATTTTTAAGAAAATCTAAAGTATTTTAAGGGAAAATTATTTCTTTTTTTATTTTTTAAAGATTTGTTCGATTTAATAATTCATTATAATATCAAAATGTTATAATGGGATAAATTGTTTGGCATAAAAATTGGTAATAATATTAATATGATTGTTTATGAATTTTACTGGGAAGACGAAAAAGGAGGGGAACACCTTCTTGGAATTCTCCCGGAGAGAAGAAAGAAACCAGAAAGGATTACCGAAGAATCCGTATTGAAATGGGGTGAAATGATTAAAGGAAATCATTTAAATTCCCAAAAAATTTATTTTGTTAAAATCGAATTAGACAATTAAATTTAACCCCTCGATTCTCCAGCCTTTTCTTAATAATCACGTTATGGACCCCGAAACAGGAGATTTGGAACATATTTTTCTCCGAAGAATGCTCTCAGTCTCCCAAGTCTAAATTTTAAAGTTGAATAAAACTCGATTTTATACTAATATTTTCCTTGTATGATTACTTTTGGAAGAAAGGTATTGGTTGTCGACGATAACCCAGAATTCGTCGATTTAGTAAGGAAGATCCTTGATCAGAGAGAGTTTATCGTTTCTGTAGCTCTGGATGGGAAAACCGCCATAGAGAAGACCCTTTTAGAAAAACCCGACCTGGTCGTTCTCGATCTAAAACTTCCCGATATTTCCGGCGAAGAGGTTCTAAAGAGATTAAAAGAAGTGGATAAGGATATAGCCGTTGTGATCGTAACGGGTTTTGGAGGGGAGCAGGTGGCGGTCGATTTAATGAGGAAAGGAGCCACCGATTTCATTTCAAAACCTATTGATCATGAATCTTTTCTGAAGTCTATAGATAATGCTTTAGAGATTCGGGATGCCCAGATCGAGGACAGACGATCAGACCAATATTCCTCTCTCGAAAGATTTTTTCCTTTTTTGGCACATGAGATTCGGAATCCCCTCCACGCCATCTCAGGGGCTTTAGCCATCATCCGAAAACGTTCCAATTTGAAAGATGAGATCCTGAGACAATCCATCGCAATTATTGATGATGAGGTTCAACACCTTAATAATTTCGTTCAGGAGTGTTTAAATTTTGTTCGACCTTCAAACCTCCTTCGATTCGCCGAAATGGATCTTAACGAAGTTCTTTCTGTGGTGATAAATATCGTCTCTCACACCTATGATTTAGAATCGCAGGGCATTAAAATTACATTGAATCAGGATTCCCGCCTTCCGAAGATTTACGCAAATTATGAAGAGATCAAACAGGTATTTTTAAACATTATTCGTAACGCACTGGAGGCCATGACAGAGGGAGGAGAATTGTACATCCATACCAGACTGATCCAGGACAATCCCAAATGTGTTGAGGTGGTTTTTAAAGATAATGGAGTGGGAATCGGTCAGGAAAAAATTCCTTATCTTTTTCAACCCTTTTTTACAACCAAACAGAGAGGAACAGGCCTTGGATTAGCCCTCTGTCGAAGAATCATTGAAGAGCGACACCACGGGAAGATTGAAATCGAAAGCCAGGAAAACAAAGGGACCACCGTGAAGATCGAGCTTCCCATGGGCCGGCGCGCAGGAGAGAGATAATGGGTCACCCTCCTTCTATCCTTATTGTAGATGATGAACCCCATTCCCTTTTTGGGCTTTCTGAAATCCTCGCCGAAGAGGGTTTTCGTACCATTACGGCTGAAAGTGGGAAGGAGGCTTTGGAAAGGCTGGAGAAGGATTCGGTCAATCTTGTGATTACTGATGAAAGAATGCCAGATCTAAGCGGAATGGAGCTTCTTTCGGAAATAAAGCGGAATGGATTGGATATCCCTGTCATTCTTATCACAGCCTACGGTTCTGTCTCAATGGCTGTGGAGGCCTTAAAAAAGGGAGCTTTCTACTTTTTTGAGAAACCTATCTTTAATAATTTAGAACGATTCCTCACCATCATCCGTCAGGCTATCAAATCCTATGAAATGGAAAAGGAACTCGATCTCCTTCGAAAAGAGGTAAGTGAGAAGTATTCCTTTCCAAATATCGTCGGAAATCATCCAAAGATGCTCGAAATCTTTGAAATCATCAGAAAGGTCGCTCAAACCGATACCACCGTACTTATTCAGGGAGAGAGTGGAACAGGAAAAGATCTTATTGCAAAAACCATCCACTATAATAGCTCAAGGAAGGATAAACCTCTAATTACAGTAAATTGTGGAGCTCTAACCGACACCCTTCTCACCAGTGAACTCTTTGGTCACAGCAAAGGAGCCTTTACCGGAGCAGTAAAAGATACGATCGGCCGTTTTCAGGCTGCGGATGGAGGTACCGTGATTCTTGATGAAATTGGTGAGATCCCTCTAAACCTTCAGAAAACTCTCCTCAGAGTGATCGAGGAAAAGGAGTTTGAAAGGGTAGGGGATAGCCGACCCATTAAAGTGGATGTCCGAATCATTTCTACCACCAACCGGGATCTGGCCGAAGAAGTGGAAAAGGGGAATTTCAGAAAAGATTTATATTTTAGGCTGAGTGTGGTACCTATCAAAATTCCTCCTCTGAGGGAAAGGGTTTCAGATATTCCCCTTTTGGTGAATTACTTTTTAAAAAAGTACTCAAAAGGGAAGCCGTCCATTAAAATTACCCCTGAAGTAATGGACTCACTCATGAAATTTTCATGGCCAGGGAATATCCGGGAATTGGCAAATGTCATTCAGCAAATGATTGTTTTGTGTGAGGGAAAGACGATTACTCTTCATGACCTTCCTCCTCAATTCTTTATGAGAGGAGGAATACCTCCTTCTGAAGGTGGAAAAATCAATCTGCCTCAAATAGTTTCAGAAATAGAGAGGAAATGGATTCTTACCAAACTTGAGGAGACTGAGTGGAATCAGGAAAAGGCGGCAAAACTTCTCGGAATGACAAGAAAGATGTTAGTCAACCGAATGAATAAATATCATATTAAGCCACCCAAATTAAGATGAATCAATATTAAAATTAAATTAAAAAATTTCTCGTATTTGGCATTAAATTTGTATCTAAATTAATATATGAGCTTTCACTCTATTCTCCTTATCGACCCCTTTAAAAATCTATTAAATGCCTACCAAATCATTCTAAGTGAAGAAGGGTATTTAGTTGAATCAGCTTTAAACTTAGATGAGGCTAATTCCCTTCTCCTTAAAAAAAATTTTTCTATTATCATCCTAGAATACCTCTATCCCTACAAAGTAACTGAGGAATTCATAAGAAAAATTAAACATCTTTCACCTGAAACCTATATCATTATGATTGCCAATGCTCTCATAGATAACGAGACGTACGAAAGGCTTTTCGATACTGGTTTAGATGAATTTATTCTAAAACCCTATTCTCCGGATAAAATTCTTGTTCACATTAAGAGAGGGTTAAAGCAAAGAGAGTTGGTTCTTCAACTGGGAGGACTGAAGAAACTTAATCTCGTTGATCCAATCAGTGAGAAGCTCAACCGTATTATTTTTAACAGGAATTTTTTCGCTACCTCTTTAAAGAAAGAGTTAAAGAGATCAAAACGGCATAATCATCCTTTCTCTATCATTTTAATTAAAATTTCAATCGAAGGGGCAGAAAAAGATCAACTGAATGAATTTAACAAAGAGTTTTTGGATCTTATTAGGAAAAATACAAGGGAGGAAGATGTGGTGAGTAAAAACAACGGGGAGATTGGACTTCTTCTTCCCGAAACCAACCGAATCGGGTGCCAGGCACTTCAACAAAGGCTTGAAGGATTGATTAAAGGATATCCCCTTTTCCAGCCTGATAAAGCCTTTGGCTCAGTCATAAAAAGCTTATCTTTTCAATCAATTACCTTCCCAGAAGAGTCAGAGATTTTAGAATCCTTGACGTTTTAATTTTTACCACTCCTTTCAGGTCATTTCTCTAACTTCTTACAAACATTAAAGAAATATTCCTTCTTTTCCCATTCGGCTCATCAATTGTCCCAAAAGGTCAAAAAGAGAAGGATTCTCTAATTCGAATTGGAAAAAGAGCATTTAAAAAACTATTAAAAATTAAGGTGTTATACAAAAACGATTTTTATATCAAAGATGGTATTTAATTTGCCTTTTCATTTTCCGTTCTCATTTTTTGGTTTTTTAAACAAGAAATTCTTACAGTCTTTTATGCCAAAAGAAACAATAATCGTATTTGACCAAGAGCCTCATACAAGATGGATCCTAAAGACCCTATTGGAAAGCGAGCGATATATTGTTATCGCTCTTCACGAGATAGAGCGTCTCAAAAATAATTTTAGGGAATTTGAAATATCGGCACTGATTACAGAATATTGGATAGGCCGTGAATGTATGGTCGACCATATTAAGGAATTAAAAAAGAGTTTCCCGGACCTTTATGTAATGATGCTCACCCAGTATGAGGTAGAAGATAAAGAATATAAAAGGATTTTGACATCCGGAGTGGACGACTTGTTTACGAAACCCTTTTCAAGTGAAAAGATTCTTCTTCATCTCAAGAAAGGATTGAGACAGAGGAGACTCAGAATTCAAAAAAGAAAGATTGAAAAAGAATTGACCCGGCAGAGATTAATTCATCATCACGAGACCAGACCCTGATGGTTAAATTTCAAGAGAGTTAGGAGAATCAACGACTCATAGGTTCTCCATGGTATTTTAGAGGTGAAAGGAGGGGATATTATGGAAGGAAACTTATTTAAAGAGGCCAGGTTTCCTTTAGGTTCCGAGGAGTTACCTCTGGACAGAAAGAGGGCGTTCATTCTTTTTAAGAAGGTTCAGGGAGCCCTGAGACATATACCTGATTTTGGAGAAACCTGTAAAGCCATCTTAGATGCCGTAATTGAAGAGATGGATGTTGAAAATTGTTCTTTAATGCTGAGAGATCCAGCCTCAGGGGAATTGATCATTCGAGCTGCCAGGAGTCGAAATGAGCAAAAGAGTGTCTTTTATGGAGAGGCCTCGGCAAACGGGAGAAGGTTTAAACCCGGGGAAGGAGTAGCAGGGTGGGTTTTAAAAGAAGGAAAAGCTGTCATGATAAACGATGTAAACCAGGAACCACGATTCGTAAGGGTAGATGGTTTAAGCAGTAAAGTAAGATCATTGATCTGTTACCCTATACGAGAAAAAGATCAAGTGGTTGGGGTTTTTAATCTCAGTCATTCACGAAAAGGGGCATTTGATGAAGGTTCCCAGACTGCCCTGGCTTATATCAGTAATCAGGTGGGAGCTGCTTTAACCTCGGCTCGTTTCTTTTTAGAAATCAGTGAGATGAATCGACTGATGGGAGATTCAAAAACTTCTTTTTCCGAATCCGAGAGGGAAGAATCATCCCCTCCCTCTTCAACCTTTATAGAAGTTGGAGAGATGACCCAGGAGAATGGGATCTTTATCTATGCACACGAAAAGATGCATCGAATCAAGGAGATCATTGATCGTGTCGCTAATACTGACGTAACTGTCCTCATCCAGGGGGAAAGTGGAACAGGCAAGGAAGTGGTTGCCCGTTCGATCCATCTCAATTCTTCACGACGGGACAAACCCTTTGTAAAGGTGAATTGTGCCGCTCTTCCATCAGAACTTCTTGAAAGTGAGCTTTTTGGATATGAAAAAGGTGCCTTTACAGGGGCCTACCGTCAGAAACCCGGGAAGTTTGAGCTTGCCCACCAGGGGACCATTTTCTTGGATGAGATCTCCGAGATGAGTCTCTCCCTTCAGAGCAAACTTCTTCAGGTTCTTCAGGATCATGAGTTCTCGAGATTAGGGGGGAAGAAGGATATTCATGTAGATGTTAGGGTGCTGGCTGCTACTAATAAAAATATTGAATTAGCGATTAAACAAGGGAAATTTAGAGAAGATCTCTATTATCGTCTGAATGTCGTCAATATTACCCTTCCTCCGTTGAGGGAGAGAAAAGAAGAAATTCCTGTTTTTGTTGAATATTTTCTTAATAAATTTGAAAAGAAATTCAATCGAAAACTTAATCCCGTTTCCGATAGATTAATGAAAGCTTTCTATCAGTATCACTGGCCAGGCAACGTTCGGGAACTTGAAAATATCATTCAGCGGATTGTTGTCCTTGGAGGGGAGAAGACAGTGCTCGAGGAGTTAATTCCTTCAAAAAAGGACGAATTTGTCCCTGACCCGGCAAAGCTGCTTCTCAACAGGAAACTCTGGCCCTCCCTAAAGGAGGTTCATCGTGAGGCGATGATGAAGGCAGAGGCTGAGGTCATTGTAAAGGCCTTAAAGATGACCAATTGGAACCGGAAAAAGGCGGCAAGCCTTCTCAATATCAGTTATAAGGCGCTTCTCTATAAAATTAAAGAATGCGGTCTGGATCATCCGATTAAGTCTGATCTGTCTTCGGCAGATAAGATTATGTCTACTAATTAATTTTTAAAATGGAAAATGGTGGAAATAAATTACCACTTTTTCCCGAAAAATTTCTTCCATTTTCCATTTTTTTCTCAGGACAATTTGGGAAAATATTTTTTAAAAAGAAAAAATTTTCCAATTCTCGATGTCTTAGGAGTTAAAGAGGAAATATAATCTATTTGGCATAGGATTTGCCCTTTTTAATCAGATATGGTGCAGGAGCTCTCAGAAATTATTTTTTCCAGTTCTCCTAAAATGGTCACGATTAAATCAATTATTGATGAGGTGGCCAAGACCGATATCACAGTGTTGATAAAAGGGGAGAGCGGGACGGGAAAAGAATTGATTGCGCGAGCGATTCATAACTTCTCTCCTCGAAAGAGCAGGCCCTTCGTAAAAGTAAACTGTGCTGCTATTCCGGCAAATCTTCTCGAAAGCGAGCTTTTTGGATTTGAGAAGGGTGCCTTTACAGGGGCCAATCTTAAGAAGCCTGGAAAGTTTGAAATGGCAAATGGAGGAACAATTTTACTAAACGATATCGAAGAGATGGATTTTTCCCTGCAGGCTAAACTCCTCCAGGTGCTCCAGGATGGCGCCTTTTCGAGATTGGGGGGAAACGGGGATTTATCAGTCAATGCACGAGTTATTGTCACCACCAAAAACAACATCGAACGGTCAATGGCCGAAGGACGATTCCGCGAAGACCTTTTCTTCAGGATTAATGTAATCAATCTCACGATCCCCCCTCTTCGTGAGCGGGTAGAACAGATTCCACTGCTTTCGGAATATTTTTTCAATCTCTATAAGAAAAGATACGGACGGGAAGTTCCTCCTCTCTCGGCCAACCTACTTGAAATCTTCAAAACCTATTCCTGGCCTGGAAACATTCGGGAATTAGAAAACTTTATTAAAAGGATAGTTATTCTGGGCGAAGAAGAGATGGTTCTCCAGTCCCTTAACGAGAGAATAAAAGAGGACGAAAAGGCTCAAAAGGCTCCTCCTCCTTCACCTCCCCCTCAGCCCTCTAAAGAATTATTTAATCTAAAGGAGGTAGGAAGAAAGGCAGCAGAATTAGCCGAAAAGGAACTCATCGAGGCTACTCTTCAGCAAACTCGCTGGAATCGAAGAGAGGCCGCTCGATTGCTCCGGATCAGCTATAAGGCATTAATCTACAAGGTTGAAAGATATGGCTTGGATAATAAATTTGTCCGAGAGGATGGTCATCCATCCAACCCAAACAACTCCGATTATGGATTTAAAGGGAAGAATTAGGATCTAAAAAGGAGCGAGGATGAAGGCATTACAGGAGATGCAGGGACAGATTGGAAGGATTATGAATCGTGATCTTTTTCTATACCTCCTCGACCTTGAGATCAAGCGAGCCAGAAGATATCAGAATTTTATCTGTCTTCTCTTCCTCAGGATCAACCCGATTTCGAACGATGGGAATTCATGGAGCCTTGATACCTGCCGGGAAACATTGGGTGATCTTCTTTCGGTCGAGATGCGTGAAAGTGATATTTTAGCCACTTTAGGCGAGGATTGTCTGGTTGTCCTTCTTCCTTATGCAGACATTTATATGGGAGAGAGAGCAAAAGAGCGATTTATGGAGACCCTAAAATACTTTGATTTTAAAAGAGTAGGATATGAGATTGCTATCGACCAATTCTGTTTCCCTGCCAATGGTGCAGATACTGAAGATCTCCTGAACAAACTTCTTGAATCCCATAAAAGGGACGAGAAAGAGGTAAACACATGAAAAGAAATATTCTAAATAGCTTTTTATTCATTTTTATTCTCTCTCTTATTCACGGAGTCACTTTTTCTCAAACCGACCAGGAGATCCTCTCAAAAAAACAGGCCCAGGCAGAAATGGGGATAGACAGTGACCGCTATGTGATTGGCGCAGAGGACATCCTTTATATCCATGTCTGGAGAGAGGAGGCACTGTCGAGAACCATCCCGGTGAGAATGGATGGTTATATTTCACTTCCTTTAATTCACGAGGTCAAGGCAGCGGGCCTTACTCCCCTCCAGCTTAAAGAAGAGCTCATTAAAAGACTCAAAGAATTTATTGAAACACCCAATGTTTCAGTCATGGTCATGGAAGCGAATAGCTTTAAGGTCTATGTTTCCGGGCAGGTGAGAAATCCGGGTGTTTACCGGCTTCGAAGCGAAACCACCCTTCTTCAGATCATTCCCATGGCGGGTGGATTTACAGAATGGGCCAATCAGAAAAAGATATTGGTAATCCGAAAAGAAGAAGGAAGAGAGAAGCGATTTGTGATCAACTATAAAAAACTAACACAGGGAGAGGATTTGCAATCCAATATCGTTCTCAAAGCCGGTGATACCATCATCGTTCCGTAATCTGAATGACGGATAGAAAGGTTTAAAGGAGTAAGATGAAAAATTTAAAATTCAATAAAACTTGGTTAATCGTTCTGCTCTCTGCTCTTTGCACTATGCTTTCCGGTTTTTTTACTATGGCTAACGCTCAACGGGGGGACCTCTTCACTCACCTACAACCCTATATCACCTTGGAGGAAGAGTATAACAATAACATCAATCTGACCCCCCGAAATCGCCTCGATGATTTCATTACGACCCTTTCCCCTGGAATCAGGATTTCAACGACCCCGAGATCCCCGGTCACTGGAGAGTTTCGTCGTGCCCCTACGGCGGAGGAGAAGTTTGGGATGGATCTCGATTTTCGAGCAGGATTCGTCTTTTACGCGAAGGAAGAAGACTATAACTATGTGAGTCTCAACGGAACCTTAAATGGATGGTATGCACCCACAAAGAATTTTATCTTCCGGGTAAGGGATTATCTTATTCGTTCAGACGAAATCCGTGAGACCGACTATTCAGTGACCGTCGTTGAAGGTCAAAGACTTCTTTCAAGAACCTACAGAAGAGCCCCCTATTTTCGAAATGTCTTTGAGCCTTCGGCGGAGTACCGCTTCGGTAGGGAGAATCTGCTGGCCGTCAATTTTAGAAACAACCTCTATGAGATCCAGAGCCGAACCGCAGAGGACAGTATGGAGAATACCATTAACCCGAGGCTGAGCTACTGGTTTAATATCCGGAACGGGATTTTTCTGGAATATGGTCTCACCCTCGGTGACTTTGAGCGTTCAGCCGATTGGGTAGGTCACATGGGGACTGGTCGGTTTACTCATCGATTCAATCCAAGGACTTCAGCTTTCGTGGAGTATACCTATCTGAATCGAGATTTCGATTCACCTGCGATCGATTATGAGGTTCATCGCCCAAGTTTTGGTATAGAACACGCCTTGAGCCCAACGCTGAGCGTCAGAGGGCAGGCAGGATACTTCTGGCAGAATCCCTCTCGAGGGTCCACCACGGGAGGGATATATTACGATCTCCTTGTAACTGAGCGAGCCGAACGAACCCTCTATACCCTTGCCTTTCGAGGAGGGTATGTGGAGGAATACTTTACGGCCGAAAATATTGGTTTTACTAAATCCCATCGTTTGATCGGAACAATGACTCATCGGCTTCTGGAAAGAATGACTATTGGATTAAGGGCAAGTTATGAGAGGGCGAAGTATAGGGGTGGAGAGATCGATCGGATCTGGTGGGCGGGAGTCAGTGGTTCTTATCAGGTGTTGAGGTGGTTGGGAATTTCTCTCGAATTCTCTCATCGAGAGAATCATTCCAACATTTCAGAGAGAGAGTATAGTGAGTATCGAGGCATCTTTCGCCTCACCGCCTCCTATTAATTAAAACACGCTATGCGCTGAGCGCTTGACGCTTTGCGTGAATTTGGAGAAGACATGACAGAACCAAAACCTTTAGGGTTTCATGATTATTTAGAGATTGCGCTACGGCGAAAGTGGTATCTCATCATCCCTTTGATCGTATGTATTCTTGGATCCTTTGGGGTTTATAAATTTCTTCCGAAAGTCTATCGGGCCACAACCTTAATTCTGGTTCAACCCCAGAGTGTCCCAGAAGATTATGTCCGTCCTACAATTACCGAATCCGTGGTGAGCCGTCTGAATACGATCAGCCAGGAGATATTAAGCCGTACCCGTCTGGAAAGGGTGATTGAAGAGTTCAATCTCTATTCAGATCTGAGAAAGAAGGCTCCAAAGGAAGAAGTGATAGAGACCATGAGAAGGGCGATCGAGGTAAAAGTCCAGGAGCCGAGAAGAAGTGGAAGGGATACGTCCACAAACTCATTTACGATCTCCTTCGAAGGAGAAAATCCACAGATCGTCATGCAGGTGACTAATAAACTGGCTTCCCTCTTTATTGAGGAGAATCTGAAAGTTCGTGAGACTCAGGCTGAGCGTACCTCTGAATTTATCTCCAGGGAACTGGCCTCCTTGGAGGAGCAATTAAAAAAGAAGGAACAGGATATTCGAAACTTCAAGGAACGATCGATGGGTCAACTTCCCCAACAGCTCGATGCGAACTTAAGGATTCTCGAGCGGCTCCAGCAACAGCTTCAGACAACCAGCGAAAACATGAGGGCCGCAGAAGATCGAGCGGTCATCCTTCAGAACCAGATCGAGCAACTGAAAAAACGAGAACCCGTTCCTCCTCAAACGGTAAGAAGGGTTTCGATTGCGGGGCAGGAAGTGGCGGTTGAGGATCGAGGCCCTCAGGATCCTATTATTAC
>JBDOIB010000077.1:0-12869 GCA_041082155.1 Thermodesulfobacteriota bacterium | reverse complement strand
GGACAGAAAAGATCTCTTCAACACGAACCCACAGGCTATTTGCTTCCTGATCAATAATAATTCCCTTATACTCCTTCTCATGACCATCAAAGATAATGAGTTCGTCCCCCTCTTTAAGACGAAGGACTCTCCGGATATGACGGACTTCTGGTCCTATAATTCTTAATCGTCCATTTTCAATCTCGGGGTTAGGTAGATAGAATCTTGCCATCCTCGCCTCCTAAAATGAACGAAGAACTCAAATTCAACCCCTTTGAAAAGTGAGGCAAACCCATTCTTTGTCTTTTCTGGTTTCAATATAGTTAAGAGCCCCTGATTTTAAGTAATGATCACAAAGCTTCTGCTCGTCTTCCTGAAGGATTCCAGAGAGGATTAGAAATCCTCCAGGTTTTAGACGTCTCTCTATAGGATTACGGAGCCTCCAAAGGGTCTTTAAATCGATATTAGCCACGATGAGATCAAATTCTTTCCTTATCCTTCCAATGCTCCCTTTTCTAATGTGGATGACCTCAGCGAGATGGTTTTGTTCCACATTTTTCCTTGCCAACTCCAGCGCTTCTTCATCAATATCGATTCCCCACACCTCTCCTGCTCCCAAACGAGCAGCCACAATGGATAAGATCCCCGATCCTGTTCCCACATCGAGAACCGAATCCCCCTTTTCCTTAAGCCTCTTCATCAGGGCTTTTATACAAAGTTTGGTGGTACTATGAGTACCCGTCCCAAATCCCATCCCGGGAGTGATGAGAATTGGAATCTCTCCTCTTTTCGGTCTTATCTTGATCCAGGGAGGTAAAATCAGTAGTTTAGAGCCCACACGAATGGGTTTAAAATATCTTTTCCATCCCTCACTCCAATCCTGTTCTTTTAGGAATTGGGTTTGGATATCGATGGAAGGAAATTGGGGGAAAATCCCTTTAAGAGATTTCAAATATTTCTTAAGGGCTTTAACCACTCTCTCTATTCCTCCTTCATCGGGGAAATAAGCCCTAAGGAGATTTAGATTCTTATTCTCTTCGATTTCTTCAATGCCTGAAGCTCCCTGTTCCATCAAAACATTAGAAACGATCTCAAGATACTCTTTTGGAATCCTTAGAGAAATAACACTCCAACCTTTCATGAAAGAAACCCTATCACCCTAAGTGCCTTGATGTCAACGAATCTTTTCTACGTTCTGGAGTTGATTTTATACTCCTAAAAAGGTAAATTTCACAAAAATCGAAAGGGATAAGGAATGGCTGTCTCTATTCGAATCTTATTAAAAAATACCACTCTTATCTTTCTGATCGCTTTTCTTTCAGGTCTTCTTTTCGGTAAGTACGCCTCTTCCCTGAAGGGATATATCTTGCCAGCTCTGGTCTTCATTATGTCCCTTTCAACGACTCAGATTACCCTTTCTGAACTTATCCATTTTAAACGTTATCTCCGAGATATATGGATTGTCTTTTTAATCAATTATCTCCTTCTAAGCGGAATAATTCTTTTGTTCAATCAATGGTTTATTAAGGATCAGGACCTTTATGTAGGATTTGTAATTATGGCGGCGATCCCCTCGGCCATCGCTGTCCTTCCTTTCACCTACCTCCTTAAAGGAGAAATGATGGTCTCTTTAATCGGGTCTGCAAGTCTCTATCTTCTCGCTCTGGGAATGGCTCCTCTCATCTCTTTTCAATTTTTGGAGATCGGTCGAGTCGAACCACACCGATTGATCTCCTCTCTCATCCAATTAATTCTCATTCCTTTTATTGTCTCCAGAATTCTGCTCAAATGGAAAACCTATCCCTCGATCAAGGAGCATATCAACCCGCTCGTCACCCTGGCTTTTGGATTTATTATATTCATTGTGATTGGAATCAACCGCTCTACCTTTCTGGGGGATTTTGATATCCTTTTCAATCTCTCGTGGATTGCTCTTCTCAGAACATTTGGAACCGGTCATCTCGTTCACCTCGTTTCAAGGATTTTTGGGGTAGATCGAAAGAGAAGGATGAGTTATGTCCTGTTTGGATCGTTTAAAAATCTTGGATTAGCAGCAGCCATTTCGATCGTCCTTTTTAATGAAAGGGCTGCCATTCCCTCAGCCGTAGCTATTCCTTTTGAAATTCTATTCTTCATCTGGTTTAATTATTATCAAAAAAGGTGGGACCCTCCTGAGAGCTCCTGAATGTGGTTAAAATAAGAGTAAAGGGCTTCGAATAATGGCTTTTCCTCTTTTATTTTGAATAACTGGGAACGAAAAGAGGCGCTCAACGGGAGCCCTTTTGTATACCAGGCGATGTGCCTTCGGATCTCTTTCATGACTTTCTCTTTTTGATAATACTCCCTTAAAAGGATCCAGTGACGCTCAATCGCTTTGACTCTCTCTTCTAAGGTGGGAAAATTTGGAGAGGAAAAGATCCATGGGTTCCCGAGGCTTCCTCTTCCAATCATAATCCCATCGCAACCGATCTCTTTTAATCTCTCGATAGCCAACGCGAAGGTGATAATATCGCCATTTCCGATCACAGGGATCGAAACAGATTGTTTGACTCTTCTGACCAGATTCCAATCGGCTTTTCCGTTAAATCTCTGAACCCCTGTCCTGGGATGGATAAAAATCCCATCCACTCCGCAATCCTCTGCAATCTGAGCAATCTCAATAGCATTTCGATGGTTCTCATCCCAACCCGAACGAATCTTAATGGTGAGCGGGATCCGAATGGCTTTCTTTACGCTCGTGAGAATTTCCTTGGCTTTTTCAGGATGACGCATCAGCTCCACTCCTGCTCCCACACGAATGACCTGGGGTGCAGGACAGCCCATATTAATATTGATCCCATCAGCGCCCAAAGACTCTGAAATGAGAGCAGCCTCTGCCAACTTCTTTGGGGCTGAGCCAAAGAGCTGGACGAAGAGAGGATGATCCCTATCCTTGACCGTGAGTAGATACTCTCTCTTTTTTATCAATCCCTCGGCGCTAATCATCTCAGTGAAGGTAAGGGCGCATCCATATTCCCTCATCATCTGCCTAAAGGGATAATCGGTGATCCCTGACATGGGGGCAAGAACCAAATTATTGGTCAATGTAAGAGAGCCAATCTTCATAGATAAACCACTGGAATCAGAGTTTGTGTTTTTCGTTCCAATTTCTTTTAATTAAATGAACCGCGTCGTCAATTCTCAGGGGTATCCCAAAATTGAGCCCCTCTTTCCTCAATTCTTTAAAGAGACGGATCAGGGTTGGTTCCTCTAAATTAAAGTTCTCCAGTTCCTTAAACTTTCCAAAAATCTCCTCCGGACTTCCCCTCTCACTTAAATGTCCATGTCCATGCATCAGATAAAGGATATCGGTCACCTCGGAGACAAGATCCACTTCATGGAGGGTCATAATAAAGGTGATCCCCTTTTCCCTATTGAGTTCATTTAGGATGGAGATGAGTTCTTTCCTTGATACAGGATCCAATCCGGTAAAGGGTTCATCCAGAATGAGAAGATCTGGCTCCATGACCAGGGCTCCTGCCAGGGCAACCTTTTTCTTCTCCCCTCCTGAAAGGTAATGAACCATTTTCTTCTGGACAGGTCCAAGGTTTAGCTTCTCAATGACCGCCTCTGCCAATGCCTTTGCCTTCTTCTTCTCCAATCCATAATTTAAAGGGGCAAACAGGATGTCGTCATACACGGTGGGACCCAGGATCTGTTCATCTACATCCTGCATCACGACTCCGATCCTCTGCCTAACCTCTGAATACTCTTTTGTTGGATCGATTCCAAAGACCCTGATCCTTCCTTCTTTTGGCACCAAAAGCCCCAGAAGATGTTTAAGAAGGGTGGTCTTTCCACAACCGTTGGAGCCCAGGATAGATACCCTTTCTCCCCGATTTACCACAAACTCAAGCCCACAGATCTGAACCTTGGTTTGATCCGGATAGATATGGGTAATACAATCGACTTCAATAATCCTCTCCCTTCCTTCCATTCCCTTAATCACCCCGATAATGGATTCTATTTTTAAATCCTCTTAACTTCATGGATTCATACATCTTTTCACTATTATTGATTCCTGTGATAATCAGATGGCCAAAGGCATTTGATAAATTGATCAGACTTCTCCAGGGATGTCTCCATTGGAATCCCCCTCTCAGGTAAAGAGCATGGTGAGTCTCCTCCAAGACTTTCAGGAGAATAAACATAGACCGATAGGTTAAAAAAAGGGCTGTCACAAAGATTGAAGGAAGAAATCGGTCCAAGGTTTGAAAGATGAAAGGATATGGGGTTGTCCCAAGGAGAAGAACAACCCCGGTGGCCCCTAAAAGAACCTTCAAGAACACCAGAAGGATAAAATGGATCTGAAAATCAGAAATAAAAATAAAAAGAGTAGCAAATAGAAGGGGATAGAAGGTCAGAGGGAGGACCTTCAGAGAGATTCGGGAAGCGAAAAAAAGAAGGAGAAGGATTCCGTAAAGAAGAATAAGCCCGGTGAGGTTTCTCAGCAAAACGACCCCGAGGAGAACAAAAACCATCCCGAGGATTTTCCACTTGGGAGAAAGGCGATGAAGAAAACTTCCTCCCTCGATTGCAAGATAATCAAGGTAGGAAAGTTGAATCATAGAGGATCCTCATCCTTTGTCTGTGATTCCCAGGAGTTCGGGTCTTAAGTGATAGATATATCTAAGAATCAGAGAGGTAATCACCCCTTCCAGTACCCATCCCAAGAATCCTAAAGAAAGGACAATAGCTACAAATCTTCTAAAATTCACCTTTTCTGAAATTTCTTCCTTGTGCTCGGCCTTCTCCTTTAGAAGTTTTAATTCAAAAAGTCCTTTTTCTTTATGGGAGTGAAGAAGCTCCTCATAATGATCTACGCCCAATCGAACCACTCCGATCATGGAAAAAGTAGATAATGCGAGAGCAAGGAAAGTGGCAAGGAAGACTGCAGGGATAATTCGATTCAACACCCTCCAGAAGAATCGGAAAAAAAGGTAACCCAAAATCCCTTCTAAAGAGAGAATGAGTGTATTGAGCCCTATGACTGTAATTCCTCCGTGCCCAAAAAGAGCTAAGATGAAATTTACGACAAATGTCACTAAAAAGATAAGAGAAGGGCCCAGGAGGATACCGGAAGCTACTGTAAGATTCACATGGTAGGCAATGGGTACAATCTCCACAGAGGCACCCAAAACCATGGCCGCAGCCATCATCCCCAATAAAGGGAGTCTCCGGGTAAGATCTTCCTTTTTAATGAAACGAGAAAAAAGCCAGGCAATGAAAATGGCCAAAATAAAACCGGATCCCCAGAGCCAAACAGGTAAGATTCCATCGGGCAAATGGATATGAGACATCTAATTTCTCCCTTTCGAGTTTAAGACGAAGAAAGGCTACAGTTTTTACAAAATCCTAAAAATTGGATCTGGTGAT
Source organism: Thermodesulfobacteriota bacterium (assembly GCA_041082155.1). Taxonomy (GTDB): domain Bacteria; phylum Desulfobacterota; class BSN033; order BSN033; family UBA1163; genus CALIBK01. Next base: position 7,475 of record JBDOIB010000077.1, on the reverse strand, counting down.
CAGTCACTTTATAACCCGTCGATTCTGCAATCCATTTTGACCATTCGGTCAGATCGTAGCACTCGAACTCCATCACCTTACCACAGGACTGGCAGATGATGTGGTGATGATGATTCTTCAATTCACATGACTTGTACTTAATGGAAGAACCTTTTGAAATTTTAAAAACCATTCCCAAAGACTCGAATAGGTTGAGTGAACGATAAATCGAGGTCAACCCCACTTTCCTCTTCTTCCGTTTAAGGCTCTCGTATAGTTCGCGTGGACTTAACGGAACCTCTGAAGAGGAAAGCTCCTGATAAATCAGGAATCGGGGAAGGCTTACTCGTAGGTTTTTCTTTTGAAATAATTCTTTAAAAAAATCTTTAACCATAAAGAGTTAGAAAATTAATGAAAATATTTTCATTAATATTTTTAGCAGTACTTTTCATAAATTTCAAGTCCATCCTCAAAGGGAATTTTCTTTTCTATGAAAATATTATGAATGGGACACTTCCTGCAAGAAAAACAGGAAACTTGAGAGGAGATGACTAAACCCTAAAGGGGATTCAAGTAAAAAGTCATAAAAGAGTCGAAGGATCTTTTCTGATTTCTTTTTCATTGAGTCATCCTTCTTAAGAGACCCGAGTCTCAGCAGATTCATTACAGCAACCGAGTTGGGTGAGGGAATGACCTGATCATAGGGATTCTTGGAACGACCCACCATAGGTAAGACTTCTCTATCAGTAAAGAAAAACCCCCCAGTTTCATTGTCCCAAAATCGGTTGATCATCACCTCATTGAGTTCATAGGCTTTTATCAAATATTCTCTCTCCAGGGTCGCTTCATAGAGATCAAGAAGCGCTTGAATAAAAAAGGCATAATCTTCTGAGAAACCTTCTCCTTGAACCCTTCCATGGTAGAAGAGTCTCATCAAATCCGTCCCCATTAACATTCTTTCCAGAATAAACCGAGCGGCCTTCTGGGCAGCCTGAAGATAAACTCTATCCTCCGTGGCGATAAACCCGTAAACAAAACCAGAGATCATTAAACCATTCCATGAGGTGATGATCTTTTCATCTCTGTGGGGTCGAATTCTTCTTTCTCTCTCAGCAAAGAGAATCTTTTGTGCCTCTTTTAAACTCCCTTTCAACTCAGAGGGAGAAAGTTTAAACTCTCTTGAAATCTCCTCTATGGAAGAGGTGATGTAAAGAATATTTTTACCCCGTTCAAAGTTTCCACGAGGAGTGACTCCATAGTAAGCCGAGAATAATTTTTCTCTTTCTTCACCCAGAATATTTTTGATCTCCTCTTTGGTCCAGAGGTAGAACTTTCCTTCCTCACCCTCGCTATCCGCATCCTGAGCAGAGTAGAATCCCCCCTCTGCATGACTCATCTCCCTAAGGATGTAGAAAAGGATCTCTTCCCCAATCCGACGATATTTCTCCTTTCGTGTCGCCTGATAGGTTTCAAAATAGAGCTGAGAAAGGAGGGCATTATCATAAAGCATCTTCTCAAAATGGGGGATGAGCCATTGTTCATCCACGGAATACCGATGAAAGCCTCCTCCGAGATGATCATAAATTCCTCCTTCCGACATCTTCTCTAAAGTCCTCTCCACCATCTTTAACGCTTCTTTATTCCCCGTCCTTTTCCAAAACCTTAAAAGAAAAGTGAGAATGAGAGGGTTTGGAAATTTTGGGGCCTTTCCAAATCCTCCATGAGTGGGATCAAACTGGTTTTTCATCAGCTCAAAAGCCTTAGAAAAGACGGCGGGGTCCAATTCCTTTTGAGAAGGGGTAATCCTGATCGCCTCCCGAAGGGCACTTTTCATCTGGGTCTCCATCCGGGTCACTTCACCTCGACGAGTTCGATAATAATCGGAGACGATCATCAATACCCGTCGAAATCCTGGTAATCCCATTCGGTCTTCCGGAGGAAAATAGGTTCCTCCATGAAAAGGAATAAGATCCGGAGTGAGAAAGAGGGTCATAGGCCAGCCGCCACTCCCGGTCATTAATTGGAGGGCCTTCATATAAAGTTCATCGAGATCGGGTCTTTCCTCCCGGTCCACTTTAATGTTGATAAATCGCTCATTCATTATTCTTGCAATGGCCTCATTCTCAAAACACTCCTTCTCCATTACATGACACCAATGACAGGAGGAATACCCGACACTTAGAAGAATGGGTTTATCCTCATTTTTGGCTCGTGAAAGAGCCTCCTCTCCCCATGGATACCAATCAACAGGATTGTGAGCATGTTGTAACAAATAGGGACTGGCCTCGTGGATTAACCGATTGGTGTATCGGGGGGACATTTTTTTATGATTCCTCTTTCAAATTTTCTATAAATCCTATAATATTAAATATAAACGAATTATTTGGAGATAGCCATGAGGGATCAAGAAGAGATTGAAAGACTCCACCAGAGGATCTCAGAACTTGAACAACGGGTGGAGGAACAAAAAGAACGAGAGAGGCTTTTCCAGGAGCTTTTTAATGCACCCGAAGAAGCCATCCTTCTGATCGACCTTGAGGGGAGGATTCTGATGGCGAATCAAAATGCAGCTCGTCTCTACGGTCTTCCCCTGGAAAAACTTATCCATACCTCTATTTATAGCCTGATTCCCAGCTATCGAGTCAAAAATGCCCAAGAGAAGGTTCAAAGAGTGGTAGAGACTTTAAAACCTTTTCGCTTCGAAGGAAAGCTGGAGGAAAGGGTTTTTGAAAACAGTCTTTATCCGGTCTTTAATGAAGGGTCTGAAGTCAAAGGGATTGCCATTTATGTTCGAGATATCACTGAAAAGAAACAGCTCGCTACCATCCTGGAACAAACCGAGAAAAAATACAGAAATATCTTTGAGCATGCCATGGAGGGCATCTTTCAGGTGGATCCCGAAGGCCGTCTTTTAAGCGCTAATCCCGCACTGGCCCAAATCCATGGGTATGAATCTCCTGAATCCCTGATGGCCTCGGTGACCAACGTCTCTATGCTTTATATCGATCCCAATGATCATCAGCGACTCGTTCGTCTTCTTTTAGAACAAGGGGCCGTTCAGAATTATGAAGTGAAAATGCGTCGAAAAGATGGTTCCTCCCAATGGATCTCCATCAATGTCCGATTGGTTCGAGATGATCATGGAAATCCTGCTTATTATGAGGGGACCATGATTGATATTACGCATCGAAAAATGGCAGAAGAGGCTCTCTCCGAAAGCGAAGAACGATATCGGACCGCGATTGAACATTCCAACGATGCCGTGGCCATCATTCAGGGAGACCGAATTCAATATGTGAATCGAAGATTCACAGAGATTTTCGGCTACGCCCATCCCGATGAGCTGGTGGGGCAGTCCGTTCTCATCGTGGTTCACCCAGAGGATCAGGAGAAGGTCCACTCTGTCAATCAGCGAAGACAGAGGGGTGAGGCTGTTCCCTCTCGATATGAATTTAAAGGAATCACCCGAGATGGAAGGATCATCTATATTGAAGTTTCTGCCACAAGTATTCATTATCGAGGAGCTCCGGTCTATCTCGTTTATCTGAGAGACATCACGGAACGAAAAAGGGCCGAAGAACTGATGAGGATGGAACGAGACCGATTTCGAACCCTTTCCGAGAATGCCCCCTTTGGAATTATCTTGATTAATCGAGAAGGAAAATTTGAGTACGTGAACCCAAAATTTAAAGAGCTCTTTGGTTATGAGCTTCACGAAGTTCCAAATAATCGGGAATGGTTCAGAAAGGCTTTTCCGGATCCCAAGGTTCGAAGAGAGGTCATCTCCGCCTGGGTCTCTTATCTCGAAAGCACCAAGCCAGGAGAAAAGGTCCCCAAAACCCTCTCTACGACCTGTAAAGATGGATCGGAAAAGATTATCCATTTCATTCCCGTTCGACTTGCCACAGGGGAATATATCGTGACTCTCGAAGATGTCACCGAAAGGATCAGGACTCACGAGGCACTCATCCGCTCTCATCAGGAACTCGAGAGGCTTAATCGGGCCAAGAGCAAAGCCGTGAACCTCATCTCCCATGAATTGAGGACCCCCCTGTCGGTTATCCAAGGAAATATTCGTTTGTTGAAAAAGAAATGGAAGGCTTCCATGGATGGAACCCTTCAAAAGATGATCGATACCCTGGAGAGAAACCTTGAAAGACTCTCAAATATCTCAAAAGAGACCGACGAGATATTCCGCGTGTCTCAAGAGCTGGAGGCAGGGGTATTGCTGGACAATCTGGATCGGCTTTGGGAACGAATTTCGAATCTTTCAGAAATGCCCGAGCGTGTCCGATTCCATTTTAACGAATTGAAGGCATGGCTCAACCAATACCTCTCAGGCAGGGTTGAGGAATTTCAATCCGTCAACCTCTTCCCTTTTGTCCTGGATATCCTTGAAAGAGTAAAGTCCTTATCCCGGCATCGAAACATCTATTTCCAAGCCACAGGGAAAAACGATCTTTTCGTTTTTATCGACCCTCTCATTTTACAAAATGTGGTGGAAGGACTTCTTAAGAATGCCGTAGAAAATACTCCCGACGGGGGAACGGTCCGGATAAAAGTGGAACAGAAGCAAGATAAGATATTGCTCCATGTTTCAGATGATGGGGTGGGCATTATAGAAGAGAATCAACCCTATATCTTTGATGGACTCTTTCCTACCAAAGAACCTGAACTCTACGCATCGAAAAAGCCTTATGATTTTGGAGCAGGGGGAAAAGGGTTAGACCTTTTTCGGATGAAGGTTTATGCGGAGCGTTTTGGATTTGACCTTTCGGTAACCAGCAAGCGATGCATTCATATCCCAACGGAGAAAGACCAATGCCCTGGGGATATCTCCCAATGCCCTTATGTAAAGGATGCAAGGGAATGTGCTGAAGCTGGAGGAACCACCTTTACGGTCGCATTCCCATCAAAGAACCCTCCCGAAAAAAAATAATTTATCCGAATGAAAGAGGAACCAAAAATCACTGTAGGAATTATGGAAACCAATGAAATAAGAGGAATCTTGAATGGAGAATTCTATGCTGAATCCCGGGGTCCTTTAATGGGTCCTTTCCGTGCCAAGATTGAAGAAGGAAAGATTCGTATATGGGATCATTCTCACCAAGCACTGGATTTCCCTCAAAGGATCCGGCTTGAGTCTTCCCGAGGGGCGACCTTTACCCTCATCTCCGTTCCCGTCGGAAAAGGCTTCCATTGGGAAAAAAGAGTCTCCTCTCAATTTCAAGGGAATTTGATCCTCAGGATGACCTCTGGGAAGAGGATCGCTATCATCAACGAGATCCCTCTCGAAGACTATCTTACCAGTGTGGTGGCTTCAGAGATGAGTTCCTCCCTCCCCTTAGAATTTCTAAAGGCCCACGCGATGATGGCTCGAAGCTGGATCCTTTCCTTTCTCGAGCGAAAGGGTGGGAATCAAAACATCCAAAGACAAAAAATCGCAACGAATCAGGAAGTCATTCGCTGGTATTCCCAGCAAGATCATGAGCTTTTTGATGTCTGCGCGGAGGATCACTGCCAGCGATATCAGGGACTCCCCGGAGGGAAGTCTCACCGAATCAAGGAGGCGATTGAAGAGACTCGAGGACAAGTCCTTTTATATCGGGGAGAGATTTGTGATGCCCGGTATTCAAAGGCCTGTGGAGGGATTACAGAGAATTTTGAGACGGCTTGGGAGGATCGATCGGTCCCCTATCTTCGCTCCGTTTCAGATGCTCCCTATCCCTTTCAACCCCTCCAAACAGAGGAAGAAGTTCGACGATGGATCCTTTCAAAACCAGAAGCCTATTGTCATCTCAAAGAGCATAGGCTTATTGAAAGAATTCTTCCCGAGCTGGATCATCAAACCAAAGATTTTTTTCGCTGGAAGGTGGAATATGACCAAGAAGAATTGGAAGAGATTCTTCGGGAGAAATCAGGATACGACTTTGGGATACTAAAAGAAATAATTCCCCTTGAGCGGGGCCCCTCGGGCAGGATTAAACGATTAAGGATTATTGGCTCTAAATTAAACCTGGTGGTCGGCAAAGAGCTTGAAATCAGGCGATGGCTCTCGAGAAGCCATCTTTTAAGCAGTGCCTTTACGATTAAAAGGGAAGGATCCAGATGGATTTTTTATGGGGCAGGCTGGGGGCATGGAGTGGGACTCTGTCAGATTGGTGCAGCCGCGATGTCTCTCAGAGGATTCTCAGCCGAAATGATTCTAAAACACTATTTTCAGGGCGTGGAAATAAAAAAAATCTTCTGAGAAAGTAAACCCTCACATCATGGAGCGACTCGATCAAAAACCAACCTCAAGAAACCCCTGGGCTTGGGTTCCTTCTCTCTATTTAGCAGAAGGCATTCCATACACGATGGCTATGATGGTCTCGGTGGTCCTCTATAAACGTCTCGGCCTCTCCAATACCGAGATTGCCCTTTACACAAGTTGGCTTTATCTTCCCTGGGTCATTAAACCCCTCTGGAGTCCGATCGTAGATCTTCTGGTCAGGAAACGATTCTGGATTCTCTTGATGGAACTTCTTATCAGCCTCTCCTTTGCCTCCATTGCCTTTACCATTCCCACATCCACCTTTCTTCAATATACTTTGGCTTTTTTCTGGCTGATGGCCTTTAGCTCCGCCACCCATGATATTGCAGCAGATGGGTTTTATCTTCTGGGACTTTCTCAGGAACTTCAAGCGGCCTTCGTCGGGGTTCGGACCATCTTTTATCGAATTGCCACGCTTACCACCAAAGGAGGGTTAATTCTCTTTGCGGGTTTTCTTGAACATCAAGGATACCCTATCCCAAAAGCCTGGTCGATGAGTCTATGGCTCGCAGCGATTTTTTTTGCTGCTCTTCTTCTCTATCATTTCTTTATGCTTCCCTTCCCAACGAAGGATAAATCGGCAAAACGGAATCTGGACCAATCTTTTATTCATGAATTCCTTCAATCCTTCTCTCTCTTCTTTCAGAAGAAGAATATCCTCTCCATCCTTGCCTTCTTTCTCTTTTTTCGTTTTGCTGAAACCCAGATCGTAAAAATCTTACCTCCTTTCCTTCTCGATCCAACCTCGAAAGGAGGTTTAGGACTCAGCACCACAGAAGTTGGAATCGCTTATGGTACAGTGGGGATGATCTCTTTAATGCTTGGGGGGCTACTTGGAGGATATGCCATCTATCGGAAAGGCCTTAAATTCTGGATATGGATCATGGCCTGCGCCATGCATCTTCCTGATCTGGTCTATGTCTACCTCTCTCAGACAATTCCCAGAAATTTCTATTTGATTAATTTCTGTGTGGCCCTGGAGCAGTTTGGCTACGGATTCGGGTTTACGGCTTACACAATGTTTATGATCATGGTTTCTGAGGGACCCTACCAGACGGTTCACTACGCAATCTCAACAGGAATGATGGCTTTAGGGATGATGCTTCCAGCCATGGCCAGTGGCTGGGTTCAGGAGCAGTTAGGGTATCAAAACTATTTTCTTTGGGTCATTCTGGCCACGATT
>JBDOIB010000057.1:0-4219 GCA_041082155.1 Thermodesulfobacteriota bacterium | reverse complement strand
CCCCGTGGCAATAATGAGTTTATCGAAAGAGAATTCCTTGATTTCGGAATCTTTTAAATTAAGAACTTCAATCTTCTTATCCTGGGGGTTGATTTTGGTTACCCGATGACCTATCAGAACATCGATATTTTGCATTTCTTTAAATTGCTGGGGGGTCCGGACGATCAATTTTTTTTGATCTTTGACTACATCTCCGATGTAGTAGGGGGTTTCTCAGGATCCATAGGAGATAAATTGACCCTGCTCAAAGAGGGTGACTTCAAGATCTGGATTCACCCGCTTGGCCCGAGCGGCGGCACTCGGGCCAGCGGCTGATCCCCCGATAATCAGAAGTTTCTCTTTTCTTCGCATTTTCTGCTCTCTTTTTATAAAATAGAAAAGAAAAATTATTGAAAGATTAAATTATTTTTATTTTAAAACCCAAATCAGCAAATCTCAATCTTATTCGTAAAAAAAAAGATGGAAGAAAAGAACCTTCAAATTTTTACTTTTATTTTTCTTTTTTTACTTCTTTCTTCATTCCCAAGAGAATTAAATCCCTGAGTATGGGTCTCTTCAGAAGGTTGAATATTTCCAAGATCTTTTTCGAATATAGGCTCCTTAAGGTCCATTACTTTTAATGGACTCTTTCCTGTAAATAATTGGATCAGTTTTCCAATGGTATAGGCATTCCCTTTAAGAAAAAGTTTACAATTTTTGAATCGGCATCCGGTGACTTCTGTTTCTCCTCTTTCAACCACGATAAGACAGTTCTCAAATTCGCAATGGACAAAGGATTTCCCATCCAATTCTACTTTTTGATCAGAAAATTTAGAATTTTTGTAACGAATTTGATAATTTTCCATGGCTAATTCTCTTTTACAACCATCTTATAAGCTACTTTTCCTCCTTCAGGATAAAGGATGAATACGACCTTTTTCCCTTCCATGAGATATCCTTCATATTGACTTCGAAGATGTCCAAAATCGGCGGTCTCCAGGAAGAGTCTCAGGAGCTCGAGCTTTTCACCCAGCACTTCATCCAAACCTTCATGTTTAAGGAGAAGATTAAGGGTAGATTCGTATTCTTTCTTGCAGAGGGCTTCTATACAGCAGGAGAGGGTGGGATAGAATTCTAAAAAAGTCATAAGGCCTTCTGGGAGGATCGGGATCGGAATGTTTTTACCTCAAAATACCGATCCATCGGGAGACGGGCAAAAAGGACAGCCCCCATACAGGGCACCACATATTTAGTTTTCCACTGGCTTCCCAAAATATTAAAGAACTCCAGGCAGGAAGAGCATACCCATAGACTTTCTCCGATGGAGTACGGGGATTTTTCCCCATCTTGAATGACAAAAAACTTTGGATTGATAAAGTTGGAATGATTAGCCGAATGACTGGCAAAGAGTTTGTTGAAATCGAAAGGGGTATTCGGAGATCGTCTTTGGAACCAGCTCTGATAAAATTCTTTTTCACTCTCTTCAACCTTTTCCCAGGAAGAAGGCTTCCGCATTTGAAACTCTTTTGAATTTATCAGTTCAACGAGTTCGGCTGAGGAGGGTAATTGAAGGGGTTTAAAATCAGAATCCGAAATCATGATGCAACCCTCTGGATTAATCTGCTCAATCGGCTTTTGGCTGACAATCAGATATTGACCCACTTTATCGGAACTCCAATACCACGAGGTTCTCCTTGCACAGAAGCCTCTCCATGCCGACTCGGAAACCCAGGCCAATTCGCTTGAGGCTTTTAATACCCGGCAAGGAATTTGTGTCTCTTCTAATTCGGCTAACCCTTTCTCTTCAAAATCCTTTTTTAATTTTTCTAATTTTTCTGGAAGGACCCAGTAACAGAATTTTCGATAATTCATTTATCTTTTCTAATCAATAAATTAAAAATATTTTATCACATTTTTTATCTGAACCAAAGCCCCGAGTAAACCTTAACTGAAAGGTTCTATAAGTACTCTTTCATTGCGTTTTTATAAGGGCTATTTTATATTTTTTGTGTGATTCGTATAGATGAGGCAATTCAGCGAATTCTCAATATAATTTCTCCTTCTGGGGTAGAAAAGGTCTCCCTTTTAGAAGCCCTCCATAGGGTCTGTGGAGAAGAGGTGAGGGCGACCCGAAAGATTCCTCCTTATGATTATTCCATGAGGGATGGGTATGCGGTCAGATATGAAGATATAAAAGGAGCCTCTCCTGAGTCTCCTGTTTGCTTGAAAGAGATTGGAACCCTTCGAGCAGGTTCCTTACCTGAAAAGAGGGTTCAAAAGGGGGAAGCCATCCGGATTATGACCGGCGCTCCTATTCCCGTGGGGGCGGATACAGTCATCCCCCATGAGGATTGCCGCAAAGAAGGGGAATTTATTTCTATTTTTAGTGTCGTTCAATCTGGTGGGTTTATTAAGAAGGCAGGGGAAGAGGTGGAAGAAGGAGATCAAATTCTTTCCGAGGGGGATTTGATTCGTTATTTTGATATAGAGAGGTTGTCCTCTCTGGGTCGTTCGACCATTACTGTTTATCAGAAACCCCGAGTGGCCATCCTTTCCATCGGAGACGAGCTGGCCGATCTGGATGAGCCTTCGGATGGAGTCAGAATCATTTCAAGTAACCTTTATGCCATAGCAGCCCAAGTCATGGAATACGGAGGGGTTCCGATTCGATTAGGGATCGTAAAAGACCAAAAAGAGGCGATTCAGGAAAAAATCAGTGAAGGAATGAGAGCAGATCTGTTGATTTCTTCTGCCGGTACATCCACTGGTGATTACGATTTTGTAAAAGAGGTTCTTCTGGAAATGGACGCAAAGTTGATTTTTTCTGAGGTTGCGATGAAGCCAGGGAAATCCACTGCTTTCTGGATATGGAATGGGAAGCCTGTTTTTAATCTTCCCGGTAATCCTTTGGCCTCCCTAATTGCTTTTGAGGAATTGGTCAGACCTGCAATCTTAAAGATGATGGGTCACCGGCACCTTTTTCGGCCTGCGGTGGAGGCTACCCTTGAAAAGGAGATAAAGAAGGAGCCTGGGTTTTGCCATGTTCTGTGCGGCTCGATCTCTTTTAAGGAAGGAGGGTTTTCTGTGACTCCTTTAAGTTTGAAGGGTGAGGGGGTGAGAAAGCCCATAAAGAATGCCAATGGGTTGATTGTGATTCCGGAGGATCGGGGATGGATAAGGCCTGGTGAAAAAGTAAAGGTTCAGTTATTGGATTTAAATCTCATTCAAGGGGTTGGATATGATTCCCATCATTTCAATTGTGGGTAAGTCAGATAGCGGAAAGACGACATTTATAGAGAAATTGATTCCAGAACTCAACCGACGAGGCTATCGAGTAGCCACTGTCAAACATGACATCCACGGTTTTGAAGTGGATCGTGAGGGAAAAGATAGCTGGAGACATAAACAGGCAGGAGCCCATACAGTGGTGATTTCCTCTCCCACTAAATTGGCCTTGATACGAGATGTAGAAAAGGACCTGACGCTCGCGGAGCTCAGAGAGAGATTGATCCAGGATGTAGATGTAATTCTCTCTGAGGGGTATAAAAAGGATATTCAGCCCAAGATTGAGATCTTTAGAAAAGAGATCCATGAAACTCCTCTTTGTACAAAGGAGGATAATCTTGTAGCCATCGTTTCAGATCAGGAGGTTTCCATTGATGTCCCGCGATTTTCTCTGGAGGATATCCAGGGAGTAGGAGATTTTATTGAAGAGACCTTTTTGAAGCAGAAGCAAAAAGATCGGATCGTTCTGAAAGTAAATGGAAAAGGAATTCCATTAAAACCTTTCATCGAAGAGTTTCTTTCAGAAGCCATCAAAGGGATGGTTCGATCTTTAAAAGGTTGTGAGGTTCCTGAGAGAATTGAAATCCTCATCGAAGACTAATTATTCATGGATGATCCAGAAGGATTCGTCCCGGAGGGCCACACGAACCTTTTTGCCTTTCCAGAGATCCAGATTCCTGAACGCATAGTTTGGAATGTGGATTTCAAAAAAAATGTTTCCTTCTCTATGATGGAAAAGGACGAAATGATAACGACCTCGGTCCATAAAATCTATAATCTCTCCTTCAAAGATATTCCTCTTTAATGAGTCTTTTATAGGTTTCCCCTCCCTGAGAATCATTACTTCTTCAGGCCGAATAAAAAGGGTTAATTCCTTATTATGAGTAGGGTACAGGTCAAGGGGCAAAGAGAAGGATAGTCCGTTGATTCCTAAAAACCATCTTTGTTGATCGGA
>JBDOIB010000027.1:0-8045 GCA_041082155.1 Thermodesulfobacteriota bacterium | reverse complement strand
TTACCATCCCATTATGAATGATTTTCTCATTCAGAGTAAAACCACGGGATTCATGGGAATTGCCGGACCTGCCTTTGTGAAGACCCAGACTGGGGAGGATATTACTCTTGAAAAACTGGCCGGCTGGGAAGCCCACGCTATAAAATCGGGAGGAACCCATATTGTGGGAGAAGACGATAAAGAGTGCATCCAGCTCTGTAGGAGACTTCTTTCATACCTTCCTTCAAATAACCGGGAGAAACCTCCAAGGGTTCCAAGCAACGATGACCCCAACAGAATCATTCCTGAACTGGACGATTTCTTACCCGATCCTGATCTTCGAAAGCCTTATGATATGCATCCTCTCATTGATATGGTGGTGGATAAAGGATCCTTTTTTGAAATCCATAAATATTTTGCTCAAAACCTGATCGTCGGATTTGCCAGATTCAACGGGATGTCAGTCGGAATTGTGGCGAATCAGCCAAAAGTATTAATGGGTGGGTTAGATTGTGATGCCTCAGATAAATTGGCAAGATTTGTTCGTTTCTGTGATCTCTTCAATATTCCACTGGTCACCTTTGTGGACTGTCCGGCCTTCTGGATAGGTTCTCCCCATGAATGGAAAGGAATTCTTCGTCATGGAGCCAAGACCCTCTTTGCATGGGCAGAGGCGACCGTGCCTCTGATTTCTATCATCATTGGGAAATCTTATGCTGGAGCTCACTATGCGATGCTCGATAAAAGCATAGGGGCAGACCTGGTTTTTGCTTGGCCTACCGCGAAGATCAATATTGTTGGAGCCGAGACAGCAGCAAGTGTCATCTTTGCCAAGGAGATTAAATCCTCTCCTAATCCGAAAGAAACAGCTAAAACATTGATTCAGGAATATCGAACAAAATACGAGCACGCGTACCAGCCGGCAGAAAGAGGATATGTGGATGATATCATCATGCCTCATGATACCAGAAAATATATCTGTGCAGCCTTAGAGCTTTTACAGAATAAACAGGTTGCAAGACCCTGGAAGAAGTATTCCAACATCAATCTCTAATTTAAATAAATAAGAGACTCAAAGCTTTTAAGGGGTTCTTTGTATTGAGAACCCCTTTTCTGTCTAAATTGAATTTCTAAATGAAATCCATTAATATAAATAACATGGAATCCCGATTGCGATTTATATCTCTTCTTTTCCTGGTCTTCTTAGTCTCGGGATGTGCCCATGTGATCTCAAGAGATTTAAGGACTCAAGCTGACCCTTCTCTCACCTTCCGTCAGGTTTCTGAAAATCCAGAGGCTTACAAAGGGAAGGTGGTCATCTGGGGTGGGGAAACCATCGAGGTGATAAACCAAAAAGATGGAACCTCCCTTCTTGAAATTTTACAGCGACCTCTGAATCGATGGGGGGAACCGAAACTTGCTTCTCCCTCTGAAGGTCGTTTTATGGTCGTTTCTGAGAGATATCTTGACCCTTATGTGTTCCGAAGAGGAAGGAAGGTGACCGTAGGAGGAGAGATTCAGGGGGAAAAATTTAAAACGATTGGAGAAATGGAATATCGTTATCCACTGATTCAAAGCAAACAGATCTATCTCTGGGAAGAATATATTCCTGTCTATTATTACCCTTATCCCTATTATGATTTATGGTGGTGGTATCCCTGGGGATGGAGATGGGGGATCGGTTTCCATTACTATTATCACCACTCCCGCTAAATCCTTCACTCCTTCAATTTAGAAGTATGGAGAAATGAAAAATTCGCCGAGTGACCCATGAGGCTCCACATTGACAGATCAACAGGAGCAAGTTATATTTTGCTGTAATTAAGGGGTCTTTATGAGACGTATTCCAATTACTCGAAATGGATATAATCAACTTCAGAAAGAGCTTGAAAATTTGAAGAGGGTGATTCGTCCCCAGGTAATCAAAGCCATTGAGGAAGCTCGGGCCCATGGGGATTTGAGTGAAAATGCGGAGTACGTGGCTGCGAAAGAACGTCAGTCGTTTGTGGAAACGAAGATTCGAGAGATCGAGGAGAAGTTAGCCAATTCTGAAATTATCGACCAACTGACTACTCCTGCTGGAGTAGTGGGTTTTGGATCCACCGTAACGCTTAAGAACTCTGATAATGGTGAGACTGTGACCTACCAGCTGGTAGGACCGGAAGAATCGGATATTCGGTCGGGGAAAATCTCCGTGACCTCCCCTTTAGGAAAGGCCTTGATTGGTAAAGAGACCAATGAAGAAGTTATCTTCCAAACTCCGGGGGGAATTAAAAAATATATTCTTTTAGCCATCTCCTGATTATTAAATTATTCAATGGCCTGACTTCTTTCTTTTTGCCTGATTACGTGAATGGATGTCGCCTTGAATGAAGCGGTGACCTCCTTCCCAACCCTCAAGGATAAATTTTCCATAGAAGTTTGAGTCACATACGCAACCAGAGGAAATCCACAATTCATTCGCACCTTGTGATAGAATCCCATGGAGTGAATCTCCTCAATCCTCCCGGTAAATAGGTTCCTGGCGCTGATGGTCTCTCTTATGGGCGAAATAGAGAGGGTTACATTTTCCGGACGGATGCAGAGGATCACCCTTTCTCCTAAGGTTGCCTCTCCAACGGCTTCGATCTCCTTTCCTTCCACTGCAACCAGAAAAGCTCCTTCCTCCTTCTTTATCACTCTTCCGCTCAAGATGCTCTCGGTCCCTACAAAAGAAGCTACCCATTCATTAATTGGATGATTGATGACCTCCTCGGGAGGACCCGTTTGAAGAATCTCTCCCTCCTTCATAACAGCCATTCGGGTCGAAAGCCTTAAGGCCTCCATCCGATCGTGGGTGGCTAAAATTACAGTGGTTCGAGTCTGTCGAAGAACGGAGGCCAAATCCTCTATCAGGGATTCCTTCGTTGGAGGATCCAGGGAAGCGAAAGGCTCATCCAGAAGCAAAAGGTCTGGTTGAATAGCAAAAGCACGGGCAAGGTTTACCCTCTGGGCCTCTCCTCCTGAAAGAGTCTTAGCTGAACGATCTCTCAAATGGTCGATCCCAAAACGTTTGAGATTTTCATTGACCCTTGTTTCTATCCCTTTTCTATTTATCCCACGAATCTTTAATCCTGAGGCCACATTATTGAATACTGTTGTATCAAAGAGAAGAGGCTCTTGAAACACAAGCGCCAGCTTTCTTCGATACTCTAAAAAAGAATAATGATCTCCCACTTTCTTGCCCCTAAAGAAGATTTCACCTTGAAACGGGTTTAGTAAAAAGGATAGGGTTTGGAGAAGAGTCGTTTTCCCCGATCCATTTGGTCCGATCAAAGAGAGAATCTCTTCCTCATAGATTTGAAAAAAGGGGAGATTCAGGATTGTTACTCTTCCTTTCTCAACCTTAAGGTTTTTTACTTCAAGAATTGGAATAGACCCCATTGTCCATCCCCTAAATCATTGGCCCTTCTTCCTATCTCAACCTTTCTCTCTGTTGAATCTGAGTGAGAACCAGATTAACCGAATAGGTTAGGGCAAGAAGGATCACTCCCAGAGCGATCGCTATATCGAAGTTTCCCCGACTCGTTTCCATCACGGTCGCTGTGGTAAGAACTCGCGTATACCCCTTGATATTTCCCCCGACCATCATGGATGCTCCAACTTCTGAAATCACCCCTCCGAATCCTGCCATGACTCCTGCAAGAAGCGGGAGCTTTGCTTCCTTAATCATAATCCAGACCATTTGAAGAGGGGTTGCCCCAAGGGCCAAAATTTGGAGGCGGAGTTTCTCAGGAAGATGTTGAATGGCTGCCAGTGTGATTCCCATTACGATGGGAGTAGCAATGACGGCCTGGGCGATGATCATGGCCGTAGGAGTATAAAGAATACCCAGAAACCCGAGCGGTCCGTTTCTCCATAAAAAGATGGTGACGAAGAGTCCCACGACCACAGGAGGAAGCCCCATGCCTGTATTGATTAAGGCCACAACAATTCTTCTTCCTGGAAACCTCGAAAGAGCAACGATGATTCCAATGGAGATTCCAAAAAAAAGACTGAGGAGAGTGGCTGTTCCCGAGACCTGGAGGGAAAGAAGGAGGATTTTTAGAACTTCCTCATCTAAAGTAAAAATGAGCCAAAATGCTTTTTTAATGCCTTCAAGAATAAGGTCCATGGTCTTTCTCCAGATTTATTTTTAGAATTCTTTTTTCTATTTTTCTTTATCAGGGAAGAAGAGAGGAAAACCAAATTTATCTACTCCAAAGGTTTTGATGAGTTGCTGAACCTCCATAGAAACCATAAAGTCGGCAAATGCCTTCGCCCCAGCAGCGTTCACCTTTGGCCATCTGGCTGGATTCACCTCAATAATATGGTAACTATTTAATAAGTTAGGATCGCCTTTAACCAGAATTTCAAGACCAAGGCTTTTCTTCAATGCTAAATAGGTTCCACGATCAGAGAGTGTATACCCTTTCTTCTCGTCAGTTACGTGTAATGTCTGTCCCATTCCAAGACCTGTCTCATGATACCACCTTTTACCCTCTGGATTGATTCCTATGGATTTCCAGATTTCCATTTCCTTTACATGGGTACCTGAGTGATCACTTCTTGATAAAAACAGAGCCTGGGCCGAAGCAATTTTTTTGAATGCCCCCGAGGCCAATTTGGTTCCTTTAATTTTCGCAGGATCCTTAGGAGGACCGACAATAAAAAAGTCATTATGCATCATCGTCCTTCGGTTGATTCCATACCCTTCAGCCATAAATTTCTCTTCGGCAGCAGGAGAATGGACCAAAAGAACGTCCACCTCTCCTTTCATTCCCATGGCCACGGCCTGGCCTGAACCCACGGAGATCGTCTTAACAAAATAACCCGTTTTTCTCTCGAAGATTGGAATTAAAAGGTCGAGAAGTCCCGAATCCTGAACACTGGTCGTCGTTGCCAGAAGAATACCTTTCGATCCTGGCTTTGCCTCAGGAATATCAAGACATAATAAAGTATAAAAAATAATCCAAACCAGTAAGATCTTCACTTCTTTCCCAAATTGTATAAAATGGACAATCCAATCATAACAAATATTTCCTCTGTTTCAAGCTGAATCATCTCATCCTCCTTTTTCTTCCTTTTTTCCCTGAGGGAAGTTATAATTTTTTTTATGAATAGGTTCCTGGTCGGAATCTCCATATTTTTTTTAATTATTTCTTTAAGCTGGATTAGAGAGGGTTTATCCTCTTGGATGAGTAAAATTCCCGCCGACCATTTTGATCGAACCAAAGAATGGATTCTAAAACTCCCTGAGGGCGAAATTCTTTCTTTCAAAGAGCTCTTAGATCACCTTCAAAAGGTACGGGTCATATTTGTTGGAGAGACTCATGATCAGATGGAACATCATCGGATTCAGTTGAGAATCATTCAAAACCTTCTGGAGAGAGGTCATGATGTAGTGGTAGCAATGGAGATGTTTGAGAAGTACCAGCAACCCATCCTGGATCGCTGGAGTCGAGGAGCTCTTTCGGAAGAGGAATTTCTAAAAGAAGTAAAATGGGAAACCACCTGGGGGATGGATTTCCAACTTTATCGAGAAATCTTGATTGAGGTAAAAAATCGACGCCTGAAACTTCTCGGTCTGAATATTGAAAGAGATTTGGTGAGAAAGGTCGCTCAAAATGGATTGGAGGCTCTGCCATTATCCGATCGAGAAAGACTTCCATCCATAGATTTAACAGATCGAGTTTATCGCTCCTATCTCCGATCAATCTATCAGGACCATCAGGAGGGGATGGCAAAGGATTTCGAAAAATTCTTTCAGGCTCAGGTTCTCTGGGATGAGGGGATGGCGGAAACCCTATCCCAATATCTCCAATCCCCTGAGGGAAAGGATAAAACCCTTTTAGTCCTTACAGGAAGTGGGCATGTCATGTTTCATTTCGGAATCCCTAATCGTTTCTATCGAAGAACTCCCATTCCTTACAACATTGTGGTTTTAAAGGAGTGGAAAAAAGAGATTCATCAGGAAATCTCCTTCCCCGAGGCTCCCAATCCGGTTGGCCATTTCCTCTGGTTCACCCCTCCTTCTTCGATCGATATGAGAAGGCCAAGAATTGGAATAGTATTAAAAGAGAAAGGAGATTCTCAAGGGGTCTGGATTGACCGGGTTCTCCCTCAGAGTGTAGCTGAAAAGGCGGGCCTTCTTCCTGAAGATCAGATTTTATTGGTTGGAGAAAAAGAAATAAAGAACCTAAAGGATCTCCATGAGGCCGTCGTCGAAAAGGGTTCAGGAAAAATATTCATCTTTACCATCATTCGAGAAGGGAAGAAAAAAGAGATTAAAATCACCCTTCCATCAACGTTTTAAATTCGCAGAATGGCTGACCGAAGGGAAACCAATTATGAATTGCATTCCCATCTATAATCCTTGGAAATGAAACCCTTTCTATTTAATGAGAGAATAAAAGAAAAAATTCAAACCAATCTTCTTCAATGGTTTAAGGAAAACCAACGGGACCTTCCTTGGAGAAAAACGAAAGACCCCTATGCCATCTGGGTCTCTGAAATCATGCTTCAACAGACCCAGGTTCAAACCGTGATTCCCTACTATCAGAGATTTCTTAACACGTTCCCTAACCTTCGATCCCTGGCCAAAGCTCCTCTCTCAAAAGTCTTAAAGGTCTGGGAAGGGTTGGGCTACTATTCAAGGGCAAGGAATCTTCACCTCGCTTCTCAAATTATCTTAAATCACTTCGATGGAAAAGTTCCTGACCGATTAGAGAATCTCCTTCGACTTCCGGGAGTGGGTCAATCCACGGCAGGAGCTATTCTTTCTATCGCTTTCAACAAAGAAGCTCCCATCCTGGATGGAAATGTGAAAAGGGTGCTATCGAGAGTGCTTGCAGTCTCTAAAGGCCAAAGAAAAGAGAGGATTGAAAATCTTCTTTGGCAGATCGCTCAGTCTCTTATCCCAAAAGGTCATGCAGATTCCTTTAATCAGGCCCTCATGGATCTGGGTGCCATGATCTGTACACCAAAGAATCCGCATTGCCAAGATTGTCCTCTGATGAAATTATGCCAGGGATTTCGATCAGGAGCGCCTGAAAATTATTCTATTTTTTCCCCCGAAAAAAGAATCCCTCATTTCTTCGGAATAGCCGCTATCATTCAAAAAAATAAGAAGGTACTCCTCGTTCAAAGACCACTCAAAGGGTTTTTGGGAGGTCTTTGGGAATTTCCAAACTGGAAGATCGGGAGTAACGAACGAAGGTTAAGAATGAGGTTAAGAAATAGAGTAAAAAAAGAGCTGGGAATAGAAGTCACTGTTAAAAATGAGTTAGGAACCTTCAGCCAAACCTATTCTCACTTTAGGCTTACCCTCCAAGTGTTTTCATGTGAATACCTCCATGGGAATGGAAAGGGAAGATGGGTGTCTATTAAAACACTGGATCAATTCCCCATGTCTCGCCTCCACCGTGAAATCTCCAATTTGATTTAAAAAATATTTTTTAATGGACATCTTATCCATTATTATCGAACGACTCATCAAAAACCAGATCATCTCCCCTGACTCTTCAAAGAGGCCTCCACACGGGACTCCTCTTCGCACTCTCTTTCAGGTGGATCATTATACTCGACCTTCCCAGAGTTGAAATCCCTTCTTTCAACATATTAAGATTTTAAAAATGTCCAGATTGGATTGCGTTTTTCTCCATGTTCCAAAACTCAATAATTACTATCGACCCATCGATCAATTCATATGGATCAATTTTCTTCCCATGGGGCTCCTCGCTTTAGCCGACCTTCTCACCCGTCATCAGATCTCAACAGAGGTCGTCCATATGGGGTTGGAATGGATTGAGGATCACCGATTTTCTATTCTTCACTATCTCCGTGAAAAAAATCCTCGAATCATTGCATTTGATCTACACTGGCACCACCAGAGTTTTGATGTGATGAATTGGGTCCAGAAAATAAAATCCGAATTTCCCTCGACCTACATTCTTCTCGGAGGCTATACGGCAAGTTTCTTTCACGAAGAGATTATGAAGAATTTCAATTCGGTCGACGGTGTGATCCGTGGAGAAGCAGAGCAACCC
>JBDOIB010000353.1:0-10667 GCA_041082155.1 Thermodesulfobacteriota bacterium | reverse complement strand
TTAACTTCTTTCTTCCTATTTCAATTCCTTCAAACACCCATCTCAGGTAAGAGGGGTGTAGACTTCCTAACCTTCTTATTGATCCCAATAAAAGGGATGGGGACTAACCACAACTATTTCTCTCGAAAGGAGGATTAAGACCATGATCACCAAGATGATCTTAATCTTCTTTGCAGGAGTGATCATAGATCTTTTATGTACGCGTTATACACGGTGTGTCGCAGACCGAAGGCTATGGGCTGCCACCCTGCTTAGCGGTCTGATCACAGTGACCAATTTTGTGTTGTTGAGTATCATCCTTCAGGGAAGTTTGGAAGAGGGGTTCCTGAATATTTTAGCCTATGCCGGAGGAAATACCGTAGGAACCTATATTGCCTTGAAAAAGGTTTAATATCCTGAAAGAGAGGACTGGGGTTCGATCGAAAATCTTTCTCCCGGTCGGATGTGGGAAAGGGTTTTTTCTTTGGGTTTATTTTTTTCACCATTTGGAATCAAGCCTTCGGGAAAGGCCTCAAGTATGGTCTCTTGAGGGCTCCCATCAGAGGGGAGTCCTGTCTCCAGATTGACTCTCATCAATACAATTCCCTCCGGGACCCTGAATTGTTCCACCGGAGTGCCCCGTAAGGCCTTCTCCATAAAGGAGATCCAGATTGGAAGGGCTGCTCTGGCTCCAGTCTCGTTTCGACCTAAAGAGGTTTTATCGTCAAAACCGACCCAAACGGCGGCCAGAAGCGATGGAGTATACCCGATGAACCAGGCATCTGCATAGTCACTGGAGGTCCCTGTTTTCCCAGCCACGGGACGCCCCAGAATCTTTGCCCTCTGACCGGTTCCATGTTGAACCACTCCCTGGAGGAGGTGGGTCATGATGAAGGCGTGTTGGGGAGAGAGAACTTGTTCTCTTGGAGGAGAGACGAAAGGATAAGGTTCTTCATCTTCTCCTTCCTCCCCTTCTCCATTTTCTTCTTCCCCAAAAGATATATTTTCTTCAAGGACCTCTCCTTTCATCGTCACAATTTTCTTAATACAGATGGGTTTGATCTTTTCCCCTCCGTTGGCAAAGATACTGAAAGCCGAAGCGAGTTCAAGCATTGAGACTCCTGAGGTGCCTAAGGCAATGGAGAGATTTCTTTGAATAGGGGATTCGATCCCCATTCTTTTTATAAACTTAAGGGCATGATCGATTCCAATCTCTTCCAGAATTTTAACGGTGACCACATTTCGGGAATGGGCCAGAGCATTCCGGAAAGTAATGGGACCTAAAAAGTTTTTATCGTAATTTTTTGGAGCCCAGTAAGACCCTCCGTCATGATCCGGATATTCTACCGGTGAATCCATGAGGATTGTGGAAGGGGTATACCCTTTCTCTAAGGCAGCTGCATAGATGAGAGGTTTGAAGGCAGAACCCGGTTGACGACGGGAGTAGATGGCACGGTTAAATTGGCTTTCGGTAAAGTCTCGACCTCCCACCATGGCCTTAATATACCCTGTTTTCGGATCCAGACAGAGTAAAGCCCCTTGAACGAGAGGTTTCTGTTCGAGTGAGAGTAGGAGGGATTGATCCTTCGGGGAGACTTCTTTAATTTTAACCTGAACGAGATCTCCGGGTCGAAGAAGATCGCCAGGGCTCTTTATTTTTGAGGGTTTAAAATGAGAGGTGGGTTTTACTTGGAGGGCCCATCCCATCTCGGAGTAGGGAAGGACTCCCTTTCGATCCTCCACCCAGACAGTATAGATTTTTTTAGAATCATCTTTTGAAAGAATGACTCCTTCAAAGATTTCATTCACGGGAAGAGGGGAGAGGCCCGTTCTTTTTCTCCTCAAAAGATCTTTTAGCTCTTTTTCAGAGAGTCTTTCGATCGGTCCCCGAAACCCCTGTCTCTTATCCAACTCTCTTAATCCTGCTTCAATCGCCTCTTGGGCCGCCTTCTGAAGGCGGAGATTGAGGGTCGTATAGATCCTCAGTCCTTCTCGATAGAGTTTTTCTTTTCCGTATTTTTTTTCAACCTGTTGTCGAATGAATTCAGTAAAATAGGGAGCTTTGCTGAAGAAGATACTTTCCTTCGATTGAATCCGGAGAGGGGCTCGAAGAGCAGCCTCTTTTTGACTCGGAGTGATGTAATTTAACTCGGCCATCCTTCCCAAGACATAAGCCTGGCGTTCTTTGGCTCGACTGAAATGGTGGATGGGAGAGTATCGACTGGGGGCCTTGACCAATCCAGCCAGCATGGCCATTTCAGAAAGATTTAATTGTTGAACCCTCTTATTGAAATAACTTTCTGAGGCTGCTTCAATTCCATAAGCCCCATTGCCGAGATAAATATTAT
The DNA here is from genome assembly GCA_041082155.1 of Thermodesulfobacteriota bacterium. Lineage (GTDB taxonomy): Bacteria > Desulfobacterota > BSN033 > BSN033 > UBA1163 > CALIBK01. The sequence continues at coordinate 8,340 of JBDOIB010000353.1, read as the reverse complement.
TCAGATAAAGATGGAGGATCTCTTCCTTGGAGAGGGTTCGTTCAAGGCCAAAGGCATAAGCCACCTCCTTTAGCTTTCTAAGAAGACTTTTTTGAGGGGTCAGGAAAAAGGTTTTAGCCACCTGTTGCGTAATTGTACTTCCTCCCTGGACAATTTTACCTGCCATTAGGTTTTTCAATAGAGCTCGAAGGATACCCTTCATGTCGATACCGTGGTGGTGAAAGAATTCAGAATCTTCTGCCGCCAGAAAGGCCTTAATCAGCATAGGTGGAATCTGTTCATAAGGGATAGGGATTCGATTATGTAAGAGAAATTTACCAATCACCTCATCCTCTTCCGAATAAACCACAGAATAAGCATGGGGTTGAGATTCTTTAAGAGAGGTGAAATCGGGGAGATGAGATGAAAAATAGAGGAAAAGTGTCATCCCAAACCCAAAAATGATAGCTAAAATAAAGACAGGAATCCATATAAAATAGGGAGTAACCTTTTTTCGCCCCCTCCTCTTATATTTTTTATCTTTTCTTTTCATGGAGATTAAAAAGGAATAAAAGAGGGAAAACCCGAGTTCTGGGGTTTTCCCTCTTTGAGTAAGAGAGAACCGTTTTTTTATTTCTTTTTCTTTTTAGAGAGTTGAGCTTTTAATTCTTCGACCTGTTTCTTTAAGGCCTCATTTTCAGCAGTTAATTGGGTGAGAGTGGCCTCCTTTTCAGCCATCTTTTGAATCTCTTCTTTTAATTTCTGAATCTCAAGATTTAATTTATTGTTATCTGACTTGAGGGCGGCATTTTCTGCCTTCAATTTTTCGTTTTCAGCTTTAATATCTGCTCCACAACCTCCAAAAGCGGTCAAAAGCATCCCGATCAGAAGAAATGATAGAAACACAGAGATCAGGTTTTTCATTTCGTCCTCCTTCGAAAATGAGATTTTTAAAAATTATATATTATTTTTGTTTGAAAAATCAACTCAATCCACACCGGTTCCTGATCCACTCCTGAATGAGAGAGCATGATCCTAAATAGAATTTTGTTTGACTTAGAAAAGTAATTCTTGTATAAATATTGGAAAGTTTCTTTACCCATTTTTCAAGAGGATTAAGCGATTTCAGCAAAAAAGTTTATCTGAATGAGAGGAGGGAGTGGATAATGGGAAGAAGAGACTTTTTGTTAATGGTTTTGCTCTTTCTATTTTTTACTTTCTCTCCTGATGAAGGGGTTTGGGCTGAAGAACCCTATATGGTCCAGCCGGGGGATTCTCTTTATCATATTTCAAAAAGGTTTGGGGTTTCCATCGAATCTATAAAAGAGGCCAATGGATTAAAAACGCATCTTATCAAACCTAAACAGATCCTCCTGATTCCTCTTCCCAAAAGAGATCATTCCAGTAGCCTTTCTGAAGAGACGGTCGCTTATACTGTCCAACCAGGGGAGAGTCTCTATCAAATTTCAAAGAGGATGGGCTGTTCAATGGATGAGATTAAACGGATCAATCGACTTCAATCAGCCCACATAAAAACAGGGCAGATCCTCTTTTTACCAAAAAAAACCTTTCTTATAGAGGATGAGGTTGAGGAATTAGGAGATGGAGGGGTGACTCCGGAAGCCTTCGTCTCAGACGATACCATAACCGAATCCAATGGGAAGTGGAAAGACCCTGAAGAGAGAAGCCTTTTTATTCGAGTGGTCAAAAGTTTTCTCGGTATTCCTTATCGATTGGGGGGATCAACCATTCGGGGGATCGATTGTTCTGCTTTTGTAAAAAAGATTTACGAAATTTTTAATATCACCTTACCCCGGACCGCAAAAGAACAGCTTCGAATTGGAAAGAAAGTGGAACGGGAAGAATTGGTAGAAGGGGATCTGGTCTTTTTTAAAACGCGAAGAACCAATGACCCTCATGTAGGAATCTATATTGGAAATAATGAATTTATCCATGCGTCTTCTCGAAGCAAAGAGGTACGCATTGATAGACTGGATACTCCTTATTTTCACACTCGATTCATCAAAGGAGTAAGAATCAAGGAGATGGAAGGAGACAGTTAAACCAATGATCATTTCTATCAATCCAAAGAATCCCCAGCCCAGATTGATCCGGAAGGTCATAGAAGTCCTCGAAAAAGGGGGCCTGATTGGTTATCCCACAGATACCATCTATGGAATAGGATGCGATCTGTTTCAACCTGAGGCGATTCGAAGAATTTATCAGTTAAAAAAGGTAGAGCCGAAAAAACCCTTAAGCTTCATCTGTGCAAATTTAAAGGATATCAGCCTCTATGCCTATGTTTCTGATTATGCCTATAAAATCATGAAGCGTCTTCTTCCGGGTCCCTATACCTTTATTTTGAAGGCGACGAAATTAGTTCCAAAGATGGCGATGACCAAACAGAAGACCGTTGGAATCCGAATTCCTGACAACAAGATTTGTCTCGCCTTGGTCCAAGCCTTAGGCCATCCGATCATCAGCACCAGTGTATATAAGCCAGATGAGACCCTCTATAATGACCCTCGAGAAATTGAAGAACGGTTCGGGAAACAGCTCGATTTGGTGATAGATGGAGGGATCATCCTTCCGGAACATTCCAGCATCATCGATCTCACGGATGAAGTCCCTAAGGTGATCCGAAAGGGAAAAGGAGATATAAGTCTCTTCCTGTAAAAAAGGGAGAGAAAGGAGAAACGGGAATGGGACGAAAGAGTCTACCTCCCACCACTTTGCTCTTTCCAACACCCGTGGTGTTGGTCACCAGTATCGATGAGAAAGGAAGGGCGAATATCATCACTCTTGCCTGGACAGGGGTAGTGAATTCAGATCCTCCAATGGTCGGAATCTCTATCCGACCTGAACGATACTCTCACGGGAATATTCAGAGGATGAAAGAATTTGTCCTAAACATTCCTTCTCAAGAACTTGTCAGGAAGGTGGATGCCTGTGGGATCCTCTCGGGAAGAGAGGTCGATAAATTTTCATTGATGGGACTAACAGCCATTCCTTCTGAAAAGGTAAAACCTCCTTTGATTGAGGAATGTCCGGTTCAAATGGAATGTGAAGTCAAACAGATGATTCCGTTGGGAAGCCATGATCTCTTTTTAGGTCAGATTGTGGCCCTCCATGTCCGGGAGGAGATCCAAAAGGAAAAAGGAAGGATTGATATTCTTAAGGCGCTGCCGATAGTTTACTGTCCTGGAGCTCACGAATACTGGAGTCTTGGCCAATACCTTGGCCATTATGGTTTCACCAAAGGGAAACCTTGATTATCGATTGTCACACCCATATCTTCCCCGAAAAGATCAGAAAGGATCGAGAGACCTTCTGCAAGAAGGACCAGGGATTTTCATCGATCTATCAAGACCCCAAATCAAAAATAGTAGGGGTCGAAGAGTTGATAAAATCCATGGATCGTTCAGGAATTCATCAATCAGTCATCTGTGGATTTCCATGGGGTGATCCAACCCTTCTTTCCGCCCATAATGAATATTTAATGGAATCAGCCCATCAATTTTCAAACCGCCTCATCCCGTTTATAGGACTTTCTTTCTCAGATCCTGAATGGTCTTGGCAAGAATTGGAGAAGAGATTGGAAGAGGGAGCTAAAGGGGTGGGGGAGATTGCTTTTTATCATCGTCCATTGGTCTTTGAGGATATCCATCGAATGAGACCTGTTCTTAAAAAAATGGAAGAGAGAAGAATTCCTATTATGCTTCATACCAATGAACTCATTGGACACCCTTATCCAGGGAAAGGAAAGACCCCCCTTGAGATATTCTTTGAATTCGTCCTTTCTTTTCCAGAACTTCCTGTTCTTTTTGCCCATTGGGGAGGAGGGTTGCCTTTCTATGAACTGATGCCTGAAGTTTCTAAAGCCTTTCATCATGTTTGGTATGATACTGCCGCTTCTCCCTATCTTTATTCCACCAGAGTCTATAGGGTGGTAAGGGATATGGTGGGGATTGAAAAGATCCTCTTTGGTTCAGACTATCCCTTAATTTCTCCTGGGAGGTACTTTAAGGAGTTAGAAGAGTCCGGTCTTTCTGAATCGGATCGGGAGAAGATTCTGGGTAGAAACTTCTTATCCTTTATGGGAGTTGAGTAGGGGTTCGCATCAGGGTTGATCTTCCTTCTGCCAAGACGGTCCCATCCTTCGCTTTAAGGGTTGCTTTGGCCCTGACCCATCTCTTTCTTACCTCGACGATTTCTCCATAAACCTCAAGGGGTTCCAGGATCGGGGCAGGTTTCTTGAATTTGATCTCGAGAGAAGCCGTAACGGTGTCATACCCTAACTCATAAGAGAGTTTTGCCATGGCCTCGTCCAGTAAGGTAGCAATTATCCCACCATGAACCACTCCATCCCAACCCTGAAAGGTAGGAGGAGAAATAAAAGTCGTCTTTAGGGTCTTTCGCTCTGGATCAATCTCAAAATGGAGTCTCAATCCATTGGGATTCTTCTCACCACAAACAAAACAGTTTCCGTTCGTTTCGAATTTCATTTGTTTCTCCCGATTACTCCTTACCTTCTGGGACGGGTAATGAGTTGACTAATTCTTATCAATTATCATATAGTTTTTTAAAAGGGGTTGTCAATGTATGGAAGGAAATGGACAGTATCTTGAAGTGGCTGTGAAAGCAGCCAGAGAGGCGGGGAAAATTCAGAAACTCTATTTTGGCTCTTCTCTTCAAATCGAATATAAGGGAGAGATTAACCCGGTGACAGAAGTGGATCGACTTTGTGATCGGACCATTTCAGACATCCTTCTTCGGACCTTTCCAGAACATGATCTACTCACGGAAGAGAGTCCTTTCGAAAAAAAAGGTTCTCCTTATCGATGGATCGTTGACCCCATAGATGGGACAACGAACTACCTTCATGGGTACCCTTGCTTCTGTGTTTCCATTGCCCTGGAAGTAGAAAAAGAGGTGATTCTGGGAGTCGTGTATAATCCCATCCTCGATGAACTTTTTGTTTCAGAGAAGGGTAAAGGGGCCTATCTGAATGGGAAAAAAATTTTTGTCTCCGGAGAGAAGAATCTCTTTCGAAGCTTCCTGTCGACTGGTTTTCCTTATGATGTTCATGAACACGCAGATTTTTATCTCCGTTACTTTCGTGAGTTCCTCATTCGGAGTTTTGCCATTCGAAGGCCGGGATCTGCGGCCCTTGATCTCTGTTACCTTGCCGCTGGGCGATTCGATGGGTTCTGGGAGCTGAAACTTCAGCCCTGGGATGTGGCTGCTGGGGCCCTCATGGTCATGGAGGCTGGAGGGAAGATCACTGATTTCAGGGGACAACCCTTCCATATCTATTCCCAAGAGGTCCTTGCCTCTAATGGATGGATTCACTCTCAGATGCTTGAAACAATCAAAGAGGCAGAGAAGAATTTTTAAAACAGTCCGAAAGGAACTCCGTTGAAGAAACAGGGTAGCCTTTTTGATCGCAAGGCCCAAAAACTTTTTGAACGAGAATCTCCCCTGGCAGACCGAATGAGGCCAAGAAATTTAAATGAATTTATCGGTCAGGATCACCTGTTGGGTCCCGGGAAGATTCTCCGGCATGCTATCGAATCCGATCAGATCCCCTCGATGATTCTTTGGGGCCCTCCTGGCTCCGGGAAGACCACTCTGGCCATGATTATTGCTTCCTCTACAGGAGCCCACTTTGTTTCATTTAGTGCTGTGCTTTCAGGGGTAAAAGAGATTAAAGAGGTTCTTCAAGAAGCTAAAGAGGAGTGGAGATATCGAAATCGAAAAACCATTCTTTTTGTGGACGAAATTCATCGCTTCAATAAAGCCCAACAGGATGCATTCCTTCCTTATGTTGAGAAGGGGACTATCATCCTCATTGGTGCGACTACTGAAAACCCTTCTTTTGAGGTCATTTCTCCTCTCCTCTCTCGCACCAAAGTGTTCACCCTCCGGGCTTTAAGAGAAGAAGAGGTGGAAGAAATTTTAAAACGAGCCCTCTTGGATTCAGAGAGGGGATTGGGAAGATTCCAAGTGGAGATGGAACCAGAGGTTCTAAAAGGAATTGCCCGGATGGCCAATGGAGATGCAAGAATCGCACTGAACACCCTTGAGATGGTGGTCCTGACTAAACCTCCCGATCCAAACGGACTCAGAAGGATTCGGAAGAGAGACTTGGAAGAAGTTCTGGAAAGAAAAAGTTTTCTCTATGATAAAGGGGGTGAGGAACACTATAATCTGATCTCAGCTTTCCATAAGAGTTTGAGAGGGAGTGACCCGGATGCAGCCCTTTACTGGCTTGGGAGAATGCTCGAGGCCGGGGAGGACCCCCTCTATATTGCCCGAAGGATGATTCGATTTGCCTCCGAAGATGTTGGAAATGCAGACCCTCAGGCCCTTCAGGTGGCGGTCTCAGCCATGGAGGCCTTCCATTTTATTGGACTTCCAGAAGGGGATCTTGCATTAGCCCAGGCCGCTGTCTATCTGGCTACCGCACCTAAATCCAATGCTATTTATATGGCCTATCAGCAAGTGAAACGGGATATTCGAGAACTTGAAAATCTTCCAGTTCCCCTTCATCTCCGGAACCCAGTGACTCCTTTGATGATGGAATTGGGATACGGGAAGGATTATAAGTATCCCCACGACTATCCGGAACATTTTGTGGAAGAAGAATATCTTCCGGAGAACTTGAAGGGAAAGATTTACTATCACCCTACGGAGCAGGGGTTTGAGAAGGAGATAAAAAGACGATTAGAGATATGGAGAAGAAAGAAGAGAGAAAAAAAGGCATAGGATTATCTCTTCTGTTTGATACCTTCTCCGGTCATAGGAACAAAGATGACCGGAAGGATATCCTTCGTTTCGAATTGGCCATGGTGTTTGGTAATCTTTTTTAACTCCTGGGAATATGTTCCAACGGGAATGACAAGCCTTCCCCCTTCCTTCAACTGGTCCAGAAGGGGTTTGGGAATATGATCTGGAGCACATGTCACAATGATCGCGTCAAAGGGAGAAGCCTCTGGCCACCCTAAATACCCATCCCCCGTCTTGACAAAAATATTTTTATACCCTAACTCTGTGAGAAGCTTTTTAGCGGAATTGGCCAGGGTTTCGATAATCTCGATGGTGTAAACTTCCTTCGCCAATTCAGCCAAGATAGCAGCCTGATAGCCTGATCCTGTGCCAACTTCTAAAACCTTTTCTTCTCCCTTTAATTCCAAAAGTTCAGTCATTAGGGCCACAATATAGGGTTGAGAAATCGTTTGTCCCTCTCCGATTGGAAGAGGCTGATCATTATAAGCCAGTGATTGATATTCCTTTGGGACAAAGAGATGACGCTCAACCTTCAACATAGCTGATAAAACCCGGGGATCTTTGATCCCTCTTGCCTTGATCTGAGATTCCACCATCTGTTCTCTCATGGCTTTGAAATCCCTTCTGTCATCCCTCTCAAGGCCCTTCTTTCCATTCCCGCAGGTGATGAGAAGGGAAAAAAGGACAATGATTAAAGTGAAGAAAAAAAAGGACCTCCATTCTTTTTTCATGATCAAAAAATATCATAGGGATTAAAATCTTGTCAATCCTTGACAATTCTTCTATCGATCTGATACCTTAAAAATAAGAGATCAAATGAAAGGGAAAGGATTTAAATTTCTAAGCCTCTTTTTTCTCTCTTTAATTACCTTTTCCGTCTCATTTATTGAGGGACAGGATCAAAAACAGATCCCTTCGAAGATCACTTTGGTGGGAAGGGATTCCACCCAGTGGGCGGCCAGAAGGGAAGTTCCTCTGCCGAATATCTTAGCACCGGGGATCAAGGAAGAACCTGTCATTCATGTCTTTGACCCTAAAGAAGAACCAATCGGACCGATGAGAAAGATGACTCCCTCTCTCTCTCAGCCAGGTTGTGCCTACAGGAGCGGGCTTACTCGAAGGGCGGTGACCGCCGCCGAAGAAGATAGAGGGTATTACGAGAGAGGAAGATATTTTTATCTTGAGAAACAATATGAAAATGCTATTCAAAGTTTCAAAAAATTAATCGAAGAGTATCCCGACAGTCCTTTAAAAGGCTCTGCTCTCTATTGGATGGGAGAAGCAAAATGGAATCAAGGAAAGGTCGAAGAAGCGTTCCTCCTCTTCCGGGAAGTCGTAGAAAAGTATCCTCAAAATGAGTATTTTGGCTATGCCCTCTATTCCTGTGGATGGATCCAGTTGGTCAGAGGGGATTATGGAGAAGGATACCGATATTTCCACCAAGGAAGGACTTTATCAAAGAAATCTCCAATCTTTCAATCCCTCCTTTTCTGGTCTGGGTTCTGTCTCCATGCCTTGGGTCGATATCATGAATCAATTCAAGAATTGGAGACACTCTTAAGGGAGATCCCT
>JBDOIB010000475.1:0-1049 GCA_041082155.1 Thermodesulfobacteriota bacterium | reverse complement strand
CGATGAAGATCCTGTTCATCGGAGATGCCACTCTATCGCAGGGTTACAGCCTCTCAGGGGTCAAGGGTATTCCTGTCTCCTCGAAGGAGGAATTTTTGGCATCCCTTGAAAGTGCATTGAAGATGGAAGATGTGGGCGTTGTTTTGCTCGACAGTGACTACTCCTCAATGGCACAAGAGGTGGTATCTTCTTTAAAGATCAAGCGGGTCTTACCTATTATAATGGAAGTTCCTGGAAGAAAGAGCTTTGTGGAGGTTGATTTGAAGTCCATAATAAGCCGCATGATGGGTGTCAAGGTATGAGTCAAGAGCCCTCCTTAGAGTCACAGATCGAAGCTTTCAAGAAGATGGTGGACAAAATATTCGATGAGGCAAAATCTAAGGCACTCTCGATCCTTAATGAGGCTGCAGAGAAGGTTGCTAGTATACTAGCGGAATCTGAAAAATTTTCTATAACCCGGTGTCAGGAGATCCTGTCCACTTATCGGGAAAAGGCCGAGATAGAGTCTAGGAAAGAGATCTCGAGAGCTGAAGTGGAGGCTCGCATGAACCTTCTTAATCTGAGAGAATCTTACGTTGAAAGAGCCTTTAAAGAGGCGCGCTCAAAGCTCATTAGTTATTGTGACACCGAGGAGTACCTCTCAGATCTGCTCGCCAATCTGAAAAAACTCTCAAACACCATCCCTGTTGGGGAGATATTGATGAGGGAGAAGGACATAAAAAAGATTGGTCTTGATAATCTTAAGAAGATCTTAGGGAAGGACTTGCAGATCAAATCATACCCCATAGAGATAGGTGGTTTCATCATAGTCTCAGCGGATAAAAAAATACTCTTAGACCGAACCTTTGAGAGTATTTTGAGCGGAGAGCGGAATATGTTGAGATCGAGGGTTGCATCAATACTCTTTGGGTGATTTATATGACAAAAATCGGAAGAATCACAAAAATAAGTGGTCCAGTGGTTCAGGCCGAAGGCGTTGCAGGTCTGGAGATGCACGAATTGACCATGGTAGGTAACGAGGAGTTAATAGGGGAGGTGGTCAGGGTGGA
>JBDOIB010000471.1:0-1632 GCA_041082155.1 Thermodesulfobacteriota bacterium | reverse complement strand
TATTTCAGGAGCCGCAGCGTTGATTGCTTCCTCTTTGGCGCCCCATTTGAAACCCTATCTCATTGCCTCCCATCAGTCTGAGGAACCCGGCCACAAAATCATTTTAGCGCATCTTGGGCTTAACCCAATATTGAATCTCAATCTACGTTTAGGGGAAGGGACCGGGTCCGCCCTGGGGATATTTTTGGTCGAGGCAGCCTTAAAAATTCTTAACGAGATGGTAACATTTGACGAGGCAGGAGTGTCTAAAAGAATATCTCAATAAAGAAATACAAAGCTTTAAACCCTTTGGAATTTTTCATAGTGAGTAAAACGAAAGAGCCCAATTTAAAAGTGAGAGGGATAATGGTGTTTTTTCGGATCAATGAAGTGTGGTGGAGGTTAACCTCGATTGATACATCTTAAGGGCTGGATAAATAGATGATCATTCTCCTGAAGGCTTCTCACCTGATAATCTCCGAATCCGAGTCGTTGTTTGAGGTCTTTGATCATCTGTTCGATCTTCCATCGTTTGGCATAATACTTGACCACATCGATGGGGGAGAGGTAGAGATGGGTAGAGACCAGATAGACGGGTTTCTTACGTTTCTCTTTTACCCCTACCACGGCCACCTTACCTATTCCCTGGATCTCCCCGATCATCTTAGCCACCTGAAGGGTTCGATTCTTCCCGTACAGATGGAGGGAGACCTCCCGATAAAGAGACTGACTCAAGAGACGTTGGAGTTTAGTCTTTTTCCCCTTTATCCAGAGGATCGAATTGGATTTGAGCTGAGAGATCACGTGATAGCCTTTCCTTCGACAGAATTTAACCAGTTCTTTGCTCCAATACCAACTATCCACGAGGAGATAGAGTTTACAGGGAGTAGGGAGTTTAAGGCTCTGAACCATCCTTTCCGCCAGAGGCGGATCAGCCTCAGGCTGATTTGCCATATTGATTTTTGTATGAAAGGGGCCACATCCTCGGGTTCCCTTGGGATGGTAGAGCTTCGCCCACAGGGGGAAGAGGAAGTCTCGGTAAAGGAGGGCCGAAAGCACCCATTGGTGGCCAAAGACCCGGACCCTCTTTTGAGTAGGATCTCGATACCAGGAGCATCCAGGGATTTCCTTTCCACTTTTCTTAACCAGTGTATCATCGATAAGAAGGAAAAGGACCGAGTGGGCTTTGATATGAAGGGTCTGGAAGAAGTGCTCGAGTTTGATTCTGGTGATTTCTTCCACAGACCAGATGTTCTTTGAGAGGAACCTGGTGAAGCTTGAGAGAGATCGTTGAAGAGAGGGAAGGCTGAGGGATTGGACCATGGAGGAGGTATGAGCCTCCTTTCCCAATCGAATAAATCCTGTGACGAAACAGGTGAATATTTTGAATGAGGGTCTTGAAAAGATATCAGAGAATAAGGATAATATGAATTGTAGATCTGATTTTGCATTTTGTAATCTCATAGGCTGTCCTCCTTTTTGGGCTATTTTGAAACTATCTGAAATTATTAGCCTATTATAGGGGGACAGCTTATTTTATTCAAACATTAAAAAGTGCAAAACTTTAGTAAAATAATAATTAATTGATAATTTGTAAATTTTTTGGTGGAGATGGCCTATTATAAGGGTCGTCGCTTTGCCTTAAAGGGTGGG
>JBDOIB010000462.1:0-27461 GCA_041082155.1 Thermodesulfobacteriota bacterium | reverse complement strand
GTCCTCAGAGAGACATCACCCATTGAGAAGGAGCCTTTAAAGATGGAAACCTGGCCCGAGCCTGTGCCTCGTTCTAAAGAGATTCTGATTCAGGTGACTGTGTGCGGGATCTGCCATACCGAACTTGATGAAATTGAAGGGAGACTCTCCCCAAAACTCCCGGTGATTTTGGGACATCAGGTCATTGGAAGGGTGACGGAAGTTGGACCGATGGTCCAGAGATTTAAAAGAGGAGATCGAGTGGGGGTGGCCTGGATCTACTCAGCCTGTGGGACATGTGATTTCTGTCAGGAAGGGGATGAGAACCTGTGTTTCGAATTTAAAGGAACCGGTTGTCATGCTGATGGAGGTTATGCAGAATATATGGTGGTTTCAGAGGATTATGCCTATTCCATTCCTCAACGTTTTTCTGACTCGGAAGCCGCACCTCTTCTCTGTGCAGGTGCGATTGGTTATAGAGATCTCAGATTAGCGAAGATTAAAAAAGGACAAACGATTGGACTTTTTGGATTCGGGGCCTCCGCCCATATCGTCATTCAGGTGGCAAAATACTGGGGCATGGAGGTGTTTGTCTTTACGAGAGGAGAGGAACATCAAAAATTGGCACAGAAGCTTGGGGCCTCATGGGTAGGAAGGCCCGATGAGGTTCCTCCTAAAAAGATCCACAGTGCGATCGATTTTACTCCGGTAGGAGAAACTATTCCCCTGGCTTTAAAGGTTTTGGAAAAAGGAGGAAGATTAATCATAGCAGTGATTCGAAAGAGAAGTCCAATTCCTCCCCTTGACTATGCCCAACTTCTTTGGGATGAAAAGGAGATTAAAAGTGTGGCCAATCTGACCCGAAAGGATGCTCAGGAGTTTCTCCACCTCGCGGCTGAGATTCCAATTCTTCCCGAAGTTCAGGAGTTTAAATTAGAAGAGGCCAATCAGGCTTTGATCCTGTTAAAACAGGGAAAGATCCAGGGCTCCGCAGTGTTGAGAATTTCTAAATCACTTTGAAAGAAAGGATGGATCGATGACCCATATCTATTTAGTTCGCCACGGACAAACGGCATGGAATCGGGAAGAGATCTTCAGAGGCCGAAGTGATGTTCCCCTCGATGAGACCGGACTAAAGCAGGCCGAACTGGCAGGACTCTATTTTAAAGAATTGAAGCTCGATGCCATTTATTCGAGTCCACTCTCTCGGGCATGGCAGACGGCAGAAAGGATTGCCGCCCCCCACGGGCTTCGAGTTCAGCCTCTCCAGGGAATTATTGATATGAGTTTTGGGCAATGGGAAGGGCATCCTCATGAGGAGATTAAAAGAATGGATCCAGAAACCTATCAACTCTGGAGGGAGGAGCCCCACCGGGCCAAACTTCCGGGAGGGGAAACTTTAGATGAAGTAAGAGAACGAGCAATGGCAGCCCTTGAGGAAGTGATTCGAATTCATCCCGAGGGAACAATCGTTCTGGTCTCCCATCGGGTAGTCAATAAAGTCCTTCTCTGCGGGATTCTGGGCCTTGATAATTCTCATTTCTGGCAGATTATTCAGGATACCACAGCGATCAACCTGATTCGTTACCAAAGAGGAAGGTACTTTCTCGCGTTGATGAATGAAACCTGTCACTTGAAGCCTTTAAAAAACGAGGTTACGAGGGTGGATTTTTGATTTCACCCGAGTGGTTAGCCTTAAGAAGTTCTTCAATTCTCCCTTTGATCTCGTCTCTTACCCTTCTAAATACCTTAAGCCTTTCTTCCATCGTTCCAGTCGCTGCGGCTGGATCTTCGATGGACCAGTGGAGACGTTTTCCATGACCCGGGAAGACAGGACAGGTCTGTGCAGCATAATCACAGAGGGTGATGAGATAGTCAAACTCCTGACCCAAAAAGTGGTCTAAGGATTTTGAGTACTGTTTTGAGATGTCAATCCCGATCTCCTCCATCGCCCGAATTGCCAGGGGATGAACGAAAGAAGAAAAAACCCCTCCGCTCTCAGCTTGCCATTGCCCCTCTCCCAGTCGGTTTAACAGACCCTCGGCCATCTGGCTTCGAGCCGAGTTGGCTGTGCAGAGAAAGAGAACCTTTTTCTTGCCTTTCATGGTTGAGCTTTTTCTCTTCGTCGTCCTGAGGGATAGGAGGCCTCGACCGTGCTTTTCATTCCTCCACGGACATTAAATTCTCCTTTTACCACGGCACGGATAGGTTTACAGGCCTTGACAAAATCCCTGAGGATTCGGTTGACTGCATTTTCATAGAAGATTCCTAAATTTCGGTAACCGAGAATATACATCTTCAGCGACTTTAATTCGACGCACCATTTATCAGGAACGTATTGGATCGTGATTGTCCCAAAGTCCGGGAGCCCGGTTCGAGGACATACCGAGGTAAACTCTGGAATGGAAATAGTAATCTCGTAGTTTTTGAATTGATTTTCGAAACATTCGATCTTTGGCAAAGGCACATCAATGCCTGATCGTGCATGTTCCTTTGTATACTCCCTCATGGTTTACCTCACTTTTTAAACCATCTTAATTTAAAAAGAGTAAAGAATCAACCTTGGTTCAAACCCTTATAAGGATCTCCAGAATCTTGGGAAAGATATATTCTGCTACGTCTCGAAGATACCCTCCGTGAGTGATGATGAGATATCGGCCTTCACACACCTCGTTGGAAATCTTTGCAGTCTCCTCAGCCAGGCGAGGGAAAAAGTTCGGGGTAAGACCTCTATCCCCATAATCTCCTTCGCAGGTGTCGTGGCCAAAGTTATGAAAGATCATAAACGGTTTAAACTCCCTGACCCGAGTAAAAAAATGAGATCTCACCTTTTCAAGATACTCTTCATCATCGGTTCGATAACCCACATCCACATCAATTTTTGTTCCGTTTTCCTCCATTCGATGGTCATCACAAAAACAAACATGTAAGACATCCGGGTCATTTCGGAATACCGCCCTCGTTCCATTTCCATGGTGGCTATCGGTATCAATAATAGCAAAGCGCCTTATTCCAAATGTGTCTCTAATGTGGACCACCGAAGGACCAATGCAGGAGAGATAGGTTCCACCCCAGGCGTAGGAGGGTTCTGCATGGTGTCCCGCTGCAACGGCAAACACCAAGGCATTCTGAATTTCTCCTCGGGCTATCTTTTCTGTGGCTTCCACACAACCACCCACCGCAAGAGAGGCTCCTCTGTAGTACCAGGCCCTCTTGACTTCTTTCAGATGGGACTCGGTATGGATCTTTAGGAGGAGTGATTCAGCCACCGGCTTGGGTTCAAACAGTTTGACCCCTTCCATGGTCAGGAGATCCTTCATCACTTCTGGAAAATTCCGAAACTTATTTCCAATAATCGGCCAATCCCCTTTCGCAAATTCGGGATGAAAGAAGACTCCTGTTTTCATACTTCTCTCCACGTTAAATAGACTGGATCGGAACCTTTTAAAAAATAACATTTTCTTTAATTTTTTATCAATCTATTTTTTTGCATTGAAAAATGAGACGAAAGAAGGTCATAATACATTATCAATCTACTCCAAGGGAGATGAAATGGCCTCAGTCATGATTGGAAGAAGAGAATTGATCAAATGGTTTCCGTCCTTCCTCCTGTGGGTCTGGGTACCAGAAATCTTAAAACGGAAGGACTCTTATGTAAAAAATGAAAAGAGACCCATTCTCGAATATCGAACCCTTGGGAAAACAGGGCTGAAAGTGACGGCTGTAAGTATGGGGGTCATGAATTGTAATAACCCCGCGGTTCTTCATCGGGCTTATGAATTAGGGGTGAATCTATATGATACGGCTGACTGTTATATGCGAGGCCGAAATGAAGAGATGGTAGGGGAAGTCTTTCAGGGAAAGCGAGACAGAGTTTTTATTCAAACGAAGGTTCATCCGAATGAGGAGAAGAAGATGAGGGCTTCGGTAGAGAGAAGTTTGAGAAGACTTCGAACCGATTATATCGATATCCTTCTGTGGCACAACCTTCGTTCTTCCGATGAGGTTTCGGATCCCTTCCTTTATGATTTTATGTTAAAGATGAAAAAAGAAGGTAAAGCCCGTTTCACCGGATTCTCCACTCATAGCCAAATGGTTACCCTTTTAAAGGAAGCGTGCAAAACAAATTATCATGATGTTATTCTGGTGGCTTATAATTTTACCCATTCGAAGGAGTTAAAAGAGGCGGTTGCTCAGGCTGCTCAGGCAGGGATCGGAATCATTGCCATGAAGACCCAGGCAGGAGGTTATAAAAAAGAGAGGATGGGAGGACTCACCCCCCACCAGGCTGCATTAAAATATATCCTTATGGATTCTAACGTATCAGCCTCAGTCCCAGGTGTGACTACCATCGAACAGATGGAAGAGTGTGTGGCGGTCATGGGAATCCCCTTCACCCCAAAAGAGTTCTCTGTCTTAAAACAATACCAAGCCTTTCTAAAGGGAAGAACCTGCACTTTCTGCGGAGGATGTGTGGGTGAATGTCCTGCAGGAGTTCCTCCTCAGAATCTTATCAGGATATGGACCTATCTGGATGGATATGGAATCGATGCTCCTGAGAAGGATTTCATCGGAGAAGAATTAAGGAAAGATTTACAGGCCTGTAGGAATTGCTTGACCTGTTCCATCCATTGCAGGCAAGGACTTGACCTCCGGGCAAAGATAGAACAAATTAGTGAGCTCCTGACCTGAGTTCTAATCCAAGTTAAGGAAGAGGATCATCCCCCTTAGAAGGAGAAAGAAATGATGTTGAGGATATTGATATCGTTTTTAGCTCTCACCCTCTTCATCGGAAGCAAAGTGTCCTTTGGGAGTTCCTTAGGGACGCTTCTTCCCAAAGAGGACCTTTCCGAAGGATGGGGCTTGATGGAGGGTCCTCGAATATATAATAAGAAGACCCTATTTGAACACATTGATGGTCAAGCTGAACTCTTCATTCAATACGGTTTTCAGGGTTCTGCCTTTGCTATCTATCAACATAAAAAAAGGCATCCAATTCAGATGGAGATCGACCTTTACGATATGGGGGATGTGCTTCATGCCTTTGGGATCTTTTCCAGATTTCGTAATGAAGATCGGCCAGGAGGGGTAGGCCTGGATTCTTATTTCGATGAAAATTCGGGCTTCTTTTATAAGGGAAGGTATTTTGTGATGCTTTATTCAACAGAATCCAGTCCCGATTTACTCAAAGAGTGGGCCCATAGGGTTTCCCTTAAAATTTCGGATTCTTCACCACCTCCCAAGGAGCTCTCTTTCTTTCCGGAGGAAGGCCGGAAGCCTGGATCCTTACAATATTTTCCCAAAGGACTTTTAGGCCGAGAATTCTTGAAACGAGGATTTCAGGGGACTTATTATAGCAAGGAAGGGGTCGAAGGAAAAGAATTTCACCTCTTTCTATCCATCTTTCAGAATTCTCGGGAGGCCTTAGAGGCCCTGAAGTCCATTCAACGAATTCTATCAAAGAAGGGAAAGATTGTCTCATCCTCTCCTGTTCGTTTTGGGAAAGGGGAGGTCATCGGGATAGACCCTTATCACGGACGAATCCTGGTTCTGCAAAAAGGGTCCTACCTCTTAGGGGCGATGGGGTTTGAAAAAGAAGAAGATCTCAAAAAGACGTTTTCTGAATTTATAAAAAGGGTCAGGTAACCTTCGATTCAGGAGAACCTCTTTCCTCCGACTTCTCAACAGGAAGTTTGATTCGGAAGGTGGATCCTTTCCCGACCTCACTCTCGACTTCAATCTCTCCCCCGTGGCTCTGAATGATTCCATAACTGATGGCCAAACCCAATCCTGTTCCTTTGCCTGTCTCTTTGGTGGTAAAGAACGGAGTAAAGAGCTTGGAAAGATGTTCCTTGCTGATTCCGCATCCGGTGTCCGTGAAAGAGATTTCCACCGTTTGATCGTAGCTATTCGTCTGAATGGTGAGGGTTCCACCATTGTCACTCATCGCATCTGCTGCATTAATGAGAATGTTCATAAAAACCTGCTGAATTTGATCCCCATCCACATAAAGTTTCGGTATTTCTGGTTTAAATTCCTTGACGATTTTAATATTTTGAAAACGGGCCTGATTTTCCACAAGGGTAAGGGTTCGCTCAATCAGGGTATGGATATCCCATTCCTTCTTATCGGGTTTTCGTTGTCGAGCAAAATCTAAGAGCCCCCGAACGATGTTTCGACATCGGGTGGTCTGCTGGACAATATTCTCAAGATCCCGTCTCCAGGGGTGATTTTCATCCACCTTTTTTAACATGAGCGAACTGAAGGTGAGCACACCGGTGAGCGGATTATTGATTTCATGAGCCACTCCGGCCGCCAGCTCTCCCAGGGCAGCCATCTTCCCTGCACGAATGAGTTGATCTTGGACCTGCTGGAGCTCACGAGTGCGCTCCTCCACCCGTTGTTCTAAGGTTTGAGTCCATTCCTCAATGGCGTCTCGAGAACGTTTCAATTCCGAAATCATATGGTTAAAAGAATTCGCCAGCTCTCCTAATTCGTCCTGAGTTCGGATGGCTACGGTTTGGTCCAGGTTCCCTTGAGCCGCTTGTTTGGTCGCATTCAAGAGCTTCTGGATGGGCTGATTGATGAATCGGGTCAGAAGAAGACTCAGACAGAGGGTTAAAATGATTACGCTGATGACCCCAGAGATGATCATTCGATTATAGATTTGAGCCTTCTCCCTTTCAAAACTTTCGAGGCTGATGGTCGTATCCAGAACCCCCAGTACATTGACCGTTTGAGGATGACAGGGGAGGCACGAAGGTTCGTTATAAATAGGATTGATGAGCCCCATGAGGCTTTGTGTCTCTGTATGATAGATTCGAGTTTTACTATCGGTCGGCAGAAGGACCTTGGCTTCGTCATCCCGATGGCAGCCATAGCAGGCTTCAGCTTTTTTATCCACCACGGTTCCCACTTTGGATCGATCCGAAGAGACGGTGATCATCCCTTGTTTATTGAAGATTCGGACCTCAACGATTCCTTTTCTCTGAGCCACGTCGTCAATAATTCGCTGATATTCATCTCTTCGATCCTTAATCATCGCATTGCGGATGCTTAAACGGATGGTTTCACTGAGATTAAAAGCCTCTTCTTCAGTCTTCGCAAGAATTTGTTCTGAAAGGGAGCGAATATTGAGATAGAGAAAGAACCCTTCAATGACCGCTATCGCGACGATCACAATGACAATAATCTTGGCCCTCAGACTCCTTAACACCATCTCTGGCTCCTTACATTAATTAATTTTACCATAAAAGATAATCGGGATGAAATTTTCTTTTTAGGTCCAACCTCTAAGTCGGTAATATTCCTCAAGCATGAATTCCAGATCTTTTGGGCGAAGAATCTTTTCCGCCCCTTGAAGAACTTCTCTAAAGAAGCGACGCGGAAGTCGATCATCCTTTTTGGTGATTCCCTCTCGGAGATTAAACGCCCTGGCGAGGTCGATCACCCCCGAGGCCATCTTCTTCAAATCCTCCTTTTTTAAGTTCATTCCGCAAGAATAGTGGATGATTCTCTGGAGATCCTTCCAGGTAATGAGGTCGCGGTAGAATCGGCAGAGGATCAGTAGATCGAAGAGAGTCATTTTATCCTCATACTCCACGAAGAGTCGAGCTTTTCCCCTAATCTCATCAGGGTTGATCTGCCCCGAAAGCTCGGATTTATAAAAAGTGGCCCTCAAATGGCAGGCCCCTCGATCTGAGGTCGCATAGGCAAGACCCATCCCTTTAAGCACCCGAGGATCAAAACCGGCAGGTTCAAGCCCTTTCACATGAACCGCTTCTTCTTCCATTCCCCAGACGGCGGCCGCCTTTCGAACTCCTTGAGCAAGGATTCGGCCTATTCCCTTTCGATGGGCAATTTGGGTAAGGAGTTTAGCAATTTTATCCACCTCTCCATATTCAATTCGTTCTTTGATCTTCTTCCTTTTTGAAGCCTCAATGGCAAAGGCGACCAGGTTGCCTGCGGTGATGGTGTCCATTCCCAGACGATCACAAAGGTCATTGAGATAAATGATCTCCTCGATGGATTTTACCATACAGAGCCCACCGAAGGCATAAATCGTTTCATATTCAGGACCCATGATTCGAAGGCCCCGATGCCTTCCTTCCTTAATTTTTGAGATCTTTCCACAGGCCATAAAACAGTGGGGACAAGCCAAGGGCGTCACCTCACAGTGCTCCAACAGGCTTTCTGCGCTGATCCCTTCCCAGCCCTCCAAGGTTCCTTTGGACCAGTATTGAGTGGGGAAAGCCCCGATGGTATTCATAATGGCGACCAGCATCGGGGTTCCGTATTTCTTATAGGTTTGAACGACTGGATGCTCTCCCACCCTATCCTTAAACTCTTTTGCAAGGCCCTTTAGACGTTCTGAATCTGCGACCTCCCTTCGAGTTTTCCCATGAAAAGCAACCCCCTTTAATTTCTTTGAACCCATCACAGCTCCGATCCCAGCTCTTCCAAGGGAGCGCCAGCGTTCAGATTCTATGACTGCAAACCTGACCTGATTTTCTCCTGCCGGACCAATCACCAGGACTCCTGCCCCTTCTGTGGCGACCTTTTTGCGAATCGCCTCCTCAGCCTCATAGGTATCCTTTCCCCAAAGATCTGAAGCGGAATGAAAAGAGACTTCTCGATCGCCAATCTCAAGGAAGACAGGTCGGGGCGATTTTCCTTCAATAATGATAGCATCATAGCCCGTTCGGCTAAGGGATAGGGTGATCTTTCCCCCGGAATAGGATTCTGAATAGATCCCCGTTTGAGGAGATTTGGTGAACACCGCATAACGGCTCGATCCATAGAAAGGAGTGTCTGCAATTGGACCCAGCGTGAAGATTAACCGATTCTGAGGGGAAAGAGGATCAATGTGGGGAGGATTCTCTTTCAGAAGGAGATAAGACCCTAAGCCTTTTCCTCCGAGATAGGATTGAAGAATGGAATCTGGAATAGGTTCAACCGTAGCCTTTTTCGTAGAGAGATGGATTCGGAGAAGGCGATTAAAAAAACCCTTCATCAAAATAATCATAAAAGAATCCAGAAGGGTAAATCAAGAAGGCTTAATTAATCTATTTAAAGCCATCTTTTTCTCAGAAGAGAGGAGACTTCTTTTAGGAGGAGAAAGGCTTTCTCGACCACTCTCTCTTCCCGACGGGAATCCTTTTCTCTATCTTCCGATTCCAGAGAAAGATCCACCAGGCAACATCTTGAAGGTGCGATTAAAGACTGTTCTGCAATTTGATTCGGGGAGAGATCTGTATAATCAGAAATCACCTTCCAATAGTCCGAGAGAAGGGAAGCCAAAGAGTCTGGGGTTTGATTCTCGAGAACCCTTCCCTCGGTGGGCACAATTCCCCATGAAATCACCCCTCCTTTTTTAAAGAATTCAGCCACAGCCTCTGCATACTCTTTGGGCATAAACCCTATCTGAAAGGCATCAAACGAAAGGATTTCAATCCCTAACTCCAAAAGATAAGGGAGATTCACATCCGCGCAGAGATGGAGCCCTTTGGGTCCTTCGAGCCCTTGGACAAACCGAAGATAATCCTCCCGGGCCTGTTGGTCATTATATCCGGAGAGGCCACTGAAGACATAGCCTAATCCAGGTTCATCCACCCAGACAAAAGCTCTCGGGTTTTTTTCTCGAAGTTCATGATACTGGAGATTGACCTTCTTTTGGATGAAATCGTAGAGAATCGATTTCACCTCCTCGTTATAGATAATGGGTTTAAGGTTTTCATCGAGAACTTTAAATCCAAAACTCACAGGTCCAGTCACTTGGCCTCGGATGGCAGAGTAGGACTCAAGGGGTTTGGCAAGGAAGGATCGAAAAACAATCGAATACTCAGGGGTGAGTCGATAGGTTTCAGGGTCCTCCATTCGATCGAAATAACCTTCAAGTTCTTGTTGAAATCGTTCCGTATGAAAGGTGAGCCTCTTTTTTTCGTGGTCCACAGAGATTCCAGGAAAGTTTTGGGAGGTTTGGACATACATATCTTCGTAGAGACTCAAATGAGGGAGTTGCGGCCAGAAGGGAATATCTAAGCTCAGGCTTAAATGGAGAGCCTGCTCGATATCTCGATGGGGAAGAATACCCATTGCGGTGGTCTGACATTGGGCTTCAAATGGAATCATATGGAGTAAAATTCAACGTGATTTCCCTTTTATGAATTGGATCGGCGGATGAGTTTCCAGATCAAGGTTTCGGAAACAACCGCGATATCTTCCGCTGACAAATAATCCGTGATATTCCTATCAAACAGGATGTTCCCATTGGGAGAAACCTCCTCATCCCCCCGCCAAATGACAATCACGATCTTTACAAAAGGAAAGGGATAAAAAGCGACAGAAGCATCTCCGTAGGAGGCTCGCTCTCCTCCAACCTCTTGAGCGATCTCAATGAGATGCTCAGGCTGATTTCCGAACGCGTTCAGAATCGGCTCAATCGTTCTTTTTTGAAAAGCCGGACAGTAGAATCTTCCTCCTTGAATCTGGGCATAGGTAATGAGCCGATGGGTCCATGGGGTTCCTTTCGCCTGGGTCAGATAGTGAAGGATCAGGATTCGATCTTTCAGAGGGATTTCTATTTCCGGGTCTTCTTGAAGTGAAATTTGTCCGTTTCGGAGATCGACCACATGAGGTCGAGAAAAATAGGGGAGAATAATTCGGGTTGGATCCAAAAGAGAGGCCCCCGTCTTTTTACAAAGCTCTTCAGGATTTAGAGTGGTGAGCTTCTTTTTGGCAAGATCCAAGGCTAATCCAAAACTCTCCTCAGTGATATTCTGATACAAGATCATATCCAGCCTCCCGAAGAATCTTTTTTACCGATAAGGAGGAAGGAGCCTCTTCAGGGATTTTAAAGAGGGAGATCCCTTTAAGATTATATTCCCTGACCCATGGATCATTGGCAATCCTTCCAAGGTATCTTTCGCCGGATCTCAGGAGATAGGCCTCTGCTTCCTCTGTAAATCGATAGTTTCCAATAAGATAGAAATGTTGATAATGGATATTGACCCCTTTAATCACATATTTAATCCTTTCGATATGCTTTGCCGATTTTTCAGAGGGATCCATGATCACGAAGAGATCGTCGATCTCTGGTGTGACCTTTCGATTCAGATGTTCCAGGCCAGCAGGAGAGTCTACCAAAACTACTTCATAATTTTTATTGAGATTTCTTATCAATTCTTTCATCATTTCATCCGGGAGACAATAACAGCCCTGGGCCAGTTTTGTCCCCAGACTGATTAGGTCAAATTTGATGCCTCGATAGAGGAGGTTCCCGTCTTCCATCTTCTGCCGGAGAAGATCCGGAATATCTTTTGTCTCCCTACCTTTTCCCATCACCTCGTAGAGAGCGTCGGAGATCGTCCACTTTCCCTCTTCTTCCAGATCGGCCCCCACCATTTTGGCCAGGCTCCCATCAGGATCAAGATCGATGAGAAGGAGAGACGAAGTAGGCAGAAATCTTGCCATAAGGGCGGTAAAAGTAGATTTTCCGGTTCCCCCTCTCCCTGTAATCACATGGATCTTTCCCATTCTTAGATCAACCTCGCTTTCTCCAGAATCTTTTTAACCGATCGGCAGGCAGGAGAGGATTCGGGAAGCTCTCGGAGAGATTTTCCCGAAAGATTGAATTCTTCTACTTTTGGGTCATATTCGATTCTTCCTAAAAAGAGTTCTCCTGCCTCTTCGAAGTGTTTCACAGCCGCGTCATCAAACATGTAGTTCCCGATCAGGTAGAAACGATGATAGATCGTTCCCACTTCTCTGAGTACGAGTTTCACCTTCTTAATATGGGTGAGGGACTTTTCTGATGGATCCAGAATTAAAAAGAGATCATCCACCTCGGAGACGATATTTCGATTAAGATGTTCCAGTCCGGCTGGAGAATCAACGACCACATGGGTATAGTGTTTAGAGAGTTCCCCGATCGTTTTTCTCAGGAGATGGTCAGGAAAACAATAACATCCTTCCATATCCTTCGTCCCGAGAGTCATGACATCAAATCCTCTTCCCTCATAAAGGCAGTCTCCCCAGAGAAGGCCTTTGAATCGATCCTCCACCGGAGTCAAAGGACTTCCTCCGCGTTGCCTCTCTTTGACCGCATCGTAAAGCGCTTCGACCACAGTCCGTTTTCCCTGTTCTCTCAAGTCAATTCCGAGCATATCCGCAAGACTGAGATCCGGATCAAGGTCAATTAATAAAGAAGGGGGCTTAAGATATCGGCTCATCAGAGCAACAAAGGTAGATTTTCCTGCTCCCCCTCTTCCTGTGGCCACAATCTTTCTCGCCATACCTTTCTCCTTTAGTTTTTTTACCCCTTCGTCTCCTGGTAAGAGAGTTTACTCAAAGGGGATAGCTTTACCACAGCATGATATTCAGGCGGACAGACCTCCAGACAGGTTCCACATTTTGAGCATTTTTCCTGATCAATCAGTTTTATTTCCCCTTTTTCCCCTTTGATCGCCTTGGTCGGGCATACGAGGATACAATGTTCACATGCCCGATCACATTTCTCGGGGAGGATATAAAAGGCAATCAGATCCTTACAGACCAATGCCGGACATCTTTTTTCTATGATATGGGCTCGATATTCCTCCTCAAAGTATCTGATCGTTGTAAGCACCGGATTGGGAGCGGAGCGACCAAGCCCACAAAGGGATCCCATCTTTACATCTTCAGCAAGATCCCGGAGGAGCTCCAGATCCTCTATTTTGGCCTTACCCGAGCAGATGTCTTCCAGAAGGCTCAGGAGGTGCAGCGTTCCGAGCCGACACATCGTACACTTCCCGCAGGATTCCTTGGTGGTAAAATCGAGAAAGAATCGTGCCGTATCCACAGCACAATCCTCCTCGTCCATAAAGATCATTCCCCCTGACCCCATCATCGAGCCGGCGTGTTGGAGGGAATCATAATCAATAGGAATGTCTAAGAGGGATTCAGGGATGCATCCTCCCGAGGGCCCTCCTATCTGAACTGCCTTAAATTTTTTCCCGCCCTTCATCCCCCCTGCAATGTCATAAACGAGTCTTCTCAGGGTGGTTCCCATGGGGACTTCCGTCAGCCCAGGGTAATTCACCTTTCCTGCAAGGGTGAAGACCGCTGTCCCCTTGCTTTTCTCTGTCCCAATGGAAGCAAATGCCTGAGAGCCTTTGTTAATGATGAAGGGAATATAGGAAAAGGTTTTAACATTATTCAGAAGGGTAGGGGATCCCCAGAGTCCCTTTTCCGAAAGTCGCGGAGGTCTTACCCTTGGCTCGCTCCTCTTTCCTTCCATCGCTTCCACCAGAGCGGTGGCCTCTCCTGAGACAAAAGCCCCTGCTCCTTGAACAATACTGATATAAAAATTGAAATCGCTTTCAAGGATATTCTTTCCTAATACTCCTACCTCTTCTGCCTCTCTTAATGCTTTTTTGACCCGTTCGATGGCAAGTGGATATTCGGCTCGAATATAGATATATCCTTTCTGTGCCCCTATGGTGTACCCCGCAATGACCATTCCTTCAATGACCTGTTGGGGGTCACTCTCCAGGATGACTCGATCCATAAAGGCCCCAGGATCTCCTTCGTCTGCATTACAAATGACATATTTCATCGACCCAGGGGCTTGATAGCAATGCTGCCATTTAATTCCGGTTGGAAAACCTGCGCCACCCCTTCCTCTTAGCCCCGATCGTGAGACTTCCTGGATGATTTCGGTGGGCTCCATGTTTAGAGCCTTGGCAAGAGAGGAATACCCTCCATTTGCAATATAATGATAAATATTGTTGGGATCGATAAAGCCACAATTTCTTAAAATCAGTCGGTGTTCATACTCAAATCTTGGAAGTTCAGGGATGGAGGGGAAACCCCTCTCCTCTGTTTCGAGTGTTCCAAGGGCAAGTTCCAGACAGGGATCCTCTCCCTCGATATAGCCATCGATCAATCGGGGAACGATCTCAGGGGTAACATTGGGATATACAACGCGATAGGATCGGGGTTTAGAGATGATGACAAGCGGTTCTGCATAACAGAGGCCGATACATCCGACCTCGATCACAGGGATATCGAGATTTCTTCTACAGAATTCTTCTTTGAAAGCCTGAAGAACTTCCAAGGCACCTGCAGCACGTCCGCAGGTCGCTGCTCCAATCTTTATATGAGTTCTTTCCTCTAAGGCTAACCATTGGGCCTGGGCCCTTTTTTGAACCTCGACAAATCCCAATCTAATCCTTTCAACATCCTTCTGTTAAAGATTCACTTTCTTGTCTATAAGGGAGCAGGGATTCTTCCACCTTAAAGGGTGACATCTTTGGATAAATTTTGTCTTTGATCACGATGACAGGGGCGAGCATACAACAACCAATGCAGGCCACCCTTTCAAGACTGAATTGACCGTCTTCCGAAGTTTCTCCCACTTTAAGATGAAGCTCCCGTTCCAATGCCTCCAATACCAATCTCCCTCCTGCGAGATGGCAGGCTGTTCCCATACAAACCTTGATATGATTTTTCCCGAGGGGAGCTAAACGAAATTGATTATAAAATGTGGCCACTCCCCAAACCTCGATGGGTCTCATATTCAGGAAAGTGGCCACTTTTTTTAAGGCTTCTTTTGGAAGATATCCAAACTCTTTCTGGATCTCAAGCAGAATTGGAATTAGACCATTTCTCTCATGCCCATAGAGTTCAAAAATGAATGAGAGTTTCGAAAGGTCTTCTTCCCGCTGTTTCATTTTCTCAAGCTTTTGGCATATTCGGGTAAGAAAGCACCGATTCCTGCCGCTTCTCTGGGGCCTACCACCACTTCCCAGCCCGGAAGGGCATCTTCAAGTTCTCCTTTGATTCTGGCTACCCGACCAGGAATCACAATCTTTTTATTTTTTACCTTGCTTTCAATTCCTGATTTTTTGACCATAGCGGCCACCGAATCGCCCGTGAATTTTCCGGCCGCCCATCCCGTAAGGACCCCTAATCCTTCCGTATCTTTCACACAGAGATAGGAAGGAATCTTGGTTGCTTCAATGGCTGAGGAAACAATAAAGTAAGTGAGAGCCCAGTTTGAAGTAATCAGAACAGGGGAGTTCTCATCTGGGGTTCCAATCTCATAGTATTTCTCTTCCACCGCCATCGGGAAACGAGGATCCGTATAGATATTAAGACGCTGAACCAGAAGAGGAAGTAAGGTATACTGGTCAAAATCAGAAAGGATGATGACCGATGCAAATTTATTGATGAAGACCGATGCTGTGAGGATCTCCTTCAGCCCCTCCTTCACCATAAAGCACGGGAAGGCAATCGTAGGGTATCCTAAAGGTCTGAAACCTTGCTTTAAGGCTGCTCTCCGAATAAAGGTTTGATCTCTAATGGCATCTAATATATTCTTTGAACCTGGATCCAGAAGAAGTTCATCCACTGCGGCCTCTTTCAATTTCTTGGTTAAGGGGATGAGTTCTTCAATCCCTGCGCCATACACCCCGAGTGGAGTGGGTTTCTCTTTGATTCTTGGAATCGCTTGATCAATATTTTCTTTGGTGATTGGATAGAGGAGAGGTCGCTGCTCGGCACAGAGATCCCTCGCCGCAAACAAGACCTCCAGATCCTTGGAGATCAGGATAAGTCCAAGGCCACTTTGAGCCGCCTTTTTGACGAGGGAGAGATATTTCTCTTTGTTGCCAGATTCGAATTGAAGAGCAAGAAGTTCGGCCTTAAGGGTGAGACCGACCCATGGGAACTGAAGCTCTTTGACCTTCTTTATCTTTTCATCCACCTTCGAGTCCTCTTCTTTGTCAGATATAAGAATTCCTATTCCAGGTGGATGGATATAGGTCTTCTCATGACGATAGATCACCTCCTCATTTCCCACCTGAACCTTGTTGTCTCCTGTGCCGATGGTCACCAGTTTGATGGCAGGGGCCAGGAGGTCTTCGAGCTTAGCCTTCACCTCTGGGGAGAGGTAAGGACATTTATCCAAGGAAGCTCCACCGGTGGCAAGCTTCATGGCGAAGGCAAAACAGGTTGGGAAACCACAGTCCTTGCAGGGTTTTCTTCCTGGAAGCATCTTTACAATTTCTGAACCTGATATCGGCATATCGCACCCCCCTTATTATAAAGTTAGTAGCGAAGAGTGAGGAGTGATGAAAAATGGATCACTCCCCCCAGTTAGACAGACCTTTTTAATTTAAGTGGGAAGTTCAACCTCGCCTTTGAGCCAGGGATGTCCAACCTTTTCTAAGAAGGCTGTGAGTTCATCAGGATTTTTAGCATCTTCTTCTGTAGCAATCTTATCATAAAGCCCCTTCGCTTCCAAGACATCCCTGAACCTTTCTTTGATCTCTTTAGGCATCCAGACAATTCGAGCCAGTCCGCCATCGGCTTGAATAAATTTAGGGGATCGGAGTTGCTCCAGTCCTGTTCCCAGTCGACCTTCTACCTGTTTTCCTCCCGAGGTTTCTCCAGCCATTCTTGAGAAGGTGATCCCAATGACGGTCTCTCCTTTGAATTCCCTATGAACAATCCCAAAGGCATCGACCTCAGGAATGTAAAACACAATCGCCTGAAAGCACCCACAAGAGGTATGAGGATGCTCAAAGGCACTGTAGAGATAGACCCGATCATAGGTTCCCAAAGATTTCTCGGCAACCACTTTATTGACCCCTTCGTATTCTCCTCTGGCCGGATCAATCAACTCCCCTTTCGGGATAGCAAAAATGGGTCCTTCAGGATCAATTTTTGCTGCAGCGCGCCCATCGAACCAGTTAATGGCTCCGCAATTGGCAATCCGATTGGGAGCAATGATGGAACAGTGGGTGGGTGCGAAGCTCTGGCAGAGTACGCAACCGTAGAAGGTATCCACATCCTCGTCTTTGAGCTGCCGGGCCCGCTCATCACGTTCCGCATATCGTTTTAAAGCCTCGGGCAGAAGCTCTTCCACCTTCTTGGGATCCGTGATGATTGTGGTTTGAATCTTTTCGATGATGGGCATCTCGGAAGTAAAAAGGAAGTTAAAGATTTCTCCTAATTCTCTTAATGAAGTGAATCCCTTTTTGTAAGCATCCGTACTCATTCGTACCCACATGTCCTGTCTCTGGTTCATATGATACCAGCCCTGAATGAAGTTCAGATACATATGAATCTTTCTCTCGATGATGGGTTCTGCATCCTTGTCTAAATCGGCTCCTGCCACGTCAATCAAAATGGCGATGGGATAAGATCCTCCTTTGTCCGTCTCCGGATCATAGGGGGTCAGTTCATTGATATCCGGACCGATGATCTCCACCTTTTCGTTTTCGATCTCCTCAGGACTCTTGACGGTCGCCAATTCAAACTTATGGGCGACCTTTGGTCCTCCAAATTCGATATAGAGGTTTTCTTTTCTAATGACTTCACCTTCGTACTGGGGTCCAATGTCTACATGAAACTCCATCTTTTACTCTCCTTTCATAGGATAGTTTATTCTTTTTTTAAATTTTCAATTAATCCTTCCAAAAAGGCCTTCCACTGTTCATCCTTTCGGATATTGGGAAGTGAGAAATCGGCATGAGGGTAGTAGTATTTACAGAGTGTCATGGTTTTTAGATGAGGAGCAAAATGTTTAAGCACCGAGAGCCCCTGGTTCCCAAGGTCGGTTCTGAATCCAAAGAAGAGAACCAGATCATGGTTTCCTTCCTTCCTCACCCCCTTCCATTCCGGATCCTTCAAGGCATGGATAATCTCCACGATATCATAGACACTGTCAGGATTGACCCCTAACTCGACCATTTTCGATTTGACTGTGGCCGTGGCACAGGTCGGGATATTTCTGGCTTTGGCGATCTCTAAGGCATATTCAAGAAGCAGTCTCCCACCAAGGGTAATCTTCATTAAACGTGGACCGAGAACAAGAAGAGGTCTCTGAGCTTTCAGGATCTGCTTGGCGAATTCCACAGGATCCTCTACCATCCTCGCTGTCCTTGTTCCAGTCAGGACATTGACTCGATGCATAGGCAACATAGGAGCTAATTGGCTCATCTTTTTCCTCCTTTTAATGAATCACGGAATCCACAGGAACCTTTGTGGGGTAGGTTCCAATCAGGGTGGGAAGCCCTACCGGTTCCTTGGGTTTCCAGCCAATCTGGGTTAAATAGGCTTTTACCTCTTTCTTGTAGACGAGTGGGATATCTGCATCTCTTCTCACATAGAGATGAAGATCCTCTGGGAGTCCACCTCCCATATATTTTTTATAAAGGGAGATATAGTGATTGAGCTTAATCGCTCTTCCCTGGGGGGTATCGTTCTTACGGATGCAGAGTTTGGGAATCATGACCATGGCCTTCTCCTTGGTCTCACAGACATAAGCCAGATGTTCGGGGGAAGGCTCTCCTGTCTCAACGATTTGTTTCTTTCTGGCATCCATCACCTTCCATTCCGCCTCTTCTTTTCTTGAAAGATAGAGCCTTCGATATTTTGAAGAATGGGGTCCGAAGATCACAGGGACACCCAATCGGTTAAACCCAGTAGCAATCGCAGCTGCTTTCTGGGAATAGACTCCCCAAGCAATTCCTACGGCTCCTACTCGGTTAAGCACATAGTCTGCCATGACTTCGTAGTTCGCCCTTAATGGTAACGCTGCAAAAATGTTGGCAATTTTTATAGCCGCCCCTGAAATATGACTGTTGGCTACACAGGAGCCCACATTGACTACTCCACCCGCATCAAATACAGGAGGATACTTCTCATAAATGGTTTTTCCATCAGCGTCTTTCCACAGGCCAACAGCCATAGAAGTACAACCAGAAACGACCACAATATATTTTCTCCTAGCAAATTCATCTACGATCTCTGCGAGATCTCGAATATCAGGATAGGCTGAGCACCCCACTAAGGCAACTACTCCTGGAATCGTTCCAAGGGTGATGGGTGCACCCACTGTCCTAATTTCAGTATCCATAATTGGACCGCGGCCTGCCCGGACTTTGTAGGTTTCCATACTTGCTCCGACCTGCATGATTTTCAGGATCGGAATATCTCTTGGGCATTCCTCTTCACATTTCCCACAACCAATACATAGATTGAATAAATCTCGGATGGTTTCGAAATTTCCTTTAGCTACATCACTAATTCCTCTTCCAATATCAAAAAGATTTGGACACGCCGTTTCGCACATTCCACAGAGGCTACATTTCTTTGCGAGCTCCTGTGCCTCCTGTTCTGTGAGCCATGCTTTTCTCCTCTGAGGAGCGATAGCCATGGCGACTTTCACTGCAACTTCTGCGGCTTTCTTTGGATCAAGGATTGCAAAATGTTTCTTTTCTTCGACCATTTTTTTAACAATCTCTTCGGTTGGCATTCCGGAAGCATCCTCTAATCCATACATTACTTTATCAATAGTAGCAATGAGTGCAGAACCCGCCTGGGTTGCCTCTTTTGGCATATCTGTTCTAATGCACTGTTCATCTGTCATAATTACATCGGCAATCCCGCTCCTCACATAAAAAAGCTGCCTGGAATAAGGACCGATCACCTTGGCCTTATCGGAATATCGGGTTGTCTCTAAGGCTGTGCAACAAACACCGCAAACCTCCACCTGGTCATAAAGGTTATTCTCCCGAAGGTAATCCACAACAACTGTAGAAGTGGCAGGATTATGGCCTATGAAGCAAATGATGGGTTTTGTTTTATCGACCGAATTCCAACCCAGATCTACCAGGGGCGTATCCGCTACGGAAGTTGGATAATTTAAACCAACGATTTGTGCTATATCTGCTACCTCCATCGCCACATGGTCAAGCATTCCTGCATGGAGGGCCTTGGATTCATAATCAAGGAAATTCCCCTCCTGTCCCATGGCAGTAGAATCCAGAAGATGGGTGATTTCTTTGTAGACATATTCAATTGCAATTTTTAAATCTCCTAAGGTTTCTGGCTTTAACCCAAGAACCGTCCGTATATTTGGAGCTTCAAGATCAACGGAGGTTCCAAGATTGATCTTTTTCTCAGGGCCATATCGTTCAATAAGAACTTCGAGGATGTGTCCTGCGTGAGAAGCATGAGCGGAAGCTCCCATTAGGCAGAAAAGAAGGATCCATCTTCCCTGCTGAGTTGCAATATCAATACCACAAGCTCCTCTTCGATCCTCTGTTAAATCGCACTTTCCAAAAGTACAGAAACAACAAACATCACAGAAGGGAGCATACCAAGGCTTATATGTCTGAAGCAGTTTCATATCCCAGTTCCTGAGATCCGCAATTTCGGGCATCGGGGTATGCCCGATAGGTTCCCAGGGAATCTCAGCTTTAATCTTATGGTAGATCTCCTCTAATCGTTTATTGGTTTCTTTTAACTCGGCCATCTTCCATTTCCTCCTATGGTTTCCTTTACAAGCTTGAGTGTTTCGGGATGTCTGAGAACAAGGAGATTCGCCCCTGCGAGATAAAGAGAGAGAGCTGTTATTCCTTCCCAGAGCAATCCCTGGATTTTGTTTTCTTTCGCCTGTTTTGTTTTCCAGCATTCATCGCCGAGGTTGGCAATGATGGGCATCATCGTCATACTGTCTTTGGTGATAATTCCAATCTGTTTCACCCGTTCGATGAGTGAAAAACTGTATTCGATCCCGTAACCCAAGGCCGAAGAGAGTGGATCAATGACGACCCTCTCCGGAGGCAGAAATTTACAGAGTTTTACATTCAGTTCCTTAAGCAGGTTGATATCCAACGGGCTCTGGGCTATGGCCACGTGACCATTCTCAAGGATGGCCTTTCCAACGACCTCAAAATTCTCCTTTTGAACGGGACCGATCAGGAGGTTCTCACCCGCACAGATCTGTGCCACTTTGGGAAGAACCTCGGCATCCTTCTTCTCGTCTCCTGATCCATAGACAATTAAGGGTTTTTTAATTTCAGAGACCATTCGTTTGACCAACTGGGCCGCTTGATCCGCGGGGCTGTCTTTTTCGGCGGGGTCTGTGCTTACCAGAGTGAGGCAGATCGCATCCACCCCAAAGGTTTCACATTTTTTGGCCCACCGGATAGGGTCAGAGACGGCGTCTCCAAAAGGTTCAAGAAGGTGAGGGATCTTTTCGGTGGGTTCCA
Organism: Thermodesulfobacteriota bacterium; assembly: GCA_041082155.1. Taxonomy (GTDB): domain Bacteria; phylum Desulfobacterota; class BSN033; order BSN033; family UBA1163; genus CALIBK01. Next base: position 6,438 of record JBDOIB010000462.1, on the reverse strand, counting down.
TATCCAGGACTTCGAGAGCAAATTTGGGAGGATTGGGCATCGATCCTTCGTCGAAAAAATGAAGGGGGAGGATATTTTCCCCTCCAATCTTTAATACCTTATCTCCTTTACCGATCGTCACCTCTCTTACCACACCTTTATACGACTCGATGGGGGCTTTGTATTCCATAAAATTCCTCCTAAAGCAGAATTGTTTTTATAATAAAATAATTTCTACAAAATAATTATGACACAGAGGTTTTTAAATTTCCAACCAGGCATCCGAATAGAGGGTCTGGGCCATTAAGACTCGGGCTGTCTTGACATATGCGAGCTCTTTCTGAGATAAAGAGGAAAGATCCACTTCCTCTCCATCCATCACCTTATAGATGAGATTCTTAATGTCCTGAAGTTCCCCTCTCATGAAGGCCATTAACTCTTCATCCAGTGGATCGGCGATGGCCGAGTAGAGTCCATTTCTCTCTAGCATCACCAGATAGGTCCGGTTGAGAATCGGTCTCAGATGGGAAGGAACCCCATTGGACACATTGGAAAGGCCCACCGTGGATTTAACTCCAGGGAGAACATCTTGGAGGATTTTTATAAATTCAAGGTTCCCGACAGCAATCTTTTGACCTTCCCCTGCAGTGCTCACGGGAAGGATAATCGGATCCACCCAGATATCCTCGTTCGGAATCCCTAATTCATTGGCGTAAGCGACCGTGTCCATGATGCTTTCAATCTTAGATTCCACCTCCGGAGGCATTCCTTTGTCGGTCATCACCGAAATCACCACATCACAATTATATTTTTTGGCCAGAGGAAGCATCTGTTGTTTGGAGTCTGTTTTTCCTGAGGCAGAATTCAGTAAGGGTCTCTTTTTACAATATTTTAATCCTGCCTCCATGGCCACGGGATTCATGGTATCAATGGAGAGGGGAAGATCGGTGACTTCCTGAACACAGTTGACCAGCCATTTCATGGTGTCTTCCGTATCCTTCTTCATGGGTCCTACATTCAGGTCAAGGTAGTGGGCCCCTGCCTGGGTTTGTTCTTTGGCCAGGGCCTGGATCACTTTTTCGTTTCTCTCCCGAATGGCCTGGGAGACATCTTTGGCAATCACATGGATATTTTCACCGATGATAATCATATTCATCCTCCTATCTGTTGGATTTTCTGTTTACCCATTTGTCGATCTTTTGCCCCGAAGGCACCCACCGGACAGATCTCCACAAGTTCCTTTCGATTCCTGCATTCGGATTGCCCGATGGGAGCATTATCAAAGGTGGTCACCCATTTCTGGAAACCTCGATAGGCGAATCCAATCTCTCCTATTGCTATTTTTTCATGGCACAACCAAACACATCGCCCACAGAGGACACATTTATTAGGGTCGTAGACAAAAACGGGACTCGTTTCATCGATTGGAAGGTTCCTTAAAAATTTCTTAAATCGTTGGGTCTTAAGGCTCACGCCAAGGTGTCTGGCAATCTTTTGAAGTTCGCACAAACCTGTTTTTAGACAATGAGCACAATCCACAGGATGATTGCTGAGGATTAATTCACAGGCTGTTCTGGCAAGCCTCAAGGCCTTGAGGCTTCGGGTGTAGATTTTCATTCCCTCCCTGGCCTTCAAGGTGCAGGCTGTCCAAGGAGCTTCCTGTCCTTCCACTTCTACAAAGCAGAGGCGACATCCTCCATAGGGTTCTTTCTTTTCTCGAATGGCACAGAGATTGGGGATGTAGATTCCATGATCGAGGGCTACCCAGAGGATAAATTCTCCTTCAAGGCATTCAATCTCTTGACCATCGATGGTGACCCGGATTAAACCCATGGATCCAACTTCCTGGCCTCTATTTTATTCCGGCATGGAGTTTAGCTGCTTTTACGGTATTCATCATCAGCATGGTAATCGTCATAGGCCCCACTCCCCCCGGAACAGGAGTGATCATAGAGGCCTTCTCCTTAACGGCATCAAAATCGACATCTCCACAGAGTTTGGCTTTCCCATCAGGAGTCATGCCAATTCGATTCACTCCTACGTCGATGACCACCGCTCCCTCCTTCACCATATCGGCCGTAATGGCTTTGGGTTTCCCTGCAGCAACAATCAGGATGTCCGCTCTTCGGGTATGAAAGGCCATATCCCTTGTTCCCGTATGACATACGGTGACCGTGGCATTGGCTCCCTTCTGTTTTTGAAGAAGGATGTTGGCAATAGGTTTCCCTACAATATTCGATCTTCCAACAACGACGACTTCCGCCCCCTCGATCTGGACTCCGGATCGGATAAGGAGCTGCTGAATTCCGGCTGGGGTGCAGGGAAGGTAATCCGCTTCACCGATCATCAATTTTCCAACATTGACTGGATGAAAACCGTCCACATCTTTCTTCGGATCGATGGCATAAAGAATTTTAGTTTCATTGATGTGTTTCGGAAGAGGAAGTTGAACCAGAATCCCGTGAATCTTGGGATCCTTATTATACTTCTCAATAAGCTGAAGGAGCTGTTCCTCTGTAATACTCTCGGGCTGGTTATCCTGAATGGAATAGAAGCCTAACTCCTTTGAAGTCTTTTGTTTGGCAGTGACATAACTCACGGAAGCAGGATTTTCTCCCACAAGAATAGTTACTAATCCAGGAACAACATTATACTTTTCTTTTAACTGGATAACCTCCTGCCTCAATTCCTCCCGAATCTGCTTGGCAATCTCATTGCCATTGATCAATTTTGCTGTCATCTTTTCCTCCCCCCTATAAAAATATTAAGCTCCCTTCCACAAAAGACTAATTCTCTTTAAATATGAAACTCTTTAAATTAAAATCTTTCGAACAACGAATATAAAGAAAGGGTAATCGTAGAAGGTATTCATTGTTTATTTTCGATTATAAGAGAATATTTAATTTTTCCCCAATCCCATCTCGATTTCGACCGAAATGGGATTGGGGATGTTTTTGTAACACGATTATAATTTAGAAAAGACCTGTCACTTTCCCGGTATTGACATCTACATCAACTCGTCTGAAGGCTGGATCAGAGCTGGTTCCGGGCATCAGGCTGATAGTTCCGGTCATCGGGCAGAGGAACTTTGCCCCCGCAAAGATTAAAACATCACGGACAGGCAAGATCCAACCCTTTGGGACCCCTTTTCGGGTGGGATCATGGGTTAAACTCAAGTGAGTTTTGACCATCATGGTCATAAAGTCTTTCATATTTGGATCTGCCTCGAGTCGTTTCGCCTTGGCCTCTGCCTCAGGAGTCCAAGAAACACCGTCGGCTCCGTAAACCTCTTTGGCAATAATTTCAACCCGTTGTCGCAGGGGCATCTCTAAGGGGTAGAGGAATTTAAAATCTACCTTATCGTTACATGCGTCGAGAACCACGTCGGTTAACTCCAGAGCACCATCCCCCCCTTTAAGCCAGTGTTCTGAAATCGCGCAACGAGCTCCAGCCTGCTCCGCATACCTGCGGACCATTGCAATCTCATCTTTTGTATCGGTATGGAAGGTATTGATACAAACCACCGGGCTGATACCAGACTTCTTTATGATCCCGATGTGATGGAGCATATTTGCGATTCCCTTCTCTAAGAGCTGGAGATTTTCTTTGGTATATTCATCAGGAATGGGACGTCCTGCGACGACTGCCGGGCCTCCCCCGTGCATCTTTAAGGCCCTGATGGTGGTGGTGAGAATAGAGACATTGGGTTTCAGTCCGCTCAATCGACATTTCACATTCCAGAACTTCTCAAACCCGATATCTGCAGCAAATCCGCTTTCAGTGATATGATAATCAAACATTTTTAAACCGATCCGATCACCAATAATGGAAGATTGACCTACAGCGATATTAGCAAAAGGACCGGCATGAACCATGCAGGGCTGATATTCTGTCGTCCACATCAAGGTGGGATTAATCGTATTTCTCATCCAGGCGCACATTGCCCCTGCGACTTCGAGGTCCGTAGTCGTTACAGGATTTCCTTTTTTATCAAAAGCGACAACGATTTTTCCCAACCTTTCTCGCAGATCCTTCAGGTCTCTTACAATAGAGAGGATGGCCATGAGCTCAGAGCTCACCGTGATCCCAAATTTGGATTGCATCATATAACCATCCATCCTCCCGCCAATGCCAATAATGACATTTCTTAATGCTTGAGCACAAAAATCAATCACCCACCCCATCTCTACATTGGTGGGGTCAATGTCCAATCTCCTTAGATTTCTTTTAGCCAGTTCTGCATCATCATAGTTTCTTTCATGCTGCATCCTTGCGGTCAGGGCCACCATGGCCAGATTGTGGGCATTGGTAATGGCATCAATGTCTCCTGTAAGGCCCAGAGAGAATTCGGTCATTGGGATCAAAAGGGCTTTTCCTCCCCCTGCCGCTGTGCCTTTAATATTCATGGTTGGACCACCAGAGGGCTGTCTAATACATCCACCCACATTCTTTCCTCTTTTTCCAAGGCCTTCAATCAGACCCATTGTGGTAGTGGTCTTTCCCTCTCCCAGCGGAGTTGGAGTAATCGCCGTAACTTCGATATATTTTCCATCGGGTTTATCTTTTAATCTCTCAATAATCTTCATAAAATCGAGCTTACAGAGTCTTCCATAAGGAATAATCTCATCCTTTTTAAGACCTAATTTCTCTTGTGCCTCTTCAATGGTAGGCATTGTTTCTTCAGCTATATCAGCTATTTGCCAGTCCGCAAGCTTCCTTGGATCTGCTTCTATATACCTTTTTGAAATTGTAAATGGCATCTCAACAATTCCCCCTTTCTTAATTTTTAATTTTGAATTTTACATCTTGAATTTTAAATTTTTGTGATGCGGATCCCCCCCTTCTATTTTTAAGTGAATAGTTTTCTAAAATTGAATATGTGATAATAGTCACAATTTCGAAGGGATACTAATATAATAGGCTTTATTTGTCAAGGGGAATTTTGTGTCATTTGAAGGGAGGGGTGGATAAGTCAAAATTAATTGATTTTATTATAATTTTTTCTTTTTCAATTTCTTATAGAAAATTCCTTTTTTCGGGCGCAATTATGATTAGAAAGTGCTCTCTTTTTATTTTCCTTCCATGAGGAATTTTTTTAACCTTTGTCTGGTCATTTTAGATAGTCCAAGTTCTCTTACGCCCCGTCCTGTTTTCCAATAATTGGTGCGGTTAATGACCGAGGCCAGTTGGATGATAGCATCATGGGTTGGAGTAGGAATCCCGAGAAGGTCTCCTAAGGTCGAAGTTAAAACCATTCCATAGGGAACATCTTCCGTAATATAACGATCCTTTAAATGCTCAGGCCCCTTCATCTTCATTCCTGCGTAGATCCCGTCTTTCCCGAAAGCCGCATCCATACTTGTATTGAGGATTCGATATCGACATTCCTCCTCTGTTTCCCCTAAATTATAATTTTTAAAATCGAGATTATCCCAGTGATAAAGGTTATATCCCATGGTTTTGCAGATAGAAAGCCTTTCTTCGTTAAGGGATTCAAAAGTCCGAGCCACAGCGGGAGTCATTCCTTCAGCATAGAGATAAAATTCACCTTTGGAATGTTCGATCCGGGTGGCACTGAGCAGTGTGGCTGCTGGATGGACGATCGGGTTTGGATTATTAAGGGCGGCTTCCAGAACATCTTTTGCAGGAATCATGATGGAATAATATTTTTTAAGTTTAGAGAGGGTTTCTTCTGTTTTCTTGGCTGGAAAAACACCGGTGGGGAGGATAAGGGCGTGAATAAAAACCATCACATGTCCTGGAGCCTTTAGTCGAGCCCCATAGGGAAGGGTGCAGCTTTCGGCAAAAATTACCTCTTTTTTTACTTTTTTTTGTTTAAAGATTTTGGCAAATTCGAGACTCCCCCCTGAGCCAGGCATCAGAACAAAGATTTGTTCATCTTGCACAAAAGGTGCACAGGCTTCAGCCATTGCTTTATGGCCGAATGCCGGGGTGACCACGAAGATTACCTCTGCATCCTTAATGGCCTGCTCGATATCATGAGTGGCCAGATTTAACTTTGCCACTCCGTCGATGGAAACCCCTTCGATACGAATCTCTCTGGTTCTAAGAACCTTTTCAAATGTATCGGTAAATTGAGGGAGTTCAAAGAGATTGACTTTATAGCCTGCCAAAGCAAGATTGGCAGCAACCGCATGCCCTCCGTTTCCTCCTCCTAGTACGGCCACCACATCTTTTTCCATCGATTCCCCTCCAAAGAATTAAAGAACGAATAAAACATCACTCTTATCCCTCTACCCAAATCTCGTCCCCGACTTTTACTTCCCCCTCTGAGATGACTTCTGCAAAAATTCCTTCCTTGGGCATCACACATTCACCAGCCTGATAATAAATGGCACATCGCTCGTGACATTCTTTTCCAATCTGAGTGACCCTGAGAATCACACGTTCCCCTATCCGGATTTTGGTTCCTAAAGGGAGATTCACGAGGTCAATTCC
>JBDOIB010000456.1:0-1158 GCA_041082155.1 Thermodesulfobacteriota bacterium | reverse complement strand
TGAGAATCTTTTCCTGAAAAAGATATTCTCTAAATCGTTTGATTGGGCAACGACCCCACCACTCCTCCATCTCCTCTCTTGAACGATAGGTCATTCCCCTTCCGGGGTCTCCGGTGAAATGTCCAAAAAAGCGATATGTCACACAATCGAGGAGGGCGGGACCTTTTCCTTCCTTAGCTCTTCCCACAGCTTCTCTCATGTGCTCGTAAACTTCAATCACATCATTTCCATCAATGGTCGTTCCAGGAATTCCATAGGCCAGGGCTCGATCCGAGATTCGAGGTACCGAAATGGCCTCGCGAATTGGAGTGGAAAGGGCATATTGATTATTTTCACAAACAAAAATGACCGGTAATTTCCAGATTGCTGCCATATTAAGGCTTTCATGAAATGTCCCTTGATTCACTGCACCATCTCCAAAAAAACAGGCCACTACCTGATCTGTCCCTCGATTTTGAATGCTTATTCCTGCTCCGACAGCGATGGGAAGTCCAGCGCCTACAATCCCATTGGCCCCTAAATTTCCACCTTCGAAATCCGCAATATGCATCGATCCCCCTTTCCCCTTACAGTACCCGGTCGATTTCCCAAGAAGTTCGGCCATCATTCTCTTGAGGTCAGCTCCTTTAGCGATACAGTTGCCGTGACCTCGATGAGTATTTACCATATAGTCTTCTTTTCGAAGAGCAAAGCATACTCCAACAGAAACCGCCTCTTGGCCAATGCAGGGATGGATGTTACCTCGAATAAGGTTATGTTCAAATAATTCAATGGCCTTCTCCTCAAAATTTCGAATTATAAGCATCTGCTCATACATTTTAAGAAATATTTCCGGATGGAGAGAATGAACCATTTAATCCATTTCCTTTCCAAATATCTTGTAGATCGCTCTGATTAAGGAGTCCTTTCCTGGAATGACAAATTTTTCTAATGGAGGACTGAACGGAATCGGAACTCGATAGGCCCCTACTCTCAACACAGGAGCATCCAGTTCATCAAAGAGTTCTTCCTGAATTCGGGCAGAAACTTCAGCTCCAAATCCACAGGTGAGACAGGCCTCATGGGCGATAAGGACCCGATGAGTTTTGGTCACACTCTCGGCAATGCTCTCCCAATCCATCGGCCATAGAGTACGAAGGTCTAACACCTCCACATCAA
>JBDOIB010000449.1:0-1954 GCA_041082155.1 Thermodesulfobacteriota bacterium | reverse complement strand
AAGTTGGCTTCCTTTTTACCATCTGTAACCGCACCTCGGACATTCATATAAGGTTTCAAGGTTTTCATCTATTTCTTTTTCTTCAATTTCAAAGTCAGGGCCAAATTGCTGAACAATGTCTTTTAAGTCCCTGGGATTTCCAATATCTACCTTGAAATCGTTGAGGTTGAGTTCTTCAAGATGGGGATAAATTAATTCGGCCAGCTTTACATCCTCATAATAGCCTGCCCGGTCATTATCAGATAAAGAATATTCAATTTTTTCAGCTTCAGACTTAGGTTTCACAAGAGAAATTTCTACTTCCTTAAATCCCAATTCCTTTAGCGCGCGAATTCTCATATTTCCGCCCAAAGTAACGAACTTATCGCCCTCCTGATAGCAAAGAAGCGGTTTATAAACGCCCAGTTTTTTGATTTGTCTTTTTAGACGCTCAAAATCTTCTTCTTTAATTCCTCGGGGATTCTTATCCCAGGGAATGACCTTATCAATCGGAACCTTGATGATTTTCATTTTTCGCCCTCTTTCATCTGCTCCATTCTTTTCACAATGTATTTCAAAATCTCCCTGCTTCGCCTTTTCCTCTCATAAATGATTCCCAGCACAAAACACAGCTCACAGGCCGCAATCCCGATTATCGCCGCCACAATCTCAGCCATCTTCGCCTCACTTTAAAAGAAGTCTTTTTATTTCCTTAAGATCTTCTTTTATTTCCTTGATATCTTGTTCAAGCTGATTCTGCTTTGTTTCCATCACCGCAATCTTTTCTCCCCTTTCCCGACATATCCTGGCCGTTCCCGGCGATTTTCCATTTTCATTCAGTTTTTTTTCTCCATTCTTTCCCTTGATAATCATCAGCCAAGTTGCCATATTGGAAACCGCCGCCATTCCCACAGCAGCCCAGGTTATTGGCTCGGTCATTCCCCCTCCTTTAATTCGATTTCTCCTTCAATTCCTTCCTTAACCTGAGAACCTCTTGTTTCAGTTCATAAACCCAAAGCATAAAGGCTTGATTGACAATAAGATTTCCGTCTTCAGTGAAGCCAATTGGATTCATCCTGACCTCTGGACCAGGGTTCAGCACATCATAAGAGGGATAGAGGGCCGGATTGTAAGGTCTGGACGCGCAGGATGCTTCAATCAAAAAGAATCCGACGCACAGCGCCAGGATCCCGATGCCCGCAAGCGTCCAGAAGTTCCTTCCTTTTCTTTTCATTCTTTTCTTCATCCATCCTTTCTTTGATTTCTTTCCAGACCTCTTCCAGCCTTTCGGCGAAAGCCTCAGCCAATTCCAGAAGTCTCAGAATCTCCTTTAATTCACTCATCCAATCTCCTTGAACGGGTCGACTATCTTAAAATTTTGCCCCCGATATCGGAGGGGCCTCATTTTCACAAAGGCGTTTTGATTAATTGCGTCATCAATGGTCAGCGTTCGTGACCCGCCCCCTGAGGCCCCGATAACAAATTCATTGTCAATCATCAGCTCAACATGCTTTGCCCGGCCGTTCTCATCAAACCAGAAGGCCAGACATCCCCCATATCCTCTTTCCACCTGAAAAACTTTGAAAATGGTCCAGAGGTCATTGGCGGTATAATCCCGGCCATGAGCCAGCCTTCCGACAGCCTGAAGCACCTCCACCACAAAACCTGAGCAATCGAAACCAGCCATTGGGTCGTCGCCTCCCCAGTGGTAGGGAACTCCAATAAAATGCTTGGCATAATCCACCGCCAGGGACCGCAAGTAAGCGGACCTCAAGATTGCCGACATCTCAATATTATTATAAGAGCCAGTTTTTAGGCGGGGTTAACCTTTAAAGGTTAGACAAATGGCGATCCTAAAGGGTGGGGGAAAAAGACGGGGTAAAGGACTTGACAGGCTTTAAAAAATTTCTTTTATTTCAAAGGTCCCATTAATTTTCCGGCACCAAATTTCTTTTGTAAAACCTTGGGGAAGCTC
>JBDOIB010000414.1:0-9666 GCA_041082155.1 Thermodesulfobacteriota bacterium | reverse complement strand
GAGATCTTATAGCTTTGATTATCAAATTTTCCTCCCGCGTGAAGTTTGGTCATGACCACTTCTACTGCGGGTCGCTTTTCTTTCTCATGGATATCTACTGGAATCCCTCGTCCATTGTCTCTCACCGTCACACTATTATCGATATGGATAATTACTTCGATTTTATCGCAATATCCAGCCAACGCCTCATCAATACTATTGTCAACCAACTCATGGACCAGATGATGAAGTCCCTCTAGCCCTGTATTTCCGATATACATCGCTGGTCGTTTTCGAACTCCTGCGAGGCCTTCGAGGACTTTGATCTGTTCCGCTGTATACTGTTGCTCTTCTTGAGATTTCATGGATTCTCCTTGAACGAACGCATTGAATGTTTAAACGATTTTTTAAATCCTCATCGGCATGACAATACAGAGCTGGTCCGATGGAAGTTTGGAGGTTTCGGGTCGAAGGGTACAGGGACTCCCTTCATCTTTTAATTCCATAATAATAAATGGAGTATCCATGACCTGAAGGGCGTCCAGCAAATATCTTGCATTGAATCCCACTTCCAATGGAGGACCTTCGTAGAGGACCTCTAACTCCTCTTTCGCATCTCCAAAATCTTGGTGATAAGAAGTGAGCTCTAATAGATTTCTTTTAAAAGAGAGTTTAATTCCTTCTAAGCGTTCACTGGCCATCGTTGCAATTCTTCTTAAGCTACCGTTAAACCCCTCTTTTTCTATTTTAATAATTTTATCATTATCTTTTGGAATTACCTGCTCGTAATCTGGATATTCTCCCTCAATCAACCTAAGGACTACGATAGAAGAATCTATTTTAAAGAATCCATGAGTTTGATTGAAATAAATCCCCACGTCTTTATCCTCTGCCATCTCTCCTAACACTTTTTTGATTTCTAAGACCCCTTTTTTGGGAAGGAGCACTCCTTTTTCAATCCCTTTAATGGGAGGACATTCCCGATCAATTAAAGAAAGACGATGGCCATCAGTAGCGACCAATCTTAATCCATCTCTTCCGTCTATTTTTTGTTGAATAAAGAGGATTCCGTGAATGTGATAACGGGATTCCTCATTGGAGGCTGCGAAAACCGTTTTATCAATCATTTCCTTCAGGGTGTGGCCTGGAATGAAAGAAAAAAGTTTTTCTTGAAAGGAGGGAAGAGAGGGAAACTCTTCAGGATCTAATCCTACGAGATTAAAGATCGATTTTTCACACGTAAGGTTAATCCAATGGTTTTCCCTTGTTCTGATTTGAATCATCCCTTCTGGAAGTTCCCTTACAATCTCATATAGTTTTTTAGCCGAGACAGAAGCTTTTCCTTCCTCATGAACCTCAGCTTTTAATTTTTCTCTGATGCCAGTTTCGAGATCGGTAGCGGTCAGAAAGAGGGCATTTTCCTTCCACTCCATGAAGATATGGGAGAGGATAGGAAGGGTGGTTCGGCGTCCAGTAATTCCTTGAATGAGGCTCAATCCTCTCAACAAATCACTCTTATAAATTTCAAAAAAGGACATGGTCTCCTCCTAAGAATAATAATCTCTCTTCTCTATTAGAGTCATAATCAACGAATCTGTTAAAATGAAGAAAAATGAACGAACCTCTTAATAAAAAATGAATTTTTTAAGTTGAAATAGAATTAAAAAAATAAAATTTAAACATTTAATTTTTAAAACCCTCTTTTTTCCTCCCCCATTCCACAAGATTTCTAATAGGTATTCACAACTCTTCCTTTAGGATTTAATTCGATTCTGTAACTGTTCAATCATCTCTTTAAACGAGGGATCCTGGGACATTCTCTCCTCCACTTTTTTAATTGAATGGAGAACCGTAGAATGATCCTTCCCGCCAAATTTTTCTCCAATTTCAATTAAAGAAGAAGAGGTTAATTTGCGAGAGAGATACATCGCAATCTGCCTTGGAATCACTAAACCTTTATTTTTTCGCTTAGCTTTAAAATCGGTTAATTTGATATTAAAATGGCTGGCTACTATCTTTTGAACCATCTCAATAGAGATAAATTCTTCTTTAGGATGAATGATATTTTTTAATACCTCTTTGGCTAGAGAGAGAGTGATAGGCGTATTGGTCAAAGAAGAAAATGCCCCAATTCGAATCAAACAGCCCTCTAACATGCGAATATTCGAATCGATTTGAGAAGCCAAATAAAAGGCAACATCATTAGGAAGATCGATCTTTTCATTTTCTGCTTTCTTTTTTAAAATGGCTACCTTTGTTTCAACATCAGGGGGTTGAATATCGGCAATAAGTCCCCATTCAAATCGGGATCTTAAACGCTCTTCAAAATGGGGAATATCCTTTGGAAATTTATCGCTAGTGACTACAATCTGTTTCCTTGCTTCATAAAGGGAATTGAAGGTATGGAAAAATTCTGCTTGGGTTCTTTCCTTCCCTGCGATAAACTGGATATCATCGATTAAGAGAATATCCATTTTCCTAAATTTATTTCTAAAATTTTCCATTTGATCAAATCGAATAGAATTAATCAATTCATTCGTAAATTCCTCTGCGGACAGATAACAGATCTTTTTGGGATCGGGAAGAATTCGATTCTGAATGATGTGATTTCCAATGGCATGAAGGAGATGAGTTTTTCCCAGTCCTACTCCGCCATAGATAAATAAGGGATTATAATTTTTTGCCGGTTGATTCGCGACCGCTAGGCAGGCGGCATTAGCAAATTGATTGCTTGCGCCGACTACAAAATTACTAAAAGAATATTTAGGATTAAACTTTTGAGTAATCGATTCTGTTTCTTCCATGAATGGAATGGAAAAGGAGTCTTTATTGAACGACTTTTCATTTCGTATTTTAAAGTGAAGATGACATGGTTTTTGAGTAAGAAGAGAAATAGTCTCTTTGATTGGTATGGAATAATGCTCTAAAACCCATTCTTTATAAAAACGATTGGGGACTTCTAACACCACATTCTCTTCATCCATCGAGATCAATTGAATGGGTTTTATCCAAATATCAAAATTTTGAGGGCCGATCCTCTCTTTAATGGATTCGGCGACTTTAGACCATAATTCTTCCATCGATTTGGCTCTGGAAAAGGATGAAAGATGTAGATAAACCTGATGGGTGGTAACAAGATGGATTATAAAAAATTAACATTTTCAATTAGTTATCAATCTCTTTTCACATTGTTTCCACAATTGTGGAAAAATGACTCTAAAAACAAAGTGGGGAAATTAATGAGGATAAATTTTGCTTACCTATTGGTCACTAATATAAATAACTTTTATCAAAAAAAATTTCAAGTTTTTTTAGTCTTTCTCTGCCAATTTAGCTACCGAAACGACCTTCTCGCCTTCCTCGAGACTGATCAACTTTACCCCTTGAGTCGTTCTTCCTTGGATCGGGATGTCTGCTGCTCGTAGACGGATGATCTTCCCTTTATTTGAGACCACCATCACTTCATCATCCTCAGTGACCGTCTTAATCCCTACGACCTCTCCGGTCTTTTTAGTCCGTTTTATCGTAAAGATTCCAGATCCTCCCCGATTTTGAATTCGATACTCTGAGGCCAACGAGCGCTTCCCATAACCATTTTCCGTAACGGTTAGAATTGAGGTATGAGGAATCACCACTTCCATTCCAATGACTTCGTCTTCCTTAATTAAACGAATGGCTCGAATTCCCTTGGCCGTTCGACCCATTTCCCGAACCTGATTTTCCGGGAAATGAATCGCTTTGCCAAATTTGGTAGCAATAAAGAGGTCGCGCTCTCCATCGGTCAATTTGGTAGAAATCAATTCATCTCCTTCATCAAGGCTGAGAGCAATGATCCCTCCGGATCTTGGATTACTGTAGGCTTCGAGAGCTGTCTTTTTAATGATCCCTCTCTTTGTCACAAAAGTAATATATTTTCCTGGAGTGAACTCTTTTAATGCGAGGATCGTGGTGACTTTTTCCTCTGGCCCAAGGTTTAAAAGATTGACAATAGCCTTTCCCCTGCTCATCCGGCCTGCTTGGGGGATTTCATGCACTTTTTTCCAATGGATTCTCCCCAGATCCGTAAAAAAGAGCAAATAATCATGGGTCGAGGCAATGAATAGATCCTCCACAAAATCTTCTTCCTTTACCTCAATCCCAATCTTTCCTTTCCCTCCTCGATGTTGACTTCTGTAGAGACTGATGGGATTCCTTTTAATATATCCAGTATGGGTGATGGTGACCACCATATCCTCTTCGGCAATTAAATCTTCTATTTTCAATTCTGGGGCCACCTCCACAATTTCTGTTCTTCTCTCATCTCCATAGGCATCTCGAATGGTGAGAAGTTCCTCTTTAATCACATTAAGAATTAATCGTTCACTGGAGAGGATCGTTTTCAGACGATGAATCAATTTTATGGTCTCTTCATATTCTTCAATCACTTTTCTCTGTTCTAAATTAGTAAGACGTTGTAATCTCATCTCCAGAATGGCCTGAGCCTGTTCCTCTGAAAAGGTAAATTGATTCATTAATCGATCTTTGGCCTCCTTGGGCGTCTTCGAGGCCTTGATCGTTGCGATAATGGCATCAATCTGATCAATCGCCTTTTTTAGTCCCTCTAAAATATGGGCCTTCGCTTCGGCCTTCTTCAGATCATAAAGGGACCTTCGAGTCACAACTTCGATACGATGCTGAAGAAAGAGTTGTAAAATCTCTTTGAGATTGAAGAGCTTTGGCTGATTCTGACAAATGGCAAGGAGGATGATTCCAAATGAGGTTTGCATTTGAGTATTTTTATAAAGTTGATTAAGGATGATTTCAGGGACCTCGTTTTTCTTTAGCTCTATCACAATTCTTAAACCCTCTCGATCTGATTCATCCCGAATATGAGAGATTCCTTCGATGGTTTTCTCCTGAACAAGCTCAGCGATCCTTTCGATCAACTTTGCTTTATTCACCTGATAAGGAAGTTCCGTGATGACAATACTTTCTCGTTCTCCCTTTCGATCCCGTTCGATCATTGCCCTGGCTCGAAGCTGAATGATCCCTTTGCCCGTTTGATAGGCCGATTTTATTCCTTCCCTCCCATAGATGAATCCCCCGGTGGGAAAATCTGGGCCAGGAATATGAGTCATTAGCTCTTCGATGGTGATGTCAGGCTGATCAATCAGTGCCACTAACCCGTTTATAGTCTCCACAAGATTATGGGGAGGAATGTTGGTCGCCATTCCTACAGCAATCCCTGAAGAGCCGTTAACAAAGAGATTTGGAAATTTTGATGGAAGCACAGAGGGTTCCATCAGAGACTCATCATAGTTGGGGATGAAATCGACAGTTTCCTTATCAATATCTGCCAGAAGTTCATGGGCAAGTTTCGCCATACGAACCTCTGTGTATCGCATGGCTGCCGGGGGATCTCCATCAATAGAGCCGAAATTTCCTTGCCCATCAATTAGGGGATATCGAAGGGAGAAGTCTTGGGCCATTCGAACAATGGCCTCATAAACCGCCATATCTCCGTGGGGATGGTATTTCCCAATCACATCACCCACAATTCGAGCGGATTTTTTGTAAGGTTTATCCCAGTCGTTCCCGAGTTCATTCATGGCATAGAGGATTCGGCGATGAACAGGTTTTAGGCCATCTCTCACATCAGGCAGAGCTCTACCGATGATTACGCTCATGGCGTAATCCATATAGGATTTTTTCATTTCGTCTTCGATATGGACAGGAATCGGGATACTCTGTTCGTTCATGAGTGCCTCATTTATTGGAAATTTAATTGAAAACTTAATACAAAATTGGTTTTCCCGCAATACTGCCTTGACAAGAAGAACCCAATTTGGTTATTAATAAAAACTTAATTATTTCAAAAAACTAAGAAACTTTTAAAAATGAGGATCCCATGAAGAGAACATACCAACCCAGTACGGTCAGGAGAAAGAGGACCCATGGCTTTTTAAAAAGGATGGAGACAAAAGCAGGTCAGAAGGTCCTTAAAAGGAGGAGGGCGAGGGGGAGAAAGAGGTTAACCGTTTAGGTGAAAGGAAGATATCGGTTCCTAAAAAAAGAGAGACTCCTCTTTTCTCATGAATTAAAGGAGGTGATGAAATCCGGAAGGAGAGTAAATACTAAAAATTATACTCTCTTTATTAAAAGGAATGATAAAGGGTTTAATCGTTTGGGAATAATTATAAAAAAGGAAGTGGGGCAAGCGACTTTACGAAATAGAATAAAAAGATACCTGAGGGAGTTCTTTCGGCTTAATAAACATAAAATTGATGGACCGTTAGATATTCTCATTTTAGTTAAAAAAGGGACATCTCCAAAAACATATTGGGAGGTAGAAGAGGAAATATCGAAAGTAATAGGATGAAGATCATTCAAAAACTCATTATTACAATTATCATTCTTTATCAAAACTCTCTATCTCTTTTCTTTGGACCCTGTTGCCGGTTCTATCCCTCCTGCTCCATTTATGCAAAAGAATCTATCACGCAATTTGGGCTTGCGAAGGGTATGAAAATGACAATAAAGAGAGTTCTTAAATGCCACCCTTTTCATCCAGGAGGATATGATCCCGTAAAGGAAAAAATTACAATAAAAATTGACCAGGCAGAATGAAAATGGAAAAAAGAGCTATCTTAGCGATAATATTAACTTTTTTGATAATTTTAGGTTGGGGACTTATCCAATCGAAAATATCTCCTCCTCCCAAAGAAAAAATGAAGAAAGAAGAGGTTATACCTGCTGAGAAACGCGAGGTAAAACCAATTGCAGAAGATAGGATCGTTAAAGATTTAAAAACAGAATTAAAGAAGTTTATTCGAAAAGAGGTATCGATTGAAACGAAAAATTTTTGGGCCACATTTACAAATGAAGATGCCAGATTGAAGCATTTTAAATTAAAAGGTTATAAAGATCGAGTTAAGGAATCTTTGATTACTATCAAATTAACTCATTTCATTAAAGAAATTTTTGGGGGAAAAGGAAAAGATCCCAGCCCACCTAATCCACTTGATTTAGTGAATACAAAAGAGGAAGAAGGACTTCCGCTTGGACTTTTAATTGATTCTGATCGGGGGGATTTTGGGTGGGAAGTAAGCAATGAGAGGTTAATCCTCCTTAAAGATGGTGAGAAAGGGGAGATCACGTTTTCAAAAAATTTAGAAAATGGGATTAAGGTACTGAAAAAATATAAATTTTACTCCGATCGGAGCGATATGGATTTAGAAGTGGAGTTTCAGAATCCAACTCCTCAAGATCAAAATCTAAAGATAGGTCTACAATGGATTGGTCGAGTGGAATTAGAGAGATTAGCAGAGGAGGGAAATAAAGACTATGGATTGAGATATGTGTATGTCAAAAATAAAAAGATTATAAAGAAAGAGCTCGGGGGCTCAACTTCTTCGGGATGTACCCCTGGTTGTGGAACAGTAAGAAAAAAGATCGATCCTTTTGAATTTTCTGACAATGGTCCTATTGAATGGTATGCCTTTGAAGGAGAGTATTTCGTGGTCCTGATGGCCACCCCTATCTCTGAAAGAGAAGTCTTTTTAAAGATTAAAGGGGAAGAAAATAATATTTTAAAAGCAGATTTAATCTCCTCTCCTATTTCTCTTCCAGCTAAAAAATCCATTTCATTCAATTATAAGGTTTATTTAGGGCCTAAAGAAATAAAGGCACTTAAAGCATTTGGGATGGGAGCTGAGAACTTAGTGGATTTTGGCTTTTTTGCAATCATTGCGAAACCTCTCCTCTGGTTTCTCAAACTTACCCATCTAGTTACAAAGAATTTTGGTTTAGATATCATTATTCTGAGCATTTTAATCAAGATCATCTTTCTTCCCCTTACCCAGATCAGTATGAGATCCATGAAGGAGATGCAAAAGGTTCAACCTGAGATGAACCGACTTAGACAGCAATTTAAGGATGATAAGGCAAGACTTCAGCAGGAAATTATGCTTCTGTATAAAAGGCGAAAGATCAACCCCATGAGTGGGTGTCTTCCGATGCTAATTCAGATTCCTGTATTTATAGCCCTCTATAACGCCCTTCAAAATTCCATCGAAATGAGGCATGCCCCGTTCTTTCTCTGGATCCGAGATCTTTCAGCAAAAGACCCAATCTATATTACTCCGCTGGTCATGGGGGCTACCATGGTTATTCAACAAAAAATGACCCCTACGGCTGCAGACCCTGCCCAAGCGAAGATATTTATGCTTATGCCAATTATGTTTACATTTCTTTTTCTTAATTTTCCTTCTGGTCTCGTCTTATACTGGCTCGTCAATAATGTCCTCTCTATCGCACATCAATATTATATGAATAAAAAGGGGTGATTCAATCATTCTTGAAGAAAAAATAGAAATCTCAAAAAAGATTACAGAAGAATTAATTGAAAAGTTAGGGGCTCAAGCAGAGGTTCGTGGTCTCATTAAGGAAGGGGCGATCTGCTTAGAAGTGAGAACGAATCAAGAAGGTATGCTGATTGGAAAGGAAGGTAAGGTATTAGATTGCATTCAGTTTTTAATCAATCGAATGGTCAATAAAAGATTAAGGGAGAATATAAAAATCTATTTAGATATTAATCAATATAAAGCGAAGAAAGTGGAAAGACTTTCCAGGATGGCTCTTCAGTTAGGAAAGAGAGTCAAGAAAAGTGGAAAATCCATCGTTATAGGTCCATATAATCCCCACGATCGAAGGGTGATTCACCTCGCTTTGAAAAATGACCCTTCTCTTAAAACGGAAAGCCTGGGGGAAGGGGAAATGAAAAAGATAAAGATCATCCCTGCAGGTTAACCTGTTGAATAAAGATTCCAAGTTCCAAAAGACCCATCAGATCAAGGAAGATACTATTGCCGCAATTTCTACACCTTACGGGGAGAGTGGAATTGGTATTGTTCGAATGAGCGGCTCCCTGGCAGAACCTATAGCAAAAAGATTATTTAGGTCAAAAAAAGGAGAGGTCCAATTTATTTCTCATCATTTTCATTATGGTGAGATTGTGGACCCTAGGGATGGTCATGTAATAGATGAGGTTCTGCTGGTCGTAATGAAAGCCCCAAAAACCTATACCCGGGAAGATGTGGTCGAGATTCATTGTCATGGGGGTTACTTCTTACTTCAAAAGGTTCTGGAGTTGGTCCTAAGGGAGGGTGCAAGACTCGCGCAGCCAGGGGAGTTTACAAAAAGAGCCTTTCTGAATGGAAGAATCGATCTCACTCAGGCGGAAGCTGTAATCGATCTGATCAAAGCGAAAACAACGGAGTATCTGGAGATTGCAAATCAACAACTAAAAGGGATTCTTTCGAAAGAGATGATGGTCATTAAAGAACAATTGATAAAAGATTTAACGATCATAGAGGCACACATTGATTTTCCAGAGGAAGAAATCGAAGGCATCTCTCTCGAAGAATTGAAGAAGGATATCGGCTCTCTCCTTAGAAAAGTAGAAGAGTGGTTACTCTCCTATGAAGAAGGGAAAGTGTTTAGAGAAGGTATTTCTTGTGCCATTACAGGAAAAACGAATGTGGGAAAATCAAGCCTTTTGAATGTATTATTAAAGGAAGACCGGGCTATTGTTACCCCAATTCCTGGAACTACAAGGGATATAATCGAGGAGGTAATTAATATTCACGGAATTCCTATTCGACTACTAGACACAGCAGGATTAAGAGGTGCAAGGGATATTATAGAAGA
>JBDOIB010000407.1:0-45168 GCA_041082155.1 Thermodesulfobacteriota bacterium | reverse complement strand
TCTGGGTGTAAGTTTTATCACCCTCTTCATGAATTACAGCATTCGCATCGGGGCCTACTCTATCCTCCTTCCCAAAATGATCAGAGACCTAAATATCAATTTAACCCAAGCCGGAATGATCCGGGGATCCTATTTTATGGCTTATATTATTTGTTCCCCCTTCATGGGGTACTTGAGTGACCGGATAGGCCCCCGCTGGGTGATCAGCTTCTTTTCCCTTGTTTTAGGAGTAGGAACTTTTTTGATGGGAAAGGTCTCGACTCTTTCCATGGCCATTCTCTTTCACGCCATAGTGGGTATAGGATCCTCGGCCATGTGGACTCCTGTTGTAGGAATGATCCAGAAATGGTTTGGGATGAAAAAGCGAGGCTTAGCCCTGGGTATCCTCTCTCCGAGCTACGCCTTAGGGTATGGCCTCATGGGAATCATCCTTCCTTTCATTGTCTCCATCTACGACTGGAGAATGGGGTGGACTCTTTTGGGTCTCTCGTGTGTCGTCTTAGTTTTATTAAATAGTTTTCTTCTTAGAAATGATCCTGAAGAGATGGGGTTGACTCCTTGGGGAGAGACCTCGGCCAGAAGTGAATCTGCTTTTACTGCTTCCCCGCTTCAATATCATGAAATCTTTAGACAAAGGGCGTTCTGGCTAATCGGACTGTCTTATCTACTGATTTCCTTCGGGGCCTATATCCTTACCGATCTAATTGTCTCCTATGGAGTGATGGAATTAAAACTCCCCTATGCCCTTTCTTCCCGATTCATCACGATTCTCGCCTTGACTGGAATTGTTGGAGGGATGTCTTGGATGACCCTTTCCGATTATTTAGGCAGAAAAAACTCTCTTCTCATCCTCCATTCTTTTTTGGCTTTAAGTATCCTATCGATCATTTTTACAGGAGGAAAAATCTTGTGGCTACACATCCTCATAGGATTCTTTGGTTTTTTCTATAGCCCTATCTGGCCAATGTATGGAGCCTGTGCCCGGGACTATTTCCCCAAAGAGGTGGTGGGGTCAGTCATAGGACTTTTAACCTTTTTTTATGGCATCGGAGCCATTCTGGGACCGATCATCGCCGGAAGAATAGCCGATAGAAGCGGCACTTTTCGATGGTCATTTGCCTTGGCTGCATTGTCCTGTATTTTGGCCTCTCTCACCATCGGACTTCTAAAAGGAAGTAAGAGGAAAGATTGAAAGAGGTCTTTTTTTTGTGATAATATTTATTTGGATGGGTAAGTTGCAATAAGGAGGGGAAAAGGGTGCCCGCAACGAGGATACTAGTCGTAGATGATGAGATGATTGTTTGTGAGAGCTGTAAGCGTATCCTGGAAGAAGAAGGATATGAAGTGGAAATTGCATTGAGCGGTAAGGAAGCCTTTGAGAAGATGAGGGAGAACCCCTTTGATATTGTCATTACTGACCTTAAAATGCCGGGGATCGATGGAATGGAGGTGTTAAGAACGATTCGGAAGGAATATCCCCATACCATCGTGATCATGATTACGGGTTTCTCCACCGTGGAAACGGCTGTGGAGGCTATGAAATTAGGGGCGTTCGACTATATTCCCAAACCCTTTACTCCCGACGAAGTCTTAGTCGTGGTCCGGAAGGCGGTTGAGCAGAAAAACCTTCTATTGGAAAATATTTATCTTCGTCAGGAGCTTCAGGAGAAATATGGATTTGACAATATTGTAGGGAAAAGCAAAAAGATGCAGGAGATCTATCGAATCATCACGAAAGTGGCGCCCACCGACAGTACGGTCCTCATTTATGGACAGAGTGGGACGGGAAAGGAGCTTATCGCTCGGGCGATTCATTTTAACAGCCCCAGAAGGGAAAAGCCCTTTGTCCCGGTGGACTGTGCCGTTCTATCGGAGAACCTTCTTGAGAGCGAACTTTTCGGCCATGTGAGGGGTTCATTCACGGGTGCCGTGAGTACAAAACCCGGGCTTTTTGAGGTGGCTGATGGAGGAACCCTCTTCTTAGATGAAATCGGGAATATTAGTTTAGCGATTCAGGCTAAACTTCTCAGATTTCTTCAGGAGAGAGAATTCCTCCCTGTGGGAGGGACAAAACCCAAAAAGGTGGATATTCGGTTGATTGCTGCAACGAACAAGGATCTTGAAAAGATGATTAAAGAGGGTACCTTTCGAGAAGATCTTTACTATCGACTTAATATTGTTCCCATCTTCATCCCCCCTCTTAAGGAGCGTCAAGAGGATATTCCTCTCCTGGCGATGCATTTTTTGAAGAAATATTCGGAACAGATGGGGAAGAAGATCAAAGGGTTCACTCCAGAGGCGATGGGAAAATTATTAAAATATCCATGGCCAGGAAACGTGAGGGAATTGGAAAACGTGATTGAAAGAACAGTAATTATGACCGATGAGGAGATGGTTCGAGAGGAACATCTCATCCTTCCCGGGCAGCCCGAAAGAGAAGGGGTGAATAGAAAGATCCCAGAAACGAGTGAAGAATTGAAGGAGATCAAAAAACAGCTTCGTGAAAAGGCAGTGGAGGAGATAGAGAGGGCGTTTGTATTGAGTGCTTTAGAACGAAATCAGTGGAATGTGACCAAAGCAGCGGAGGATGTTGGGATGCTAAGACCCAATTTCCAGGCTTTAATGAGGAAGTATAATCTAAGGGTAAGGGAAGAGTCCTGACGAAACAATGGGAGAAATTTGGACTTCTTTCAGTTAGGTTCATTTCGCCCATATTCCCATAATTACTAAAAAAAGTAAAAAAGAGAAAATTGTAGTGTCGGATTTCTTCAAATGGTTGATTATTGGATGGTCCATTGTTGTTGTTGGGATTGCCGCTCTCGGCTTAATTCTGATCGTGAAATATGGAGAGATTAAGAAGATTGAAACAGATGATGTAACCCTTTGTTTTATAATAGCTTTTTTTTGCTGGCTCATTCCGATTATCGCTTTCTCCATTTTAGCAAGGACCCTTGGTTTTTAAACATAAGTGTATAAATATTTTATTTTTTAAGAAAACTTGAGAATTCAAATAATTAGTGAATTTTTGCTCAAATTGATCTCAAAATAGTATATTTTTTATATACAATTTTATTAAATCTCTCTGAAGATATTTCTTAAAAAATTCAAAAAATTCAATAAGTTAAATTAACTTTGTTTTTATTCCAATATTGGCACATGAAATGCAATATTAACGTTAAACCATAATATACTCAGGTGGGGTTCGATCATCTTAAAAAATAATGATATGGTAGATTTCCGAGGAGGATATCATGGGAGAAAGGGAAGGTAAAAATAAGCCTTTAATTCTCTTTTTGGTGATCTTTTCCTTCTTCGTCCTATTCGGTTTTGGATTAGGTGTAGGTGAAGGATGGGCAAAAAACAGTTTTTGTTTGGAATGTCACAAAGATTCCACTTTAAAGAAACAAGATGAAAGAGGAGGAACTGTCTCTCTTTATGTTAATGAAGCGGAATTTAAAAATTCAGCCCATGGGAAACTCTCCTGTTCAGACTGTCATATCCATATAAAGGATGATACTCATGCTGAAGGTGGAAAGAAAAAGGCTGATAAAAAGGTAAACTGTGGATCATGCCACAGGGAAGCCGAGAAGGAGTATCTCCAGGGACTACATTCTAAAATGATCATGAAGGGGACAGAACGGGCTGCCTACTGTCATGAATGTCATGGGAAGCATGATATTTTACCCAGTAAAAATCCTAAATCTAAAACCCATAAATCTAACATCGATCAAACCTGTAATCGTTGTCATTCCGACATTGAGTTTGTGAGGGAACATGCATTGGGTTCCATTATTCCCGGAGAGGAGTTCAAAAAGAGTGTTCATGGGAAGTCAGGAGAGGTCACCTGTATTAGTTGTCATGGAAGTCATAATCTTAGATCTTTAATTGACCCTAAATCTTCAATCTTTCGATCGAATATTCCTCAGACCTGCGGAGGCTGTCATCCTGAGATTACCCAGCAATTCGTGGAGAGTATCCATGGAATTTTAGCGGCAAGAGGAAGGACCGATGCTCCCACCTGTACAACCTGTCACGGAATCCATGGGATTAAAGCTAAGATAGATCCTGACTCTCCTGTCCATGAAAGACGGATCGCTTTGACGACCTGTCCCCAATGCCACGCTGCGGAGAGGATCTCAAAAGAATATAGAATCACAACCACCCCGGTAAAATCCTATTATGAGAGTTTCCATGGTCTATCTTATAGAGGGGGAGATACCTATTCCGCAAACTGTGCAAGCTGCCATGGAGTCCATGATATTCGGCCCTCTACAGATCCCAAATCCTCTGTTCACCCCAGTAATCTTCAGAAAACCTGCGGGAGTTGCCATCCCGGGGCTTCGGAGAACTTTGCAAAGGGAAAGATTCATGCCGTTCCTTCTCCAAAGGCTGAAGATATAGGTGATCGAATAGTGGGATGGGTCAAGATCATTTATATCGTATTGATTGTCGTGGTCATTGGAGGAATGGTTTTCTTCAATTTTATGGATTGGCTTCGAAAGACCATTGAACGGAGACCTAAATAAAAGGGGAGTGGATCAAAAATGCAAAAGAGATATCTCCGGATGACTTTGAATGAAAGGCTTCAGCATTTAAATCTATTCATCAATTTCACGATCTTAGTCATTACGGGTTTTGCTCTTAGTTTTCCAACCGCCTTCTGGGTTGCTCCAATCACAGAGGTTCCCGCAGGAATGACCCTTCGAGGATTCCTCCATCGACTCTCTGGGGTAGCCATTGTGTTCTTAGGAGGATATCATATTCTTTATTGTGCCTTTACAAAAAGAGGGAGGGGAATCATAAGGGATATGATTCCCACCTGGAAAGATGCTCAGGATTTATGGGAGACCTTAAAAAATAATTTATTTATTAATCGACCACCTAAAGTGATTAAGATGGGGCGATTTAATTTTAGAGAAAAATTTGAATATTTTGGTTTAATCTGGGGAACCTTGGTCATGACGATCACAGGATTTATCTTATGGTTTGAAGTGGAGTGGTTAAAATATTTTCCGCAGTGGACCTATAATTTGGCTCGCACCATCCATTTCTACGAGGCGATTTTGGCGACCCTGACCATCATTGTCTGGCATTTTTATTCCGTGATTTTCAATCCCGATGTCTACCCCATGAACTGGGCATGGATCTCAGGAGAAATGACGGAACATGAGATGGAACTGGAACATGGTTTGGAACTTGAGAAGTTAAAAGCAGAGGCCAAAGGTCGGATTGTTGAATTTGGTGAGGCGGCCCGGGAAGGAGGAAAGGTTTATCCCCTTCGCCCAGAAGGAGAGGTAAAATCACCCAGATCCATCCGACGCCTTTACAGCATCGTTCAAAGCCTCAATGAAACGATTAAAGGCTGGAAAGGCACATAAATAAAAAAGGGGGTGAAGGCTGATGTCAGAAAACATTCATGAGCGTTACGGTCCCTATCCCAAGAAGAAAGGGAAGAAAAAGGTTAGAACGAATGGAGGGCCTTTCCTGAAACGAACTTTCGAATGGCTTAAATGGAAGGTTGATCGAGTGGGAGGAATGAGTATTTATCGTCCCTGTTTAGAGCATTCATGAACCTCCAGAGCCAAAGGCCGACGTGTAGAAACCATTTTTGGCCCTATATATCTTCTTACTCCCACCATCCAAACCCCACCCAATCTAAGAAGGATATATAGGGCCTTTTTTTAAAATTTCATGTCCTGAGTCTTTCCCCGATCATTTTATAAAATAATTGAGCCTTAAGTTGGCTATTTTATGATGGGTCGCTTCCCTATAGCTGAAGGAGATGTCCTTTCATTTTTTTCATTGTAGAACAAGAGAGAACGTGTTAATATGCTAAAAAGAGAATGGGGGTTTCATTGCGAATTCATAAAAGTTTTTTGATCCTTTTTTTAATTTTTACCTTCTTCCTCAGCTCAGTGCATTGCGGTTTAGCTAGGGCCATGACGATAGCCGAAGAGAAGAAATTGGGAGAGAAGATTCTTCTCGAAATGGAAAAAAGTGTGGAGCGAGTGAAAGACCTCATCCTCGATCCCTATATTCAACATATAGGAGAGACCTTAGTTTCTCAGGCGGGACCCACTCCTTTTGAATTTAAGTTTTATCTCATTAAGCATTTGGAACCCAATGCCTATGCTATTCCAGGAGGCCATATATTTTTGACCACGGGGCTGCTTGTTTTGGCAGAGAATGAACAGGAGCTTGCAGGAGTGATCAGCCACGAAATCGCCCACGTTATGGCCCGGCATGTGGCAAAGATGATTGAGAGATCAAAGCGAGTCAACATTGCCACTGTGGCTGCCATTGTAGCCGGACTGCTAGTAGGAGGCGGGGGAAAGGCATCAGAGGCCATGGCGGCAACTGCTATGGCTACGGCTGAGGCTCTCGCTTTAAAATACACACGAGAAATGGAGGTGGAAGCGGATCAAAACAGCCTTCGATACATGATGAAGGCAGGTTATGATCCTCAAGGACTGATCACGTTTATGAATAAGATTTACAAATTAAGTCTTACTTCCTTTCCAAAAATTCCTCTCTATCTTTCCACTCACCCTGCCATTGAAGATCGAATCTCACTCATGGGAAATCTTCTTCAGACGGTGTCAAGGTCTGAAGGCCCTTTTCGGATGACAGGAGGTTATGAGAAGATTCAAGCCAGGGCTCTGGTAGAGGATAGAGAACCTCATATGGCCATCGTTCATTTTCAATCTCTGGCGGATAGCGATCCCAAAAGGGTGGAAGCTTATTATGGTTTGGGGCTCGCCTACCGAAAGATGGGGAAGTTGGATAAGTCGGTCGAGGCCTTTCAGATGGGATTGACCTATGCTCCGCAAGATCCAGATCTTCTCAGGGAACTCGGGGTAGTTTATTTCCTTGCAGGAAAACCAGAGGAGGCGAGGAAGCATCTGGAGAGCCTCCTTTCTATCTCTAAAGGCCAGGATCCAGATTCCTTAACGCTCTTTTACTTGGGCAAGATTTACCAGGTCAACGGGGATTTTAGAGGAGCGTTAACCCATTTTCAAAAAGTACAAAGGAAGCATCCTGAATTCATGGATGTCTATCATAGCTTGGGTTCTATTTATGGCAGACTCGGACAGAAAGGGCTGTCTCATTTTTTTTTCGGGAAGTATTTTAAGTTAAAAGGGGATAGAAAGAATGCCCTTTTACATCTCCGAACCGCATTAGAAGAGTT
The DNA here is from genome assembly GCA_041082155.1 of Thermodesulfobacteriota bacterium. GTDB lineage: Bacteria > Desulfobacterota > BSN033 > BSN033 > UBA1163 > CALIBK01. The sequence goes on along the minus strand of JBDOIB010000407.1, from coordinate 37,979 downwards.
GGATAGAGGAAGCGAAGAGAGGGAGGAGGCTCAAAAAGAGATCAGAGAGTTGACATCATCCCCTTAAAAAGGAATTTAATAATAAATTTTAAATTCTGCTATGGCTGTTTGGGATTATATGAAAAGAGGTGGATTGAATCTCAAACACCCGTTCGATGGAGTAAAGGATGAGGAGGGGAAAAAAGAATAAAGATTCAGACGCCGTAAGGCTTGGTCAGGAGCTATCCATTCTTAATAGCATTAGCCAGAGTATTAATGAATCCATTGATCTCGATGAGATTCTAAATAAAAGCCTTGATAAGATACTGGAATTAACCGATGTAAAATCTGCCGGAATCTACCTCCTCGATGAGATGGAACAAGAATTGGTCTACGTCGCTCATCGAGGATTCTCAAAAGCATTTTCTAAAGAGATGAAACGATGGAAATTGGGGGAAGGAGCCACGGGGAAAGTTGCCCTGACAGGGGAACCCCTGTTTATTGAGGATTATCCCAACTATCCTGAAGCCATTCCCGTGGCCATCCAAGAAGGATTAAAATCCCTCGCGGTGATTCCTTTGAAGACCAGGAATAGAATCTACGGAACATTAAATATCGCTCGCCGGGAGTTCTATCAGTTTACTCCTTTCAACAGAAACCTCTTTACCTCGATCGCTCAGATCATCAGTAGCGCATTGGAAAGAGCCTTTCTCTATTCCGAAAATGTGAAACGCCTTGAAGAACTAAAGACCCTTTACTCGATCGGTCAGGAGATCGCCTCCAAACTCGAATTGAATGTCATCCTTCAGAAGATTATGGAGAAGGCGATTGAACTTTTGAAGGCTGAGGCGGGAACCGTTGTTCTTTGGGACAATCGGAATCAAACCTATCGGTATGTCATTATTTATGGACTCCCTGAATCCATGATGGGGAGAGAAGTCTCCCTCGAGACAAAGGGAGTGATCGGAGAAGTCTTAAAGAAAAAGGGTCCCGTCCATTATGGAAATTATGATCAAAATCCAAAACGATTAAAGGAGCTGGATGAGTATCACTTTAGAGAAGTGATCGGAGTTCCTTTGATTGTAAGAGAGATGGTGATCGGGGCTATGACGATTGGGACTTCCAATCCCAAGAGACATTTTCGGAAGGAAGAAATTGATCTTCTCTCCAACTTCGCTCACCAGGCAGGGATTGCGATTGGAAACGCACAACTCTATGAAGACTCTCTATTAAAAATTAAACAACTCACCACCCTCTACGAAGTCGGGAAGCAGCTTTCCTCCACGTTGGACTTGGATGAATTGCTTCAAAAGGCTCTGATCCTCTTGAAAGAACAATGGGGTTATCCTTTGTGCAGTATCCTTCTCTTGGATCAGGAAAAAAATGAGCTCTATATCCGAAAAATCATTGGAAAAGAGATAGAAGAAGTCAAACATTTACGATTTAGAGTGGGAGTAGATGGGATTGTGGGTTGGGTGGCTCAACAGGGGGAACCCCTTTATGTTCCAGATGTCTCAAGAGATTCAAGATATATTTTGGGCCTCCCGGAAGTGAAGTCAGAAGTCGCCTTTCCAATAAAAGTGAGAGATCGGGTCATTGGTGTTCTCGATATTGAAAGTTATGAAAGGAGCGCCTTTGATGAAGAATCTCTCAAAACCCTTTCCTCCTTCTGTAGTCAGATCAGCATTTTTATAGAAAATGCTCACCTTTTTTCAGAATTGAAGCAAACCCTCATCGAGTTGAAAAAGGCTCAGGATCAAATGATTCAAATAGAGAAATTGAGAGCCATGGGAGAAATGGCAAGTGGAGTGGCTCATGATTTCAATAACGTGTTGGCCGTCATTTTAGGAAACATCCAGCTTCTGCTCCATCAATTTCACCAGTTAGGCCCTGAGGAGATTCAGGAAAGGTTGAGGGTCATTGAGAAAGCTTCTAAAGACGGAGCAGAGACGGTCCGTCGGATTCAGGAATTTACAGGGATTAGAAGGGATTCCACTTTTATTTCTCTCAATCTGAACGAGATCCTCCAGGAAGTCGCCACGATCACCGAACCTCGCTGGAAAGATCAGGCTCAACAGAAGGGAATCCAAATCCAGCTTGTTCTTCAATTAGGAGAGGTTTCTCCTATCATGGGAAATCCATCCGAATTGAGAGAGGTGTTCACCAATATGGTCTTCAATGCTGTTGATGCGATGCCATACGGTGGAACAATTACCCTTTCCACCCATCCTCATTCAGAGGATTGGGTAGAGGTAAGAGTATCTGATACGGGAATAGGAATGTCTGAAGAGGTAAAAAAGAGAGTATTTGATCCCTTTTTTACGACGAAAGGGGTAGGAAGCTCTGGCCTGGGGCTCAGTGTCTCTTATGGGATTGTTAAACGCCATGGAGGAGAGATCTTAATCGAGAGCGAGAGTGGAAAGGGGACCACCTTTATTATCCATCTTCCTAAGGGGTATGAGGAGGAAAGAAAGGAGTTTGAAAAAAAGGAGGTGAGAACCCTCGAACAAAAACGTCAGGCTCGAATTCTGGTAATCGATGATGAAGATCCAGTCAGAGAGATTCTGACTAAGATTCTTTTATCCAAAGGGTATCAAGTGGCTACGGCTTCCAATGGAGAAGAAGGAATTCAGCGATTTAAACAGGAAGCGTTTGATCTCGTCTTTACTGACTTAGGGATGCCCAAAATTTCAGGATGGGAAGTCGGCAAGAGGATTAAACAACTGAATCCGAAGATTCCTGTGGCGATGATTACTGGATGGGGGATGGAGTTGAATCGAGAGAAGATGAAGGAGAACGGGATCGATCTGGTGGTCTCAAAGCCCTTTAATTTTGAAGAAATTGTTAAAATTGTGTCAGAGGCCTTGGAGTTAAAAGAAAAGATGGAATGATCTTTACCCGGAGAAATGGTTGTTTCTCTTCTTTCAATCCATTGTCACAAAGTCATTCATTTCCAAAAGAGGTTCCAACCGAACGGGCCACCTTAAGAAGAGGGTGATTGAGAGGGACCGTCCTTGGTCCCTTGGCTACTTCTTTTAAGGGGACATCGATCAGGTCTTCTCCCTTCACCCCAACCATATAGCCAAATTTTTTCTCTCTCACCATGTCCATTGATCTTGCACCCAGCCGGGTGGCCAACACTCGGTCAAAGGCGGTAGGAGTTCCCCCTCGAAGAAGATGTCCCATGACCACTGTTCTCGTCTCCAGCCCGGTAAGCTCTTCTATCTGTCGCCCGAGCACAAAACCTATTCCTCCAAGTCGAATGGGATCAGAGCTTTCTTTAACAATTCTCTGAATGATGATCTCTCCCCCTTTGGGTTTTGCTCCTTCTGCCACCACCAGGATACTAAATCTCTTTCCTTTTTTATTTCTTTCTTTTACTTTTTCGCTCACCACTTCTATGTCATAGGGAATTTCAGGAATAAGGAGAATATCCCCTCCTCCCGCAATCCCTGAATAGAGAGCTATCCATCCTGCTCGATGCCCCATGACCTCCACAATCATGACCCGATGATGAGACTGGGCGGTCGTATGAATGCGATCGATTCCTTCTGTAGCGATGGAGAGGGCCGAGTCGAATCCAAAGGTGATCTCGGTTCCCCTGAGATCATTATCGATGGTTTTGGGAACTCCAATCACTGGGACTCCGTCCCTAAAAAGTTTATAAGCAATCCCCAATGTACCATCTCCCCCTATACAGATGAGGGCCTTTATTTTAAGATCCATCAGATTTTTTATAGCCACCTTAGAGAGATCTTTGAACTCCAATTGATCTCCTTTTTTAATGGGATATCGATAAGGATTGGCTATCTTGGAAGTTCCCAGAATGGTGCCCCCCTGGGTCAGAATTCCTGAAACATCTTCATATTGGAGCACCCGATACCGATTCTCTACCATTCCATGATAACCATCCTCAATCCCTATGACCTCCGCATCCTCCTCGAGGATGGCCTTTTTGGCCACAGCGCGAATCACCGCATTGATCCCTGGACAATCCCCACCACCCGTAAGAATAGCAATTCTCATTCTTTCTCTCATGGGTCCCTCACTCCACAGTAAAATAGCCTTTAATCGATTGGAATTTTGCCTCTCCGATTCCCTTAATCTCTTTGAGCTCCTCAATGGATCGGAATCCTTTCCGTTTTTGTCGATAGGCGATGATTTCCTGAGATAAGGATTCCCCGATCCCTGGGATTAACAACAGCTCATCAAAAGAGACTTGGTTGAGGTTCAAGGGAATGAAGAAGACTAAAAGTTGATGAGCCCCCATTCTTCCTATTTTAATATGGATCTGCTCGGGGGATCTTTTTTCGATGGTAATCTGAGTCCCTGTGTTTAATCTCTCAGAAGAGAATTCCTCTGTAAATTGAATCGTCTCTTTGAACCCTCCTGCCCTTTCGATGGCTTCTTTTAAGGTGGGTGGCTCCTTAAACAAATAGATCCCCGGCTTTTGAATCTCCCCTTCAATTTCAATCACCACCTCATGTTCATTGGGTTGGGGAGGAGGGGAGGGATGATAAAAGAATTTGAGATAAAGCAGAAGAAGGGCAAAAAAAGATATACTCCAAAGGATCCATTGCTGACTCAGGGAAAAATATTTCAATTTAACTTTCTTCTTTTAAGAGTTTATAGTCGATGGAATCCACCAAGGCCTGCCAGCTCGCCTCAATGATATTTTCCGAGACTCCTACTGTCCCCCAAACAGAAGTACCGTCTCCAGACTCAATCAATACTCTGGTGCGGGCTGCAGTTCCCTCTTTGGTGGAGAGAATCCGAACCTTATAATCGAGAAGTTTGACGGAACGAAGCTCGGGATAAAATTTTTCCAGTGCTTTTCGAATCGCATGATCCAGGGCATTGACCGGTCCATTTCCAACAGCGGCTGTATGCTCAATCCGATCCCCCACCCGCACCATAATCGTGGCCTCAGAGAAGGGAGGAGCCCCTTCTTCCTTCTTTTCCACGATCACCCGAAATCCTAAAAGCTCAAAGAATTTCTTATGTTGTCCTAAAGCCTTTTTCATGAGGAGTTCAAAGGAGCCTTCAGCGGCCTCAAATTGAAACCCTTCGTGCTCCAATCTTTTTAAATGCTCTAAAATCTTCCTTACCCTTGGTTCCTTGCTTTCCAAATCAATTCCAAATTCCATTGCTTTATAGAGAATGTTTGATTCCCCTGAAAGATCTGAGATCAGGACTCTCTGTCTGTTTCCCACTTTTTCAGGAGGAATATGTTCATAGGTGCTTGCATTTTTACGGACTGCACTGACATGAATTCCTCCTTTATGGGCAAAGGCACTGTCTCCCACATAAGGAAGGTTTTTGGAATGAGGAAGATTGGCTAATTCTGATACAAAACGAGAGACCTCGGTGATTTTTTTAAGTTGTTCGTCTGTGATACAATCCATTCCCATCTTTAATTTTAAAGTAGGGAGGATGGAGCAGAGATTCGCATTTCCACATCTTTCACCATATCCATTTATTGTTCCCTGAATAAGGGAGATTCCCTCCCGAACGGAAAGAATGGTATTGGCAACAGCCATTTCCGTATCGTTATGGACATGAATTCCTAAGGGGGTTTTGATCTTTTTCTTCACCTCTTGAATGATGGGAAGGAGTTCATAGGGAAGGGTCCCTCCGTTGGTATCGCACAAAACGATCCAGTCTGCTCCCGCATTCTCTGCCGTCTGAAGAGTTTTGAGGGCGTAGAGAGGGTTATTTTTAAATCCATCAAAGAAGTGTTCAGCATCAAAGAGGACCTCAGGGACCCACTGTTTCAGAAATCGAATGGATTGGTCAATCATTTCAAGATTTGCCTCGAGAGGAATCTCGAGGGCTTCGAGAACATGTTTATCCCATGTCTTTCCGAAGATAGTCACGACTCGGGTTTGAGCTTCGAGAAGGGATTGAAGATTTTGATCTTCTTTGGGAGAGAGGCCTGGCCGACAGGTACTTCCAAAAGCTACCATCCGGGCCTGATGAAGGGGAATCGATTTGACTTCCTGGAAGAATTGAAGGTCTTTCGGATTTGAACCTGGCCAACCCCCTTCGATATAATGGATCCCCAACTCATCGAGTTTTTGGGCGATCCGAATCTTATCCTCCACCGTGAAGGCAATGTCTTCTCCTTGAGACCCATCCCGGAGAGTCGTGTCATAGATTTTAAGAGCACCCATTTTATTTCTCTTCGGTGATGGTCGGTTTATCGAGTTCAAAGGCATCGTGAAGAGCCCGAACGGCCAATTCGGTATATTTAGAATCAATGATACAAGAGATCTTGATTTCTGAAGTAGAGATCATCTGGATGTTGATGCCTTCCTTCGCTAAGGCAGAAAACATCTGAGAGGCGACATTGGAGTGACTTCTCATTCCTACTCCCACAATGGAGACTTTAGCAATATTTTCATCCGAGAGCACTTCTTTCCCACCAATCTCTTTGATGGTTTCTTTGATAATCTGAAGAGCCTTGGGAAAGTCGGGTTTTGGGACAGTAAAGGCCACATCGGCATATCCTTTATCCGCACTTGAAGTCTGAATGATCATATCGACCACGATGTTCGCTTCGGCAATGGGTTTAAATAATTTAGCCGCTACTCCGGGAACATCAGGAACCCTCATCACCTCAATCTTTGCTTCGTTTTTATTATAAGTGACTCCTGATACGACTACCCTTTCCATTTCTTCTTCCTCCTTACAAACGATGGTTCCAGGATGATCATGGAACGATGATCTGACATGAATGGGCACATTATATTTTTTGGCAAACTCCACGGAGCGGATCTGAAGAACTTTTGCTCCAAGGCTGGCCATCTCGAGCATCTCATCATAGGAGATTTTCGCCAGCTTCCTTGCCTTTGGATAGATATTGGGATCAGTCGTGTAGATTCCATCCACATCCGTGTAAATCTCACACACGTCTGCTTTTAATGCCGCAGCGATCGCCACGGCTGTGGTATCGGATCCCCCTCGACCTAAAGTGGTAATATTGCCTTCTTCATCAACCCCTTGAAATCCAGCTACAACGACCACTCGTCCTTCCTTTAAATCCTCAAAAATCCTTTCGGATTCGATTCCAGTGATTCGAGCCTTTCCAAAGGCACTATCCGTGGCAATCTTAATTTGAAACCCGAGATAGGATTTGGCATCGCATCCCATCGACTTAAGAGTGATGGCCAACAGGGCGATGGAGACCTGTTCTCCTGTGGAAATAAGGACATCCAGCTCTCTTTCATCCGGAGTGGGGGTGATTTCTTGAGCCATCCGGATTAACTTATCTGTTTCTCCAGCCATCGCTGAAACGACGACCACGACCTGATGTCCTTCCTTTTTAGTTCGGATGACTCGTTGAGCCACATTTTTAATGCGTTGAAGATCCCCCACCGAGGTTCCACCATATTTTTGAACAATCAATGCCATAAACAACCTCCCCTTGTGAGACTTCGGAGTAGGAGAGTTCGTCGTACGGAGCTTTGATTTCGTCTTTTATTCCGACCCCCTAACCCCCAACTCTGAACCGAGAATTTTCAGAAGTTCTTCATACCTTTTTCCTTTTGGGATCAATTCGATGGAGCGAGTTTGTTTTCCTGTATAATATAGATAGATCCATAAAAGTTCCCCAGGAAGCGACGATGGGATTTTATCCGCCCATTCGATCGCTGCAATTCCATTTCCCTGGAAATATTCTTCCAGTCCTAATCCTTCCACCTCCCTCTCCTCCTTCAATCGAAAAAGATCGATATGATAAAAAGGGATCTTTCCCCTATATTCATTCACCAACACAAAAGAGGGGCTTGTAAGATATGAACCCTTTTTTACCCCTATTCCTGAAGCCAATCCTTTGATCAACTGTGTTTTTCCAGTCCCTAATTCCCCTACTAAAGCGACGACATCTCCTGATCGAAGAAGCTTTCCTATCCTTCTTCCCAATCGGCTGGTCTCAGATGGACTCTTCGAACAAACTATCAACTCTTAAATTCCTGGTATTCCTCACCCTTCTCATCAACCCATTCTCTTTGAGTGGTGTGAGGAGAGTTTTGCTCTCTTCCTTAGGCTTTATATTTAAAATCATCCGGATTAAGATTCTCCAACCATTCTTTGAGTTGGTCCTCCTCTTTCTCCATATCAATGGTTCGTGCCTTTTCAATCACATGCTCCGAAACAAAGATGGGTGCATCCACGGCAAGGGCGATTGCAATCGCATCGCTGGGACGCGAGTCAATGACGATTTCTTCTCCCTTTCGGTTAAGATAGATCAGGGCATAATAGGTATTTTCCTTCAGATCATTGACCACCACTTTCATCACCTGAGAGTCCAGTTGCTTCAGGATGCTGTGGATGAGATCGTGAGTCATCGGACGCTGAGAATCGATCTTTTTAAGCTTCATGGCAATCGCATTGGCTTCAAACGGTCCGATCCAAATCGGGAGCCCGGTTTTGTTGGCCAGATCCATCAAGAGGACGACAAACCCATTGGTCGTGGAGTCGAAGGTTAAAAATTTAACTTTCATTTCAATTAACATCCGTTTACTCCTTTCTTTTTAACGGAATCGCAAGGAAGCTCCGACTCCCTCGAATTCCTTTAAAATGGGATCTTCATCGATCCATTTCACCTCTCCGTCTTGACGGAGGACCGATCGCATCATCTCCTCTTCAAGAAGAACAATCTTAATGTTTCCCTTGCATAAAGGGCAGGGGGGAGGAGTCTGATCTCCGTTCCTCACTGAGGTGAGGATTCCGCAGTTCTGACACTTCCCTCCCTTTAAGGTAAAGGAATTGAGGAGGAAGAGGGTTTGAATCTGACCCTGATTTAAGGCTTCCAGGGTGGGGCTTAAACCAAAGGTGGCCAGTCCTCCATGAGGGTTTCTTTCCCTGAGCTCTCGAATCTGTTGGGAGATCTCTTCTTTTTCTTTTAAGAAAAGGCGATCAAAAATCTTCTTTAAGAGTTTGGATCGATCTTCTGTAAGCTCCGCAGAGAAGACATCTACAATATGAGTCCTGACTCTTTCGGGAAGGAAATGTTTGAAATTGGATAGAATTCGATCTTGACCGATCAGAACGATCCTTTTCCAATTTCCAGAATCGAAAAGATTAGTCAGTTGTTCTGCCACCTCCTTATGGTGTTTATCCATATGATCTTTAATATGGCGTTGGTATCTCCGCTGAGCCCATCCTCCTTGGTCATGACGCCCGGGGACATAGCTTTCAATAGATAATTCTGCAACTAATCCTTCCAAAGAGATTTCGATGAGCCTGGCCGATTCAGTGTCGACCATGACGGCCAATGTATTTTGATATTGTGAAATAAGACGAACTAAAGGTTTGAGCCTAGGGAGAGTTCCCAAAATGAATTCGTTTTCATAAGGAATGATGGAGGGGTAGGTTAGAAAAGTCCGGGTCCCGCTACAGGAAAAAAGGGCCACCCCGTTGATCCCCTCATCGATGTTCTGCCGAATCAACCCCTCTACATATCTCTCAATTCGTTTCTGGTCTTCCAGATAATATCGGAGGAGATCTTCTCTTTCTTTCAGTTGATCTGCTCCTTTTCTTAATTGATTCTTAGTGAAGAGTCTAATTCGTTCACGCTGCTGTTCATCCTCCCATTTGGTATTGAGGTAGAGAGAACAGAAAGGATAGGGTCCTTCTTCAATCCGGGCGAGCTTTTTGAGTTCTTTGATCATCTTCATATCTGCCTCTTTTTAAATCCCGCCCTGGAGGAGGGAAGGGATCTTCTTGATCAGATCTGTAGCCACCAGAGATTTCTCTCCCATTTCCTTAGCCACCTCGTCTCCTGCCAATCCATGAAGATAGACGGCCGCTTGAAGAGAAGAGAGAGGGTCAAACCCCTGGCAGATAAGACCACCAATCATTCCGCTAAGGACATCCCCGGTTCCTCCTGACGCCAGTCCTGGATTCCCGGTTGGATTGATATAGATATCCCCGGTGGGAGTGGCTATAAGGGTTCTAAATCCTTTAAGAACTAAGTAGACCCGATTGGAGGTGGAGAAGGCCCGACTTATCCCTATCCGGTTTTCCTGGACCTCTTTAGACGTCGAATGGATCAGCCTTGCCATCTCTCCAGGGTGAGGAGTAAGGATGAATAAAGGATGATTTAAAGAGGGAAATTTAGCCTGAGTGGCCAAGGCATTCAATCCGTCTGCATCCAAGATCATAGGAAGATTGAGTGTTTTTATTAATTTAAGGATAAGGGTTTGGGTTTCCGGGTGAGTTCCAATTCCTGGCCCTATGAGAACGGCCTTCTTGTTTTCACAAAGCCGAAGAAGAGGGGAAAAGGCCTTTAGGCTCAGCGTCTGCTTCTGAGTTTCAGGAAGGGGTTCGGTCATCACCTCAGTCAATTTCATCTCCATAATTGGATTTAAACTCTTTGGGATCGCTAAGGTGACCAACCCTGCCCCCATTCGTAACGCAGCTTCACAGGCCATTGCCGCAGCTCCTGTCTTTCCTACAGATCCTGCGATCACCAAGAGATGACCATAATCGCCTTTATGAGTATCCAACCGTCTTGGAATGGAGAGCCATTTATAAATTTCCTCTTTTTCAATGAGGTAGGTTTGAATCTGTTCCTCTTCTATCAGACGATTAGGGAATCCAATGTCAATCACCTTCAACGTACCCACATATTCGACTCCGGGAGAAATGAGAAGACCGATTTTAGGAAGGCCAAAGGTCAGGGTGAGGGTGGCACGAATGGCGGTACCAAGAGGCTTTCCAGTATCTGCGCTCAATCCTGAAGGGATATCCACCGCCACGATAGGTTTTTGAAGAGTATTCAGGTGATCAATCACCTCACGATAATACCCCCTGACTTCAGCATCCAGACCCGTTCCAAAAATGGCATCGACCAACAGATCTGCCTTTTCGATCTCTTTTTTTGCCTTTTGATACTCCTTGGAGGAAGGAACGGGGATCACCTCTCCTTTCATCCGGTGGAAGATGAAGTAGTTGGTTTCTGCATCCCCCCGTAAGGCCTTAGGTTCAGTGAGGAGAAAGACCCTCACCGAAACTCCTCGGTTCATCAGATATCGGGCAATGACAAACCCATCCCCTCCATTGTTACCTTTTCCTGAAATGATGGCGACTCTTTTTTTCTTCATCTCAGGGAAGGCCTTTAGAATCTCTTCTGCGGCTCCCCTGCCAGCATTCTCCATCAGGACGATCCCCGGGATTCGATAAATTTCGATGGCCTTTCGATCTAACTCTTGCATTTGTTCCGCAGTGGTGACCTTCATTGTTCCCCCTCTAACAGCACATGGGCCACGGCATAAGGATAGTCGTGGGAAAGGGTAAGAAATGTTCTTTCGATCCCAAAGGTGTCCAGGATTTCCTTCGCCTTTCGATGGAGTGAAAGAAATGGCCTCCCCATCGAGTCATTTTCCACTTCGATATCCCTCCAACGAATCCCGTTCCGTAAACCTAACCCTATGGCCTTCAAAAAGGCTTCTTTCGCTGCGAATCTTACGGCAAAACATTCAGAAGGACGGTGCATTCGCTCGCACCAAGAGATTTCATTCTCTGTGTATACCCGATTTAAAAAAACCTTTCCCCAACGAGCCCTCATCCGTTCAATTCTATCGATATTGACAATGTCGATACCACTTCCTTTAATCATCTGATTATTTAATCAGGGCGAGCATCTCCCTAACGGCTCGATCCAAACCCACCAGGACGGCCCGAGCAATGATACTGTGGCCAATGTTGAGTTCTTCGATCTCTTTAATCTCAGCAATCCGCTTCACATTTACATAATTGAGGCCATGACCTGCGGCTATTCGAAGGTTCCGGTGGGAGGCTTCGGCCACCGCATCAAGAATTCTCTTTAACTCCTCATCCTGAAGGGCATGGGTTTGAGCATTGCAATAATGGCCCGTATGGATTTCTATGGCATTGGCTCCCACCTCTTCCGCAGCCCTAATCTGATCTTTATCGGGGTCCACAAAGAGGCTTACAGAGATCCCGCCTCTTTGGAGGCGTTGGATGGCCTTCTTAAGGGGTCGATGGTTTTTTAGGACATCGAGTCCTCCTTCTGTAGTTAACTCTTCTCTTCTTTCGGGAACAAGGGTTACGATATCAGGTTTGGTATGGAGAGCAATTCGGATCATCTCTTCTGTGGCCGCCATCTCCAAATTCAACTGGGTTTGAATGGTCTTCCGAAGCAAATGGAGATCGCGATCTTGAATATGACGACGGTCTTCCCTTAGGTGGCAGACGATGCCATCTGCACCCGCTAATTCCACGAGGACAGCCGCCGCAATGGGATCGGGATATTGAACCCCTCGAGCCTGTCTTAGGGTAGCGACATGATCGATATTGACCCCTAATCTTGCCATAATCCCTCCCTAATCTTCATTGAAGATACCTTTGGGCAATCTCCACAATCTCCTGAGCATATTTATGAAGCTTTTCCTCATTCTCTCCTTCCAGCATGATTCTGAGTAAGGGTTCGGTTCCGGAATAACGGATCAAGAGTCTCCCGGATTCCCCTAACGATTTTTCAATCTCCAGTATCTTCTTATTTATTTCCGGTAGGTCTGCGAGATTTTTTTTCTCTTTGACCCGAACATTGTAGAGCACCTGAGGAAGAGATTCCATGACCCTTGCCAGTTCATCCAGGTCTTTTTCCTCTCTTTTCATAATGGCGAGGGTTTGAAGAGCCGTTAAAATTCCGTCACATGTCGTATTATAGTCCAAAAAGATAGTATGGCCTGAAGGTTCTCCTCCCAGGTTATAGTTTCCTCGAAGCATCTCCTCCACCACATAACGGTCTCCCACCTGTGTTCGAATCACCCTTCCCCCCGCCTTTTTTAGAGCAAGATCTAAACCCAGATTGCTCATCACTGTAGTCACTACCGTCCCCTTTTTGAGCCGTCCTTCTTTGAGCATCTGAAGACCACAAATGGCCAGGATCTTATCTCCATCAACTTGTTTCCCATAACGATCCACAAAGATAATCCGATCTGCATCCCCGTCCAGAGAGATTCCAAGGTCAGCATTCTTTTCAATAACAAGCCTCGAGACGGCCTCAGGATAAAGGGCTCCACATTGGGCATTAATATTCTCTCCATTGGGCTCAATGCCAATGGGAATCACCTCTGCCCCTAATTCTTCAAACACGGTGGGAGCCACTCGATAGGCAGCCCCATTGGCACAATCCAGGGCAATCCGGAGTCCATCGAGGGTGAGGTCCTTTGGAAAAGTATTTTTTAAGAAGACCACGTAACGTCCAACGGCATCGTCGATTCGATGGGCCTTTCCCACTTCATTGGCGGTGGGTCTCAAAGATTGGAGATGGTCCGAAAGAACGAGCTCTTCGATCTGGGCTTCCAGCTCGTCCGGGAGTTTAAAACCCTCTCTCGAGAAGATTTTAATTCCATTATCATAATACGGATTATGGGAAGCAGAGATCACTACTCCTGCGTTAGCCCTCATACTTGTGGTGATGAACGCAATCCCGGGGGTGGGCAATGGCCCAACCAACCAGACATCCGCTCCCATGGAACAGATCCCTGAGGCGAGAGCGGTCTCTAACATGTATCCGGAGAGTCGGGTATCCTTCCCCACCACGATTCGATGTTGGCCCTTCGCCTTTTTAAATAGAAAAGCGATGGCTCTCCCCAATCGCATCGCTATCTCCCCGGTCATGGGTTCGGTATTGGCGATCCCTCGAATTCCATCTGTTCCAAACAACTTCCTTTCCATTTTGTGCCTCTGAGGGTAGCGCTCGGCTTACCTTTTAACCTTGATCACTCACAAGACGAATCGCATCGGCCACCGCAATGGCCTTTCTGGCCTGAGCCACATCATGGCATCGAACAATATGGGCTCCACGAAGGATTCCCACAACGGTACTTGCAAGGGTCCCCTCAAGCCTATCCTGAGGTTCTGCATTGAGAATCTTTCCGATAAAACTCTTTCGGGAGGTTCCAAGGAGAATGGGTTTTCCAAGAATTCGAAATTCAGAAAGGTTTTTAATCAAGAGAAGATTGTGTTCCAAAGTCTTACCAAAACCAATCCCGGGATCAATGATAATCTTCTCTGGATCTACCCCCGAAGCCTCAGCTTGTTCAATCCCTTCACGAAGGTATCGGAGGATCTCCGAAAAAAGGGATTCGTAGTGAACGTCTCTCTGCATCGTTTCAGGAGTCCCACGAATATGCATCAATATGATGGGAACGTCCTCCTTGGAGGCTACCCTTGCAAGTTCTGGGTCAAAATGGAGGCCACTGATATCATTGATCATCTCAGCCCCCGCATCAATAGCTGCCTGAGCCACCTTTGATTTATAGGTATCGATGGAGATCGGAATATCTAATCTTTTGGATAAAGATTCAATCACGGGAATGACTCTCCGAAGCTCCTCTTCCGCGCTAAGGGGCTTTGAGCCAGGTCGAGTGGATTCGCCTCCAATGTCAATCAGATCCGCACCTTCCTCTGCCATTTTTAATCCGTGTTCAATGGCTCTGGATGGATCCAAAAAAAGACCTCCATCCGAAAACGAGTCAGGAGTTACATTTAATACTCCCATCAGGAGAGTTCTTTTTCCTAAATGGAAAGTTTTTTTTCGACACCTTAAGGTAAATTGAGTTTTAGAGAGATTTTTAAGGGTTTCGGCTAAAGAGCGTCCAAGGGATTGGAGAAAAGGATAGGACTCTAATTTATGCACCAATCGTTCAAACTGCTTCTGAGTTCCCATGAGCAGAACATCTGTTTTCGAAACACTGCAATCGAGTGTTCTTCGGTCCAGAGCAGCGTCTCCATCCAGAGAAAGCATTTCCTGTTTGAGCAGGTTAGCCCATTTAGGGGGAATGCCTTCGACCTTTAGATTCAGATGAAGGGCTTTTCCCTTCATCAATTCAATCCCCGTTGGGTCAACTCCAACTTTTTCCATCCAGAAAGCTGCTTCATGAATATCGTGGATGGGCAAGCATCGAATCAGATCCATAGAACCTTCTTTGGCTCGAATTTTCAGAGGGTTTAGATGGCTTCGCCGCGAATAATTTGATCGATTTGACGTCCGTCCAGAACCTCTTTCTCAAGGAGCGTATTTGCCAATCGGTGAAGGATTTCCATATTCTGCTGAATGATCTCTTTCGCCTTTTCATAACCTTGATTGACAATCGATCTCACCTCGCTATCGATGAGGCGTGCCGTCTCTTCACTATAGTCTCGGTGCCTTGCAAATTCTCTTCCCAAAAAGATCTCCTCCTCCTTTTTTCCGAATGTCAAGGGCCCGAGTTTCTCACTCATTCCCCATTCGCAGACCATCTTCCTTGCCAGTTCTGTAGATCGCTCAATGTCATTGCCTGCCCCTGTGGTCTGCAGGTGAAGGACGAGTTCTTCAGCAACCCTTCCTCCCATCATCACGGCGATATTGTTCATTAAATAATCTTTAGGATAGGTATGTTTTTCATCGAGGGGAAGTTGCTGGGTAATTCCGAGGGCCCTTCCACGAGGGATGATGGTCACTTTATGAATGGGGTCTGTTCCAGGAATCATTTTCGCCACGAGGGTATGCCCGGCTTCATGATAGGCTGTAATCCTTCTTTCTTCATAAGGAATGATCATCGATTTTCTTTCCACTCCCATTAAAACCTTATCCTTCGCTTGCTCAAAATCAGACATATCGATTCGGTCTTTCCCCAATCGAGCGGCTAAAAGGGCTGCCTCGTTTACCATATTTTCTAAATCAGCACCGGTAAAACCAGGGGTCCCTCGAGCCAGGAGGGAGAGATCTACATCATCAGCAAGGGGGGTTTTTTTAGTATGAACCTTCAAGATCTCTTCTCGTCCCTTGACATCAGGAATGGGAATGACAATCTGCCGATCGAAGCGCCCCGGTCTGAGAAGGGCTGGATCTAAAACATCGGGACGGTTGGTGGCAGCGATTAAGATGACCCCTTCGTTCGATTCAAAACCATCCATCTCAACTAAAAGCTGATTAAGGGTTTGCTCTCGTTCATCGTGCCCTCCACCCAGGCCTGCTCCACGGTGTCTTCCCACTGCGTCAATCTCATCGATAAAGATGATGCAGGGGGCATTTCTCTTTCCCTGAAGGAAAAGATCACGAACTCGAGAAGCACCTACTCCTACGAACATTTCGACAAAGTCCGATCCACTGATACTGAAAAATGGAACGTCCGCCTCTCCGGCTATAGCCTTTGCAAGAAGTGTTTTTCCAGTTCCAGGAGCCCCAATCAGGAGGATCCCCTTGGGGATACGTCCTCCAAGTTTGGTGAATTTTTTGGGATCCCTAAGAAACTCGATGATTTCCTGAACCTCTTCCTTCGCCTCTTCCACCCCAGCGACATTACCAAAGGTGACTTTGGACTGATCTTTTGTTAAAATCTTGGCTCTACTCTTTCCGAAAGAGAGCGCTTTTCCCCCTCCGATTTGAACCTGTCTCATGAAGAAGAGCCAAACTCCTATGAGAATGATCATTGGGAACCATTGAATGAGAATATTTTGCCATAAAGGGGAATCCTCTTCCTTTTTGGCATGAATCACTATTTTCTTTTCTCTAATAATTTTAATCATTTCAGGGTCTTCAGGGGCATAGGTTCTGAATCTCTTCCCATGGGTATCCTTCCATGTAATGCTTCTTCCCTTGGTCTCTACTTCTAAGACTTGGTTATTTTCAACGGCAGAGATAAAGTCCGAGTAGTTTCTTTCAGCAATGGTGGGGCGAGGTCTACTGAAAAAATTAAACAGTAGAATCATGATAATAATAATAATGGTCCAGAAAAGGAGGTTTTTATAGAATGAATTCAAGCGATTTTCCCCCCAATCCAATTAAGTTCAAATTAACATAATTGTATTTTTAATTCAATATTTATCAGTTTAACTGTTATAGGGGAGAGGAAGGGGGATAAAAAATTTATTTTAATGTAATTTATTGTATTTACTTAGAATTTTTTAATATTCTTTCTTTGAAAGTGGCTTTTTATAAGCAGGGATGAGAAAAAAGAGTCACGGATTACAAAGGAAGTTTTTTATATAATAAACCATATCGGAGGCCCTGACAACTCACTATAATCTCATCACAATTCATCTTTTTCATGATTTGGTATAAGATTGAGGCCCCAGCAAGGATGACATCTGCCCGCAGAGGATGAAGTCCCCGGATCGTTTTTCGTTCCTTTCGGGTTTTTGATTGATAAAGAAGAATCTGCCTTCTGATGGCTTCTTTAGTTAACTTGAAATGGTGAATTTTTTTAGGGTTAAATTCAGAAAGTCCCATCTCCACCTGGACCAAAGTGGTTGCGGTTCCTCCAACTCCAACCACGATCTCCGGGGTTTGAAAGGACGATGCCCCTTTGAGAGTTTGGTCAATCTCCTTTTCCATCTCTTTCAACTCCTCTGGCTCGGCGGGATCGGAGTGAAGAAACTGTTCTGTGAAACGAACAGACCCCATAGGGAGACTCACCCAGTGGAGGATTTTTTCCCCAATACCCAGAATGAGTTCAGTGCTTCCCCCTCCTATATCCACCACAAGGATCTTTTTTGATCCCTCATCGAGATCCTTTGATACAGCTAAATAGGAAAGATAAGCCTCTTCTTCCCCAGAGATGATCTCAATTGAGAGATTTAAGTTTTCCCTGACCTTTCTAAGAAATTCACTGGCATTTTTTGCTTCCCTCAGGGCACTTGTCCCCACCGCAAAGATTTTTTGAATCCCGAGGCTTTGACAGTCTAAAAGATACTCCTTCAAGACTTCCATGGCTCTTTCCATCGCTTCCTTCAAAAGGATTTCATGGGGATGAAGCCCTTCCCCTAATCGGACAATCCTTTCCTTTTCCAGGATGGGTTTAAGGTTTTTCCCATCAAACTCGGAGGCGAGAAGAAGAATCGTATTGGTTCCAATATCAATTGCAGCTATCCGATTAGATGAAGTAGGGTCGGATTTCACGGCAGAGTTCCTCAGGATAGATATTGAAGGTAAGCTCCGACTGGAGGACTTCAAAAGAGGTACAATCGTTCAAATAGAAGGGCTGGAATGGAGTTCGTGAAATAATTCGGAGAAGAAGGAGGGGAGAGGTTTCATCCAAAATAGCATAGAGAGCCAAATTGAAGCTATTAAGGGATTTGGAATCATAATATTTTAAGGTAGAGACGATCCCCCTGGCGAGGAGGGTAATTTCTTCCTCGCTTAGTGCGAGAAGAGAAGAAGAATTCTCAACCCAGGCACAGACTTCATTAAATCCAATCGGTGCAAATGAGACAAACCAGTGAATCTTCCCGCAGGTGGCGATGAACCTTTCTCCAAGCTTTTTTTCTGTTTCGACCAGATCCTTCCAGTAGATCGTTCTGTTCCTCTCTTTATAGGAGGCAGAAGCATTTATGAGCCACTCCATCTCGTTGGTAGGAATGGGATCTCCAATTACCTGAAGGTGAGGGTGAAGAATACTACTCCCCCCTGGAAGGAGAAAATTTTGGCTGATCTGCCAATAGCGAAGATCGGGATCAAACCGTGTCATTCTTCGAACGATCTCAATGGACACCGATAGGCCTTCTTCATAAATCTGGGGGGAAAATTGATTCAGATTGAGAAAATGCTCCTCGCAGAGAACCACTACACTACCGGATGCTCCTGCAGGAAAAAGATTAGGAAACCCTACAGCCTTTCCTCTCCGGATCCTTCCTTCAGGAACAACTTCTTCTATAAATTTGGGGGTTTTGAGAAAGACATTCTCGGGACAGAAGACACAACCCTT
The DNA here is from genome assembly GCA_041082155.1 of Thermodesulfobacteriota bacterium. Classification (GTDB taxonomy): domain Bacteria; phylum Desulfobacterota; class BSN033; order BSN033; family UBA1163; genus CALIBK01. The sequence continues at coordinate 19,278 of JBDOIB010000407.1, read as the reverse complement.
GGAGGCGTTGGCCATTTCGGTAAAGTCAAATTTTTCTGTGGGAGGAAGGCTCCAGGTAATGATTCGACTTCTCCGTTTGGTTAGAGGATCCACTCGGATCTCTGTGGGAACAGAGATCCGTTTGAATTCATGAAGAGGTGAAAGAAGTTCCGATTGAAGATGATAACGTTCAAATTTGATTTCCATTGCTCTTTATCGATCCCCTTCGTTTCATCAGAGGTCTAGGATTTACCTGTTTTCTTCAATAAATCTTCGGATGGAACGATCGTAGGTCCTTTCACCTTCGGGGGAGAAGAAACAACCAGGAAGCTGTTTCATCTTCCAGTGATAGGCAATACACTCGCAACATCTTCCCTTTCGATCGCAGGGTTCATAAGTGCAGGTACATCGAGCTTTGTTTTTCTCAATATGGCATTCCAGTTTCATCTCCTATCCACTCCTTTCTTTTCAAGTTATTGATAGAACTCATGACGGTTTCGCCTTTTTCAGCAAGGCTAATCTTTCAATCACCGAAGCTCCGAGAAGAGGAACCATCAATTCATGGTGACCGATCAGGGTATAGCCTTTCCCACCCATAAGGGTGGGTCTTTTGACCACATTCATCGAAGGTCGATAGTGATCAATAAAATCCATATTCACTGTGGTGATATGCTTCAATGGGTGCCCTAAGTTTCTTGCCAAAGAAAGGGCCTTTAGGAAGACTTCCGGGAGGATCACCGCGGAGCCAAGATTAATATAGACCCCTCGTTCCAATCGCGAGACTAAGGAAGCAAAGGTTTGAAAGTCCTTTAGGCTTCCTTCTCCCATAGAGGCTCCATCGGCTGAAGGGCCTGTGTGATAAATGTCGGTGCCGAGAGCAATATGCACCGTCATCGGAATTCCCAGCCGTTCGCCTGCAGCCAGCAGAGAAAGATGCTTATATGGAAATTTTTCAGAAAGGAGCTTTTGGCCCACCGACTCCCCGATCCCTAATCCCTTTTTTACACCTTCAGAGATGGCCTGATTGATCCATTCATGTGTCTCTTTTACCATTCCGAAGGTTCCTCTGGAGAGCTCTTCCTCCACCTCTTCGGAAGTATGACCGACCATGGCCATCTCCACATCATGAACCAGACAGGCGCCATTCATTCCGATCCCTTTTAATATCCCTCGTTCCATCCAGTCAATCAGAACGGGATTAAGACCCACTTTGATAGGATGGGCTCCCATCCCAAGAAGGACCATTCGATTTTGGATCACGGCCCTGGAGATCCTATTCACTATCTCAAGAAACCTCTCTCCGGCTAATAGGCGGGGCAGGGATTCTAAAAATTCGCTCAAAGTTCCTCCCTCTTGCCAAACCTTTGCAAATAGATGTTTCTTGACTTTGTGTTTTTTCTGATAGAGGGAGGTATAGGCGATCCGATGGAGATCCAGTCGTTTAATCTTTCTTTTCATCGCATCTATGAGACTCTTCGCTTCCCGGTGAAGAGTGTATGGAATTCCTCGAGAAGAGTAAGGTTTCGACCATTTCACAGATAATATGTCCGATGAGGATATGGGTTTCCTGAATCCGAGGAGTACTATGAGAAGGTACAATGAGAGAGAGATCAGCGACCTTTGCTACCCTTCCTCCATCCTTTCCGGCCAGAGCGATGGTTTTCATTCCTATCCTCTTCGCTGCTTCAAATGCCTTAAGAATATTGGGCGAATTTCCGCTGGTCGTAATCCCGATGGCGATGTCTCCTTTTCTTCCAAGGGCTAAGAGCTGTCGTGAGAAGACCTCAGAAAAATCGGTATCATTGGAGATACTGGTGAGGATGGAGGTGTCCGTGGTGAGGGCAATCGCAGGGAGGGCAGGGCGATTCAGAAGATATCGATTCACAAATTCGGCTGCCAGATGTTGAGCATCCGCGGCACTTCCGCCATTTCCAAAAAAGAATAGCTTATTTCCTGATTCAACACAATGGACAATCCAGTGGATGGCTTCGATTAATGTTGGAAGACTCTTCTCAATAAACTGAGTCTTTACTTCTCCACTTTCTTGGAACCGTTTTAGAATCGTTTCTTCCATCGAATCGAAATCTTATCCTTCATCGCTTTTTCTGTCAAGTTGGGTGTTATGGTGGGAGTTTCCATCGACGATTGAGCCAGGGCCATTGGGTTGGGACTTCTCTGATCCTTTCTTCAATCAATTTTGTAAAGGCGATCGTAAGGTTTTCAATATCTTTTTTCATTTCGCCCGTCCTCTCTATTTCCACGGGTGGCCCGATGAAGAGCGTATGGGGGAGTCTCTCTCTTCTCAAAATAAACATAGGTAAGATTGGGGCACCTGTCTTCAGGGAAAGGAGGGCAGGGCCTATGGGGGTATAGGCGAGGTGATTAAAGAAATGGACTGGAATTCCGCTGTTCCGTTGTTGTTCATCTGCAATTAGATAAAGGATTTCATTCCGGTGAAGGGCATTTAAAGATTTCTTGAGAGAGGTCGACAGGGGTTTAGCAGGAAAGGGATTCTGACCCATTCGTTTCTGGTACTTACCCAATCTTCTCCAGAGTCTGGGATAATTTCCTTCGTTAATCATGATATTGAATCGGTAATGTTCAAGGGAGAGTCTTGCTCCAACCAGGGTAAACGATCCAAGATGAGCCCCTAAGGCGATGACCCCTTTCCCCTGTAAAAGGGCCTGGTCAAGGTATTCCTTCCCCTGAATCTTTATTTTTCGGAGAAACTGATCGAAGGAATGAGAATAGGCATATACGGTCTCTAAGGGAGTAAGGGCAAATTGAATGAAGATCTCTCGGGCTAGATTCGTTCTCTTTTTTTTATCCTTCCCTGGCCCAAAAACCAGAGTGAGATGATTTAGGACCCTCTGGCGATAATTCTTCAACAAAAGAAAAGAAAAAATACCTAAAATTTTAGAAAGGATGGCTAAATTTTTTGGTTTCAACGGGAATAGAAGAATCGTCATCAGGGTGAGAAGCCCGTTGAGGAGAAGATCTCCGATCCAATGTTTGATTCTTTTTTTGACGGCTCTTTTCATTGGGATTCTGAATAAAAATTAATATAATTTTATCATATATTATTTGACTGGAACAAGTTAAAAGAGGTCAAAGATTGACCTTTGGAGTTGTTTTGTTTATCATCATAATATAAAAAAATTTAAAACTTTAAAAGAGAGTTTTGTGTGAATATTTTAGCCCTTCCCGCTGCTCTGGCCTTTGCCATGAACTTCACCTTATGTCTGATCGTTCTTTCCAGCAGACCAAAGGCCATTACCCACCGTCTCTTCGCTGGTTTTGTCCTTTCGTTTGCCACCTGGAATTTGGGCGAACTCATTATGATCAATAGCACCCAGCCCTCCTATGCCATTTTTGGAGTAAAAATCATCTTTGTGGGTTTGACCCTGGCTCCATTCTTTTTTTTGCAGTTCTCTTTCGTGTTTCCTTTTCCACGGGAAACGGAGTGGCGAAAGGGGTGGAGGCGTGGGCTCCTTTTCCTCATTCCAATGAGCCTTTTAATCACCTTTTTCCTGACGTTTCGGATCGATATCGAGAGATTTAAAGAATTGCGGGATGTCTTCTATTATGGGTTACGTTTTGAGGAGCCTTTGGTCTTTTTAGTGTTTCTTGGATTAACCACCCTCTTTTCAGCCATTTGTATCTATTGGGGGATCAGAAATTTGATTCACTCCTTCCGCTCCACTCGAATTCCACAGTATCGTCTCCAAATCAAATATCTTATCTTCGGAATCCTTTCCATGGCCCTGGCAGGAACGACTATTAACCTCACCAATTATTTTTTAAAATTGGGCTGGCCTCTCTTTTTCTTGGCAAGCCTTTATTCCATTTTGGTGAGCCTCTTCTTTGCCATTGCCCTCATTAAATATAGGCTGTTGGATATCCATCTCCTCATTCGGGGAGGTCTCCTTTACTCAGCTGTCTCAGGGTTTGTATTGGCCATCTATATTCTTATCATTAAAAACATTGGGGAGACGATCTCTCATAAGGCCTATGGAAAATCCCTCTTTGTTGAATCCGCTCTCATCCTCCTCTTGGTCTTTATCTTCCGTCCCGTCCAGAGAAGGGTGGCCGATTGGATCGACCATTTTTTCTACATGGATAGGATAAGATTTCGAACGAAGCTGGCTGAATTTGGCCGTCTTCTTACCGAGCTATTAGACCTTAAGGAGATTGTCCGAGTCACCTGTGAGACCATCCGGGAGGCCTTCCATCTGGATGAAGTTCATTTCTATCTTCTAAATGAGAGAGGAGAGTTTACGCCAATTCATGAGGAGGCTAAGGAAAGGGAGAAAAGATTTTCCTTCGAAAGTCCTTTAGTGACTCTTTTAGCCTCTCATAAAAGGGCCGTTGACCTAAGACATCTTCATGAGAAAGAAGGGAAGATCGAAGAGATCCAGGAATTGATCGAAAGAGGATGGGTTGTGGGGGTCCCTCTCTTTTTGAGAGAGAAAATCCAGGGATTCCTTCTTTTAGGGGAAAAGAAGACCCAAAAGGACTATACCATCGAAGAGTTAGAACTTTTGGAGGCATTTTCCAATCAGATCTCCCTTGGAATTTCAAGGGCTCTTATTTATCGCGACATGAGTTTAAAAGATCGACAGATTATGCAGGCTGAAAAGATGGTGGCGATTGGGGAGCTAGCCTCAGGAATTGCCCATGAGATCCGGAATCCATTGGGGATCATCACGGCCTCAGCCGAGACCCTTCGGAAATATAAAGATGAAAAGATTCAAATGGAAATGACCGATTATATTCTGGAAGAGTCCCAGAGAATCAACCAATTGATCAATAACTTTTTAGACCTTGCCCGGCCCAAGGAGACCAGATGGGAGCTTGTGGATCTTCGAGAGGTTTTGGAGAAGACCCTGCTTCTGCTTTCCCCTCAGGCCCATCGCTTGGGGATAGAGGTTAAAACCGAGGTTCCAAAGGATCCTCTCTTTTTAAAGGTGGATCCGGAACAGATGAGACAAGCCTTTATGAATATTGGAGTTAATGCTCTGGAGGCGATGCCCGATGGAGGGATCCTTAAAGTCAAAATTCGGGACAATGGTCAGGGAAGAGTACTCATTCAATTCAGCGATACGGGAAAAGGGATTCCAAAGGAGATTCGAGGAAGAATTTTTGATCCTTTCTTTACGACTAAAGAAAGAGGAACTGGTTTAGGATTGGCCATCGCCCAGCGAATTATTAGCGAGCATGGAGGAGGGATCGAAGTGGAGGATGGAGAGAAAGGTGGAACCACCTTCACCATTCGCCTTCCCATAAGAGAGACTCAAAGAAATGAAGAAGACCATTCTCATCGCAGAAGATGAAGAGAGGATGAGACGAATCTTGGAGGTGAACCTCCAGGATCAATATCATCTCCTGATGGCGAAAGACGGAGAAGAAGCCCTTCGGATGATAAAGGATGAAGAGAAGGAGATCCATCTATTGCTCACGGATTTAAGGATGCCCCAGGTCGATGGGATAACCCTTCTCAGGGAGGCCAAACAGATTCGACCAGAACTCCCGGTGGTTCTGTTTACGGCCTATGGAACGGTTGAATCTGCGGTTCATGCCATGAAGGAGGGCGCTTTTGATTATCTCCTTAAACCCATCAAAATGGAAGAGGTGGAGTTGGTCATCGAGAGGGCTCTCCGTGAGACCACTCTTCTTAGTGAGATTCGTCATCTCAAAGAAGAGATCAAATCTCTCTATGGGGTGGATAACATTATCACTCAGGATCCAAAGATGTTAGAGATTTTGGGGATGGTCCGCCAGGTCGCTGACAGTAAAGCGACCATTCTTCTGGAAGGAGAAAGCGGGACGGGTAAAGAGTTGGTCGCTCGAGCCATCCATTTGAACAGTCAGAGGGCAGGATCTCCCTTTATTCCCATCAATTGTTCGGCCATTCCCAAAGAGCTCCTCGAAAGTGAACTCTTTGGGCATGAAAAAGGAGCCTTCACAGGTGCGAGCCGAAGAAAGATTGGGAGTTTCGAACTGGCTCATCAGGGGACCCTCTTTTTAGATGAAATCGGGGAGATGCCTAAGGAGCTTCAAGTCAAGATTCTGAGAGCGATTGAAGGTTATCGGTTTATGAGAGTAGGGGGAACAGAAGAGATTGAGGTGGATGTCCGAGTCATTACAGCTACTAACCGAGATTTAAAAAGCTTGGTCGAGGTGGGAGAGTTTCGTGAGGATCTCTTCTATCGATTGAACGTGATTTCCTTTAAACTCCCTCCGCTCAGAGAACGGAAGAAGGATATCCCCCTTTTAGTCTCTCACTTTCTTGAGAAGTATCGAAAAGAGGCAAAAGGGAGGTCGATGGAGATTTCTGAAAAGGCCCTCAAGGCCCTGGAACAGTATAGTTGGCCTGGAAATGTCCGAGAACTTGAAAACTGCATTCTTCGAGCCATTCTCTTAGCCCGTTCCAATCGGATTGAATTAGGAGACCTTCCTCCGGAGGTCCGGGGGGAAAGAGTGGAGGGGCTGGCGACCATTCCAAAGGATTACGAAGAATTGAAGAGGATGAAAAGGTATCTAAAAAAGAGGGCAGAAGAGGAGATCGAACGGGCCTTCTTGAGAGAAGCTTTGATGAGAAACCGCGGGAATGTGTCAAAAACGGCTATCGATGTAAGGATGGATCGGAGGCAGCTTCAAAACCTCATTCAAAAGCACCGGATCGATGTAAAGGAATTCAAAATCCATAGAACCTAATAGAATAAGCTCGTATTTGAGGCCTTTTCATGTTCTCTCCAAAAAGAGTTCCGTTGATTTTCTCCCTCTCGATCTTAACGATTGCTTTCACCTATCGCCTCCAACTGACCTTTGGACTTTTCAAGAGTCCCATCAAGCCCTTTGATTATCATCCCTGCATCAACCCTTTTCGATTTGTCCTTTTTCTCCTTTTTTACGATATGCTCCTGATTCCCTTTGGTTTCTTTCTTTCATGGGGGGCCTCTTTCCTTTGGAGGAGAGTTTCCAAAGGGAAGGGAAAATGGATCGGCCTAAGCTCGGGGCTCATCTTAATTCACTCTCTTCTTCTCTGTTTTCTTCTCACCCACGGGGCTCACCTACGATTACTTTTTGATGCTCAAACGGGCCTCACCGCCTGGACTCTTAAAGAGGCCTTCTTAAATCTTTCTTTCGTAGATCTTTTCACATTTATTCAATTTAAAGATCTTCCCTTCTTGACGATTCCTTTTTTTATATTTTGGATCCTTTTACTCCTTTCTTCCTCGGTTTGGAGATGGGTGGCCAGAATCTCACTGGGAGGGATGTTGCTTTGTTTCGTGGTTTCCTTACCCATGTTTTTATTCACCCCTCAAAAATCCATGCTCCCATTAGAGATCCGATACAATCCCGTAATTTTCCTTCTCTCTGATGTAGTTCGAGATAAAATTCAAACCTCCTTTCTGACAAGAAGAATCGAAGGGGGGATAGAAAAAAAAACAAATTTAGTGATTCATGAGAGCCGACCCGGAAATTCATTCGAGCCTATCCAACTCATCCCACCTAAAAAAGAACGTCCTTGGAATATCCTTCTTTTTATTATGGAATCTGTTGGAACCCGATATATGTTTGATCATCAGGATGGAAAACCGATACCCATGCCTTTTTTATATCAACTCACCAAAGAAGGGTGGTACCTGAAAAGGCATTTTACAACTTCGAATATTAGTCCAAAGGCCATCTTCTCTATCCTTAGCGGCCGGTACGATTTTTTTCGCCAAAACCACTTTGGAACGCGACCCGATGCATCCATCCCCTCCCTTCAAATATTTTTGGGAAAGGGATATGATTCCTTCCTGGTGACTCCTTCCCCGGTCCCATGGTATTTCCCAGAGCCTTTTGTAAAGAATAATGGTCTCAAAGAGATCCATCATTTTGGGAATCTCCATTTCAAGATAAGAGAAGAGAAGCATACCTTGGGACGTTATCTCGGGAGAGATGAACTGGAGACCTTTGACTTTTTCACCCAAAGGGTAAAGAAGGGGAGGGAACCTTTTTTAGGGATTTACATCAGTTTCGTAGCCCATCTTCCTTACTTTGACTATGGTGAGAAATTCAGAATCAGAGGTTTGGATGGAAAAATGATCAGTCGATATTATAACAATCTTTACTTGTTAGACCATCTTTTGAGGAAGATAGTTGGGGTTTTAAAAGAAACAGGTTTGTTGGAACGAACGATCCTGGTGGTCCTGGGAGATCATGGCCAGGCCTTCGGTCAACATCATCCTGATAACTTTATGCATTATCGGTATAGTTATAATGAGAACCTGGAGACTCCCGCTTTTTTCTATCAGCCCGCTCTATTTCCATCAAGGGAGATAGAATTTCCGACCAGCCATGTTGACCTCTTGCCCACTCTTTTGGACGCCCTGAAGATTCCTTACGATCCATCTCTTTTCGATGGGGAATCGTTATTTCAGAATCGACTCCATCGAAAATACCTCTTTTTCTATGGCCATGAGGGGACTCTTTCGTCATTAAATCAGGATCTCATCAAGGTTCAATATTCGGCAAAAAAGAATCGATGCTGGGCCTTCGATTTAAAAAATGACCCGGAAGAGAAAATCCCCTTGGATTGTCAATCTTTTGAAATCCAACAGGAAGAGCTTCTCCAATTTGCTCAGGAGCACAATGAAAAGTTATTAAGAGATAATGAATCCATAAAAGAGCAGATCAAATTCAAAAAATTTGAATGAAAGGTTCTCATCCCCTTGAGTTTTTTATCGGAGTCTTCTAAAATGAGAGAAGAAAGGGCGAAGGATGTTAGAGCTATCAGATCAAATTAAACAGCATTTCCGAAATCCGCTCAATGTGGGAGAGATGGAGAACCCTGAGGGAATGGGAAGCATTGAAAATCCGGTATGTGGAGATACCACCCATCTCTACCTGAGGATTCATAATGGGGTGATTGAAGATGCCAAATTCTTATCCTTCGGCTGTGCAGTCACCATTGCTTCTGCTTCGGTATTCACTGAGAAGATTAAGGGAAAAAAGATTGATGAGCTTTTTGAGGGAAGTGATCCCGAGGTGATTCAAAGACTCATTGAAATGATTGAAGGGGAGCTCGGGGAGATCCCTCCTGTCAAACTTCATTGCCCTCCCGCTACCGTTCAAGTCTTTCTTGAAGCGATCAGCCAATATCTAAGCAAGATCGGGGAGATCGAGAGAAGTTCAAGGGCGAAGAGACTCATTCCTCAAATCTCTGAATTCTATCGCCGGGGCGAAACAACGGGGTAACCCTCATTTGCTTTTTTTTTCTGTTCGATTCCATAGAAGAGAGGATAAAAAGATGACCGTAAGACTCTATCATCGGCCTGATTTTCGAAATCCCATGATGTTTGTGGGTTGGCCTGGAATCGGGAATATTGGGATCATTGCGGTCAGTACCCTGAAGGAGATCCTGCGGGCGAAAGCCTTAGGAGAGATTGAGAGTCTCCATTTCTTCTATCCAAAAAGAGTGGTCATTGAGGAGGGCCTTCTGGTTGACTTAGAATTTCCTTCCAGCAAATTCTTTTATCAACGAGTGGGAGAAAAGGACGTGCTGTTTTTTATTGGAGAGGAGCAACCTTCGGAAGGAGGCAGAATGTATGCTCGGGGAGAGAAGGCCTACCAAATGGCAAATCTTGTATTGGATGTAGCCTCGGAGTTCGGTTGTCGAAGAATTTATACCTCCGGGGCCTGTGTCTCTCCAATCCATCATCAAATGAAACCAAGGGTCTGTGCAGTGGCGACCTCAAAAGAGGTGCTTCAGGAGGTCAAACAATATTCCAATACGATTGTGATGAGTGAACTGGGAGAGAGACGAGATGGAGAGGGAGTCATTACAGGATTAAATGGACTGCTCCTGGGGGTAGCCAAATCCCGAGGAATGGAGGGAGCCTGTCTGATGGGGGAGATTCCGGATTGGCTCTCGGGAGCGGCTTTTCCATACCCAAAGGCCTCAAGATCCGTCCTCGAAGTCTTTGCTCAAATCTTAGGAATTGAAATCGACCTTCACATCCTGGATGAGTCTGAGAGACAGGTTGAGGAGATCGTCGAAAGTTTCTATGCCAAATTCCCAAAAGAGATGAAGGAGGAGTATGACCAAAGAAAAACGATTTTCCAGACCCGACCCGGAACCATCACCATCCAAGCCCAGATCTATATCGATGAACAATACAAAAAAGGGAGCGAGGAAGGCGGAGAAACTCCCAGTTAGAATTTATCAATCCCAAGGGTTTGAAAAGCCTTCGCTCATCATAGGTTGGCAAACTCAGGATATCGGTAAACTCGCCAGCGGAGTGCTCGATTTTTTAATGGAAACCTTCGAGGCTCAAGAAGTGGCCGAGATCGAACCCTTGAAGTTCTTCTCCTTTGGAGGGGTAAGATTTAAGGAAGATCTGGTTCAATTCCAGGAGAGTAAATTCTGGGCTTTGAAAAGGCCTAACCTTTTAATTTTTAAAAGTGATGAACCAGAATTTGACCATTATTCATTTTTAAATACTGTGTTAGAGGTGGCTCAACGCCATTTTCAGATTCAGGAACTTTACACCCTGAGTGGAACGATCTCCCTGATGGCCCATACCACTCCTCGAAGAATCCTTACGGTGTATAATCAGAAAGAGTTAAAGGAGAGATTGGAGGGATTCGGACTGGAACCGATGACCTGGAAAGGCCCTCCGGCGATCAGCAGCTATCTCCTTTGGGTGGCAAAGAAGAGGGGAATTCCAGCGGTCAGTCTCTGGCCTGAAATTCCCTTCTATTTAGCCTCGCGAAGTGATCCAGAAGCCATCAAGATAGTCCTTTCCTTTTTTAATCAACGATTCCAACTCAGGATGGATTTGGACTGGTTGGAAAGAGAAAGAAAAGCACAGGCAGAAGAGATTCTTGCTTTAAGAAGAGAGAATCGGGAGATTGATGATTATATCTGCCGCCTGGAGAAGGGGCTCCCATTAGATGAAGAAGAACAGGTGAAGTTAGCCAAGGAGGTGGATGAATATTTAAGAGAGAAAGGATAGGTCATCCATCCTCGTCTTTTATTTTCTGTATTTCCCTCTGAACATCCTCCCACATATGTCCATGAAGGACCAGGGTTAACTGACAGAAAGGACAGTGGAGGGTGGCCCCTTCAAATAATTCTTCTATTCGATATTCTTTCTTTCGTCCGCAAACAGGACAAGAAAAAGAGATTGATTTCATGACCAGATTCCAGGAATGGGTTTCCCACAGAATTGGCATTTTCCATTCCTGAGATGAATCTCACCCACCATATATCCTGTACGTTGAATAACCCTCTTTTTACACTTTGGACAGAAGGTATGCTCTCCCTCATGCCCAGGGACGTTTCCGATATACACATATTCCAGACCCGAGGCCATAGCTACACTCCTGGCCTTCTCCAGGGTGGACACAGGGGTGGGAGGGAGCATCCGAAGTTTATAGAGAGGATAAAAACGGCTGAAATGAACGGGTGTGTCAGAACCTAACTCCCTCTTGATCCAGAGGCACATCTCTTTGATTAAAGACATATCATCATTCTTTGTAGGGATAATGAGATTGGTGATCTCCAGGTGAACCCCTTCCTGTTTCAGGATCTTCAAAGTTTCCAAAACGGGCTGGAGCTCCCCTCTGCAGAGCTCTCGATAGAAGTTTTCAGTAAAACCCTTGAGGTCGATATTGGCGGCATCTAATCGCTTACAGAGATTTCGAAGAGGAGTTGGGTTGATAAAGCCGTTCGAGTGCATCACATTGAGGAGCCCGGCCTTTTTTGAAAGGTCGGCGACCTCGATCATATATTCATAGAAAATGGTGGGTTCCACATAGGTATAAGCCACAGAGCGAGATCCTATCTCTTTGGCACTCTTAACAATCATTTCAGAGGAGATGTCATAATTATAGACATCCTCCGGTGAGGCCTGGGAGATTTCCCAGTTCTGACAGAACTTGCATTGGAAGTTACACCCGACTGTGGCAATGGAAAAGGAGATCGTCCCGGGAAGCACATGGAAGAAGGGTTTCTTTTCGATGGGATCAGGATGAATGGCGCATGGATTTCCATAGACAAGGCTATAATATTTCCCATCGCGGTTTTCTCTCACTCGACAGAAACCTCTTTGACCCTTGGAGACACGGCAATGATGGGGACAGAGTTCACATTGGATCTCACCCCCGGGTAAAGGGGTATAGTAAGGGGAAAGTTTTGTCTTGATCAACCCCTTTTTTCTTATTCCCTGAGCTCTCGAGATTTTTGGAAGATTGAAAAGAGATGGGATGGAGAGAAAACAGACTGTTTTTCCTCCTAATTTTAAAAACTCCCTTCTTGTGAGGTCGGCCTGAAACAACTTCAAAAACTCCCTGATTATATTATCAATGGAAAGCCCTTAGGAGTCAACTCCTATTAAGAGAACAATTCCTGGAGAGAGGAAAGAATAAACCTTCTTTTATTCTTAAAAATTAGGTATAATTTTATATCATGAATCTCGGGCGTCGAGAATTTATAAAGGCCTTTCTCCTCTCCGGGGGATATCTTCTGATCACTCCGAAGGATCTCCTTTCCAAGCCCAAAAGCAGGGAGAAGTGGATTCCTGCCTATGAGAAATTAGAAAGGGAGGGGAAGTTGGCTCAAAGGATTGAGCAGGCTTATGCCCTTTTTGAGAATTGCCACCTCTGCCCGAGACGATGTGGGGTCAATCGAAGAAAAGGGGAGAAGGGATTCTGTCAAGCACCCATGAATCCTGTCATCTTCAGCTATCATCCCCACTTCGGGGAAGAGATGTCGATTACAGGGAAAAACGGATCGGGAACCATTTTCTTTTCTAATTGTAATCTTCGGTGTATCTTTTGCCAGAATTGGCCCATTGCCCATGAGGGAAGGGGGAAGGAGGTTCGAGATGAGGACTTAGCTGAAATGATGTTGGCTCTTCAGAAGATGGGCTGCCATAATATCAACTTAGTCACCCCAACCCATGTGATGCCAAACATTCTGAATGCGACTCGAATTGCCCTAAAAAAAGGGCTTCGTCTCCCTCTCTTTTATAATACCAGTGGCTATGAGCGAGTGGAAATCCTGAAGATCTTGGATGGGATCGTGGATATTTACAAACCGGATATGAAATATATGGATTCAGATAAAGCAGCCAAATACTCCTCAGGTGCCTCTGATTACCCAGAGGTTGCCAAGAAAGCCGTTCTCGAAATGCATCGTCAGGTAGGAGACCTAAAGATTGATGAAGAAGGAATTGCCTATCGGGGATTACTGATCCGTCATTTAGTGATGCCCAACCGAGTGGCTGGAACAGAGAAATTTGTAAAATGGGTTGCTGAAAATTTATCGAAATCAACCTACGTCAATATTATGGCCCAGTATCGTGTTGAATATAAGGCTTATGAATATCCTGAGATCGCAAGGGGAATTACCGTTGAAGAATTTATGGAAGCTATGGAGTGGGCCAAAAGATATGGATTGACCAACCTCGATCCTCACTCAAAAGCCCTATGGGAATTCTATAGAAAACGTCTAACCAAATAAAATTCCAAAAAATTGAGAAAAAATCATAGAGGAAGTGAATAAATAAATCGCATTTAATTTATTGAATTAAAATACAATTTTTAATTTTAGAAAATTGCGATAATAGTATTCGCATTTTACCCCTTTTCCCTCCAGGTAAAATTCTTCAAACAAAGTCTAACCTATTGATAATTCTAATAATTTTTAACGCCATAAATGATAAAAATGGCATATTGTTTGCGAGGAATATTCTAAAGAATTTAAACGGGGGATGACCTTAAAATATGTGGAGAAGTTTATTGATTGGGCTTTTAGGCATCTGGTTGATTATTGCCTCTTTCACCATCAATGGAAACCTAATTAATGAACTGGTCGTTGGTATTGCCATAACGATCCTGGCCTTCTGGACCGCTTTCCAATCTTAAAAAAGGAGGGGGACCCATGTTATTTTCAGATCAAATAAAGGATTTTACAAGCCAGCAAATCTCGAAAATGATTGTAGAGTTACTGAGAAGAATCTCTGATGAAAATTTAATTCAGCTCACCTATTTAGCAGAAAAGTTGACCTCTGACCCTGAGATCCTGAGTGCCATCCAGGGGGTCAGGAAGATGCTTCAGACTCCGGGACATCCTGCCAAAAAACTTTTTCGAGGAATTCTCGAATATCTCCCTCCAAAAAACCGAACGATTGTTTATAATACACTTTTCCATAATGCCTGGTTTTTGGGAAACAAAAAAAGGGATCAGTTTGAAAAGATTCATGGATTTCGCCCTCCCTTTGTAATGATTCTTAGCCCTACATATCAATGTAATTTGAGATGTCTGGGATGTTACACATTAGGCTATCAAAGACATCCTGGGTTGCCCTATGATTTAGTCAGGAGAATTCTCAGGGAATGTATGGAGATGGGTTTACACTTTGTGACCGTGCTCGGAGGGGAGCCTTTCATGTATCCCCATCTGTTTCAGATGATCGAGGATCACCCTAACATCTTCTTCCAGGTTTATACCAATGGGACTCTGATGACCCGGGAAAAGGCGGAAAGGCTCAGGGACCTTGGAAATGCAATGGTCGTGGTCAGTTGTGAAGGATACGAAGAGGAGACGGATCGATGGAGAGGTCCAGGTGTCTTTAAAAAGATCATGGAAGCGATGGATCATCTCCGTGAGGCCCATGTTCTTTTTGGTTCCTCAGCCACGGTCACGAAACATAACGTATATGTCGTTTCATCAGAAGAATGGATTGATATGCTTCTCGAAAAAGGGATTATTGCCCAGAACTATTTCCTTTATCTCCCTGTGAATGGGCAGGGGGATATTAATCTGATGGTCACCCCTGAACAGAGAGACCATCTGAGAAGGCAGGTCATCCATTTCAGAAGAACAAAGCCTCTCTTTATTCTTGATTTCTGGAATGATGGCCCCCATGTAAAAGGATGTATCGCCGGGGGAAGAAGATATTTTCATATCAATGCGAATGGAGATGTAGAACCCTGTGTTTATACCCATATCGCCATGCACAATATCAAAGATGTCTCATTGGCAGAAGCCCTAAATAGTCCCCTCTTTAGAGCAATTCGGAAGAGACAGCCCCATAATGAGAATCATCTTAGACCCTGTATGATTATTGATAATCCGGAAAGATATCGAGAGGTGATTGAAGAAACCCGTCCTTATTTCACTCATCCAGGGGCAGAAGAAGTGGTGACCACGATGAAAGACCAGATGGACGCTTATGCGGCTCGTTTTGCAGAATTAGCCGATAGGATTTGGAGAGAGGAGTACCTCAAACAACCCGTTTCGATAACTCAATGTTCTTCCACCAGTATTGAGTTCTCAATGTCGATGAAATCGGCTTCTTAACTATCACTTCCACCCAATAGAATTTTAATATAAAGGGAGGGTAGAGAACCCCCTCCCTTTATATTATCCTTACCCTCTTAGAAAATCCTAATTGTTTAGGCCCCTTCACTGATCGCTTTTTCAGGGCATTCCTCAACACAGGTTCCACAATCCACGCAAGTCTCTGGATCAACCACTGCCTTTCCATCTTCAACCTTGATCGCCTCCACAGGGCAACCCTCTTCGCATGTTCCACAACCCGTGCATTTTTCAACATCTACGATAACGGCCATAACCAACCTCCTTTTTATAATTCTTAAGCTTCAATCCTATAACATTATTTTTTTAAAATTCCAAGTGCTTTTTTGACCAGATTCTTTTCATATTCATAGTCTACAACCCTCTGAATCATGATCTTTTGAGCCATCGGGGGACCTGCTCCATGCCAGGTTCCTACTCCATGTTGGCCTGCGGTCCAATGCTGAAGAAATTTAGTGACCTTTAAGATATGTTCGGTGGGTACCTCAGAGCCAAATCCTAAGAATTCCTCCACATAGTGCTTCGTTTCGGGGTTTTTTAAGTCTTTTAAAGAGGGGAGGGTCACGATCAATCCCCCTCCGATATCCCCTGCAAGGGCCATCACCCTCCAGAAAGCCTGGCAAATATTGAGTTTTGAAACATTCCCCATCAGCTCGTCTGGAAGATAAACCCCTGAGCCTTCGGGTTCTTCCCGACCAAGATTGGCCGAGGCCAGACCACAGGCCCTTCCTGTTTCCCTGAGAACAACCATCTCCATTAATTCATCATGAATGTGTTGAGCTTTATCCAGACCTTTATATTCCTGAAGGAGTTTACAAGCCCCGATGATAAGGTTCATGAATCCAACCTTGCAGGTTCCCCCGCAGGTCATCCGATGGGTTTTGGCAAACCGCTCCACCAATTTAATGGAATAATCCACTTCTCCACAATGGAAGACCCTCTCCCACGGGACAAAGACATTATCGAAGATCACCATAGAAGTTTCTCGCTGTCCAAAGGTGGGATTGCCCAGCTCCTCAATCTCCTCAGCCATCTCCCTTTCGGCAGAATAAGGGGAGTATTGACAGATATAAGTAAGTCCCTCAGCATCGGTTGGGGTGGCAAAAGCGATGGCATAATCTTCTTCACCTTTTCTTTTTGCCGATTGAGGGAGGACCAGTAATTCATGAGCCGCGTAGGCCCCACTGATATTGATTTTTGCTCCTCGGACCACTATCCCATCGGATTTCTTCTCCACGACCTTCACGGATAGAAAGGGATCTGGCCAATCTATGGCTCGTTTCTTTCGGTCCCCTCTCGGTTCGGTTAGAGCCCCACCCACGACCAGATCATTTTCATGAAGCCATCGAAGATAATTTGTGAATCGAGAATGATAGTCTGTCTTCAGGTGATGATCCATTTCCCAGGTGGTCGCGGCTAAAGAATGAAGGGCATCCAGGCCGGGACATCTGTAGATACAGGTTCCTAGTCTCTCGGCTGCAAAGGTTCCGGCCATCGCTTTTGCCACGAGATCCTCTCGACTTCTACAAATATAGAGATAACGATTGATTCGGTCATGGGTCAGCGGAGAGATAGCGGTCATGAGGTCTTGAGATTCGGGATCCAGAGCCCATTGATAGCTTGCCTTATTAGCCTCGATCACTGTTCGAGTGTTTGGGTTTGCAAAAATATCTTTGATTTTCTTTCCATTCATATAGATGTTTATTTCTTTCCTTGCCTTCAGATTGTGTTCATATTGCTCTGGAGAGATAAGAGCCATTCTGTTCCTCCCGATTTAAAGATAGAGAAAATTTAATCTATTCGATCTTTTTTGTAAAGAATTTTTTAACAGGGATTTTCATTTCCCCCAAGGAGTCATAAAAATTTTCAATAAAAAAAGATTTATTTATTGAAAAATCCAATTTGACAAATAAATTTTTATTATCTTATTATCCTTTGCAGATGGAAAGGCGAATTTATGAAAAATGGATCGATGATTTCCTTTTCTCTTCATTGAAAAGCCTTTAGAGGCTTTTCGGGGCTTAGGATAAGCCTTATTTTCCAAAGAAGGGGGGGAGAAAAGGAAATTTTCAATTAATCTGGAAGTCCTCCTAGTTTAAATAAATTTTCCCTCCTTTTCTCGTCCTTCCTTCTATTCAGAAATATAGATTTAAACTCAATTAGGTGAAAGGAGGTTCTATTCATGGCGAGGATCAAAAATTTTTTTGCAACACGCTGGGGAATCATTTCTGTAGGGGCGATCATTGGAATCTTAGCCCCACTTTTACAGAAATGGGGGAATCCCAAAAACATGGGTATTTGTGTAGCCTGTTTCGACAGGGACATTGCCGGTGCTCTTGGACTTCATCGAGCGGCTGTTGTTCAGTATATGCGGCCTGAGATCATAGGATTTGTTTTGGGTTCCCTTATTGCTGCCTATCTCTTCAAGGAATTTAGGCCAAGGGCTGGCTCTGCTCCAATTGTTCGATTTGTTCTCGGTGCTTTTGCCATGATTGGTGCCGTGGTTTTTTTGGGTTGCCCTTGGCGAGCTGCACCCCGTCTTGCAGGAGGAGATGGAAATGCAATCTTTGGCCTTCTTGGATTGATTGGAGGGGTATGGGTTGGCACACTCTTTTTAAAAGGAGGGTATAACCTTGGACGTGCTCAGAAAACTCACACGTCGGTGGGATGGTTACTCCCTCTTATTATGCTGGGATTCCTTGTCCTAATGTTAATTTTTCCGCAGATTCCAGGGCAGGAAAAAAGTGGTGTTCTATTTTACAGTGTCAAAGGTCCGGGTTCCATGCATGCTCCACTTTTTGTATCACTAGTAGTGGGTCTATTGATTGGATTTCTGGCACGGAGGAGTCGGTTTTGCACCATGGGAGCCATTCGAGACTTTGTTTTATTCAGACAGACCCATCTTCTCTCTGGTTTTATCACTCTCGTGGTGGTGGCCTTTATCGTCAATCTGATATTAGGACAGTTTAATCCAGGTTTTGAAAAACAACCGGTCGCCCATACGATGAGCCTGTGGAACTTTGCTGGAATGGTCTTGGCGGGATTGGCCTTCGCTCTCGCGGGAGGATGTCCGGGACGACAACTCTTTCTTGCGGGTGAAGGGGATGGGGATGCGGCAGTGTTTGTCCTGGGGATGATCATAGGAGCAGCATTTTCACATAATTTTGGCTTGGCAAGCACCCCAGATGGAATTGGTCCTTATGGAATCCATGCAGTGGTGATAGGTCTTTTGACCTGTCTATTTATTGGATTCACCATGAGAAAAGAAGTTTCATAAACAAGGAGGTATTAAAATGAGTAATATTGTTGATGCCCGTGGCCTTTCATGTCCACAACCTGTTCTGATGACGCTCAATGAAATGAAGAAGCTAAACAAGGGAGAGATTATCGTGCTGGTCGATACAGATACTTCGAAAGAGAACATTTCTCGAGCAGCCATCCAGCAGGGATGGGAGGTGAAAAGCATCGAACCCGAGGGAATGGGATATCGGATGATCCTAAAAAAGGAATAATCCATGGTTGGATTTAAGTTTTTAAAAGAGAAGAAAGAGAAGGAGATTAAGAAGACTGACGGGGATCGAGGGTTTTTGATCTTTGAAAACACGAGCGAAGTCATTCAAGCGGAGAGTCTTCTCAAGAAGAAAGGATGGGAGGTTAAAGTAATGGGACCCCCGCCTGAAATCAGGAAGGGCTGTGATCTGGTCATTGAGTTTCCTTTAATTGAAGAGTTAAGAATCACAAAAACCCTTCAGGACGCTGGGATTCCGCCTCTTCAGGTGGTTCCGGTCAGCAGTCCGCTCCTTGAACCTGTAAACCTATTTCAGATAAAGGATTTTGGGAAATATCTGATGGTTCAAGCAGCTAACATGAAACTTACTGTCGAAAAAGAATCTCGGATCATAGTGAATATCTCCGGTGGA
>JBDOIB010000398.1:0-1205 GCA_041082155.1 Thermodesulfobacteriota bacterium | reverse complement strand
CAGCTTCTTCGGCTACAAGGTCCATCTTGAGGTTACTGATACAGAACTGCCCATCCCCCTGGCCATAAAGGTATCTGCAGGAAATGAATGGGATGGGAAATTTCTCAAAGAACTGACCGAGGAATCTAAGAAAAACCTCCAGGAAGTAGATAAAAGAATTGATGCAATAATCGGAGATGCAGGATATGATTCCACAGAAAATGCAACCTATCTGATTGAGAATAATATCACACCTATCATTGCAGAAAACCCAAGGGGTAGAGAAAATCCTATCCAGAGAGGAGACATCATCATTACTCAGGATGGGAAGTATACCTGCAAAGCAGGATTCGAGCTGGCTTACTGGGGAAGAGAACCCAAAAGAAAGAGATTCAAATTCCGCTGCGGCCTCCACAAAGAGAAAGCCAAAGGATGTCTGTTTAGCTCCATCTGCTGGCAAACTCAATACGGACCAGTCTTTTATCTCAAAGAGGATAATAAAACAAAGGATATAATGAGGACGATCCGTCAGAGTAAATCCTTCTCTCGTCTCTATAAGAAGAGGACGATCATTGAGCGATTCTATAGTATCCTCTCCAACTGAGTCGGATCCGCCTCTGGCGGAAAAGAGAGTCATCGACTTGAGGATATCAGAATGAGAGGAATAAAGAATATCATGACTCATGTATATTTGAGTATCTCTGCTTATCTTGCGAGATGGATTGCAGGGATAAAGCTCAAAGTAGGCCTTTTGCCCGTATAGGGCTATTCCAGGAAGTAGGAGATAATGACTATGAGGGAATAGTCTACCTTTAGAATCCCTCAATAGCATTAAATCATCTCCTAAGGGAGGATGAATAGTCATAATGAGCTGATTATTAAATATAATTGATTCTCTCATTTGCTAAAACTTCTTTTTTAAAATTTTCCAAATAATCACACTAATAAAATCTCCCTATTATTGAACAGCCTTAAAAAATGGTTTGAATCAGTAAACCATTTCTTTCTAAACACGATGAGATAAAAGTTTTTCAAGATCATTTAGCCCAAAAGGCTTCACAAGATAGCCTTTTATCCCTGAATCTAAGGCTTCCTTCTTTAATCGTTCATCATTTTTAACGGTCATCAGAATCCCAAGTAGATCAGGTTCTTGATTTACCCACTGCTTTAAGATCTCCAATCCATCTCCATCAGGAAGGCAATCCCCACAGAGAACTACATCAAAC
>JBDOIB010000365.1:0-2873 GCA_041082155.1 Thermodesulfobacteriota bacterium | reverse complement strand
CTATCTTATCCTACCTTCTCTTTTGCTTTTGATTTTATCCTTTTCTCTTTCTTTCTCAGTAGCCTCTGATCGAAGAACACTTGTGGTTGGAATTTATGATAATCCCCCTAAAATTATTGTTTCTCAAACCGGAAAACCCTCGGGAATTTTTATCGATATAATCGAGTATATCGCAGAAAATGAAGGATGGACATTGAGGTATGTTCCGGGCACATGGGCAGAAGGGTTAAGCCGCCTCGAAAAAGGGGAAATTGACCTCCTGGTGGATGTAGCCCACAGTTCAGAAAGGGAAAGAAAATATGCTTTTCATAAGATACCAGTTCTCTCCTCCTGGTTTCAGGTTTATGCCCCTAAAGAAAGCGGGATTAGATCCATCGTAGATCTGGATGGGAAACGGGTTGCGATTCTTCAACGTTCCATTCAGGAGGAAGCATTCAAAAAGCTCCTCGAAAACTTTGGACTTTCGGTAACTCTTATTTCTATATCCAATTATCGTGATCTTTTTGAGAAAGTAGCCCGTGGAGAAGCCGATGCAGCAGTCTCCCACCGATTCCATGCTCTCAGATATGCTAAATCCTTCGGTCTTGAAGATACAGCGATAATTTTTCATCCTACCGCTCTTTTCTTTGCTGGGCAAAAAACAGGGAATAAGGAGTTAATGGAGACTATTGACGAATATCTTTCAAAATTGAAAAGGGATCCTCAATCAATCTATTATCAATCCCTTAAAAGGTACTTTTCAGAAGAAATTCGATTTAAATTCCCTCAATGGGCAAAAATCCTGTTATTAGTCCTTGGTAGCGTCCTTTTTGTAAGCCTTATCAGTATATTTATCTTTAAACATCAATTGGATGTTAAAACCCGGGAATTACGACAGATCAATCAGGAGATGGAAAAGCGAATCGCTGATCGGACAGCCGAGTTAGCCTCGGCCATGGAGAAGGCTAAAGAAGCAGACCGACTTAAATCTGCCTTCCTGGCTACTATGTCGCATGAGTTGCGTACCCCTCTAAATTCAATCATTGGTTTTACGGGTATTCTCCTTCAGGGATTGGCCGGACCTTTGAACGAAGAACAGCAGAAGCAACTTACCATGGTGCAGAGCTCTGCCCGTCATCTTTTGGCCTTGATCAACGATGTACTCGATATTTCAAAGATTGAGGCCGGTCAGTTGGTTCTATCTCCTTCAACTTTCAATTTAAGGTCTTCTATCGAAAAGATAGTTCACATGATCTCTCCTATGGCCGATAAAAAAGGCTTAAAGTTGATCTTAAATATTTCCGAGGATGTAGAGAGCATTAGCACAGACCAGCGCCGGTTTGAACAGATTCTACTCAATTTGATTAACAATGCTGTTAAGTTTACCGAAAGAGGAGAAGTGCGTATCTCATGTTCCAGAGAAGATGATGATTATTTCATATCAGTCAAAGATACAGGGATTGGGATACCTCCTGATCCATCTGTCTCCTCCCTTCTCCAATTATCTTACCCTGAGACACAATAATATTCTAACACCCGAAGTTAGCGGTGAGGTTGCTCAAGAAGCAGGGTTATCGTGTATTGGAGGCTCCGGATGGGGTTCACGCGCTTATACTTTGTGAAAAATATACTGATCCGATTCATTTAATCCTAACGGATGTGGTGATGCCCGGGATGAGTGGTCGGGAGTTGGTGGAGAGGCTTCGGAGGATCCATCCGGAAGCGAAGGCTTTGTATATGTCGGGTTATACGGATAATGTGATTCTTCATCACGGGATTCTGGAGCAGGGACTTTCTTTTATCCAGAAGCCGTTTACGTTGGAAAGTCTGGCCAGAAAGGTGAGAGAGGTACTGGATAGAGGGATGTGAAGAGGAAAAAGACGAAAGTTGAATAAAGAATATATATTGCATTTTTATGCTTTATATATTATGATTTAATGTATGAGAACAACGATTGAAATTACAGATGAGCTCCTTCGTAAGGCTAAAGAAAAGGCGATATCCGAAGGGATACCCTTACGCGAAGTGATTGAAATGGCCCTGAGGACCTATCTCGCAAAGCCTAAAAAACGAGGGAGTTATAAGTTAAAGTGGCGGACTGAAAAGGGGCGAATTCTTCCGGGAGTTCGACTGGATGATCGGGATGCACTTTTTGACCTCCTAAATGACATAAGATGATTGCCATTGATACGAACATTTTAATTTATGCGAGGCGTGAAGAAACTCCTTATCACCGTGAGGCAAAAGACTTATTAAAAGATTTAGCCGAGGGTGAAGAACTTTGGGCTCTACCTTGGCCATGTATTTATGAATTTCTTCGAGTCATTACCCACCCGAAGATTTTCGATCCTCCCACTCCACTGGATATTGCGATAGAAGATATTGGCTCGCTTATAGAATCTCCTTCTATTGTTCTTTTAGGCGAGGGGGTTGATCACTTCTCTCATCTCCGCCATATGGTTTTATCGGGAAGAACGATAGGAAATCTTGCTCATGATGCCCATATCGCTGCCCTCCTTCGAGAGCATGGAATTGATGAACTGTGGACCACGGATAAGGATTTTGCAAGATTCCCGGACATTCAGATTCGAAATCCTTTTATAAAATAGAAAGATCTTTTCCCTGAAGAAAATCGAATTTAAGAAATAGACTCGAGAAAATGAATCAACTTCCACTGCGGTACATTCTTACGGTCACGGAATTGACCCAGGAAATCAAGGAAACGCTGGAGGAAAAGTTCTATGATGTATGGGTGGAAGGGGAGATCTCCAATCTCAGAATCCCTTCATCGGGGCATCTCTATTTTACTTTGAAGGATGATTTCAGCCAGATCCGGGCGGTTCTATTTCGAATGAGATCACGAGGGCTTCGTTTCATTCCAGAGGATGGCCTCC
>JBDOIB010000357.1:0-2235 GCA_041082155.1 Thermodesulfobacteriota bacterium | reverse complement strand
TTGATTCCCTTCCTTCATCCAGGCAAAGACCATTCTCATCATCGTCTCTTCAATTTAGGTCTGGGTCAAAGAAAGACTGTGTTTTTGATCTATCTTTTTGGGTTTGCTGGTGGCCTCCTTTCTTTATGTATTCCCAAGTTGTCTACTTTCCCATGCTATTTGATTTTTGCCCTCCTTATCATTTCCCTAATCGCCCTCATTTCCTTCTTCGAAAAACTTCCCTACGAACACCAATAACTTACTCCTTTATCTTCCATATCTTCCACTTCGTAAGTGTAATTGGTAAATTTTTGACCATTTTATATGGTTTTATCAACTTTATTCGAGAATTTTTGTTCTAATAGAAACGCCTACAATTTCCAATGGTTTAACAGAAAAATCGAAGAGCTTGTTCAATTGGCTATGGCTCAGGATGCCGCTGGCATCAAATCCAAACTTAAAGAAATCGTCCCTGACTGCACTCCCTTTCAAATGAATAAATAAATCTTCCTATTTCTTGGCCTCATTATTCTCCTTAAATAATTGCTTCATCTTCTTCGAGAGGGAGAGATCTTTAGCAAGGATTCGTTCTGCAATAATTCCCATTTGTATTAAAATTTTTTCCCTTCTCTTATCCTCTTAATCTCCCATTCACTCTTTCCGGCTTTTTCTGCTTCTTTAGCCGCAAGATCAAACCTTCCCTTCTTTTTATAATATTCTATCGACTCATCCTTCATCGTAGATTCACTCGAGGGCTCCGAGATCTTCCCTGACCTAATTAAAGGGAGACTTATCATTCTCTTTGTATCCTTACTTCCGCAGGTTGGGCATTGAGTTTCGTTAACCTCAAAGGTTTTAGAAAATACTTCAAACTCCTTTCCACAACCCTGACACTCATAAGAATAGATTGGCATATCCCTCACCCCCTTCACCACTTATTAATTGAAGGATTTGCCTAGCCCTTCTCTATGGTCTTAATCACCGCATTTACCATCTGCTCTGTCATTTCGGGTCCCTTGATGGTAATGAGTTTATCATCGATCCTCATCGGCTCCCCGGTATAATAAGCCTTTCCCTTGAGAATCCAGCCCGAAAGTTCAGGGGGACCCGTCACCTTCTTTTCCTCCACAGCCCCTGAAAGGGCAAGCAGAGCGACTGCACTGTCGCTTGCAGCCAGGGTTTTATATTTCGCATCCTTTGCAAGCTTTCTTGCAGATTCATCATCGAATAGGATCTTTGTCCCTTCACCTCCAAGAAATACAAAAGCATCATAATCATATGTCTTAACATCCTTTAGAGCGATATCGACCGGGATGGTCATTCCAGTCTGTCCCATGGCTACACCCTTCTCGATAGAGGCGACTGAGAGACTGTAGCCCTTCGATTCAAAGAGACGTCGGCATATTTCATATTGCCGATCATTAAATCTATTTGGACTTACAACCATAAGGATTCTCTTCTCTCCCATTGGACTCACCTCCCAGAATCCAAAAACTCATTATAAACCCTCTGTTTTGGGTTTTCCCCATTAATACTTTTTTTGTTATTGAGCCAGAAGATTTTATCAAGAAGCCCTGTATATCCTATTTCCCACCTGTGTGAGTTTAAGGAGGGGAATTTTTGGTAGGAGGAAATGGTACTCAAGGATATACAGGGCTAAGTCTCACTTATAAGAGAAATAAGCCCTCATCTCCTCACAAAGCTCCTCAGGCGAGGCAATACAGATCACTTCCCCATGAAGCTTTTCAAAGTAGTTTATATCGCTCGTCCCCCAGGGAGGAAGAAGCAGCCTCGGACAGAACCTCCCATAAACCCAGGACTGGGTATCGCCTGTATTCCCAGAAAATATCGAAAGATTGAAACTTTCAATCCCCCTGTCCTTCATATAACTGAAAATCCTCAAAAGACCCTCTGCCAAACCTCCCCAATCCTCAAGACTCAGATCCCCAATGGTTTTCCTCTGGAAAAAGAGAATAATGATCTCTCCCAATACCCCACGGGGAGAAAAGGCCACGATGAAATGGACCTCCCCAAAACTTCCAAGATATCTCTCCCCCCTCTCCATCTCCTCAGAAAGATAATCCTCCCAGAAACAGCCCCCTCTCTCCCCCCCGTATCTTTTCAATCCCTCCAGAACAGCCCTGTGAAAGAAGGTCGGAAACTCCTCTGCTACGACCTGAAGATGAGGATGAATGATCCCTCCGCCGGCAGCTGGAAGATAGTTCCAGTTGATTGAGGAATAATGGACATTCCCTT
>JBDOIB010000339.1:0-5788 GCA_041082155.1 Thermodesulfobacteriota bacterium | reverse complement strand
AATGGCCTCGACCGGACAGACCTCCACACAGGTTCCGCATTCGGTGCATTTTTCTTCATTAATAAAATAGGGCTCTCCCTCTTCAATCGCATCCACAGGACATTCCTCTGCACAGGTTCCGCAAGCCACACATTCCTCTGTAATCTTAAATGCCATCCCATTCACCCCCTTTGTCGGAAAGCGGGATTGAAGATTTTTTCTGAGGGACTTTCATTTTATATTTCAAGGATCTCCTTTTCCTTGGCAGCCAGGGCTTCATCCACTTTCTGAATATATTTATCTGTGGATTTCTGAATCTTATCCATCCACTGGTGGAGTTGATCCTGAGAGATCTTTTTATTTTTCTCCAAACCCTTCAATTGCTCATTGGCATCCCTTCGGATATTTCTTAAGGCGACCTTTGCTCCTTCGGCCATCTTTTTGACCACTTTGACCAATTCTTTTCTTCGTTCTTCTGTGAGCCGAGGGATTGAAATTCGGATGACCTTCCCATCATTCATGGGAGTCAATCCAAGCTCTGATTTAAGAATAGCCTTCTCGATCTCCCCAATAATGGTGGTATCCCAAGGTTGAATCGTGATAAGTCGAGGTTCTGGAATAGCCAGGCTTGCCAATTGATGAAGAGGAGTGGGGGTTCCGTAATAATCCACTCGAATGTCATCCAAAAGGGCTAATGAAGCCCTTCCTGTCCTGACCTTATTGAGGTCTGTCTTCAGAGTCGTGAGGGTCTTCTCCATCGTAGAGGTCATCTCACTAAAAATCTTCTCTTCCATGACTTACCCCTTTACCTGTGTCCCTACCTTCTCTCCTAATATCACCCGCTTAATATTCCCTTTTCTCCTGAGATTAAACACAATGATGGGAATCTGGTGATCCATACAGAGAGAGATGGCTGTGGCATCCATGACTTTGAGCTGTTTTTTTAACACCTCAAAATAGGTCAATTCCTTAAATTTTTTAGCCTTTGGATTCCGCAAAGGATCAGAGTCATAAACCCCATCGACCTTCGTTCCTTTCAGGATCACATGGGCCCCAATCTCCATAGCCCGGAGGGATGCGGTCGTATCGGTGGTGAAATAGGGATTCCCTGTCCCCCCCGCAAAAATGACTACTCGTCCTTTTTCCAAATGACGGATGGCCTTTCGTCGAATATAGGGCTCCGCTAACTCCCGCATCTCTATGGCCGTCTGGACTCGGGTCTGAACTCCAATCTTCTCAAGCGCATCCTGAAGAGCCAGGGCATTGAGCACGGTGGCTAACATTCCCATATAATCGGCTGAAACGCGATCCATTCCCTTTGAACTTGCAGCGACCCCTCGAAAGATATTGCCTCCCCCAATGACTATGGCAATCTCGGCTCCAAGCCTTCTGACTTCTTTAATCTCTTGAGCAATTTGTTGGATCACCTTGGGATCGATTCCATACTCTCTCTCCCCCGTCAGAACCTCGCCACTTATTTTAAGAAGAATCCTCGAATATTTAATTCTTTTCACAGTGAAAGACCTTAAAGATGATGAGGATTCCCATCTCATGGATCGAGGCGGGAATACAGGTTCAACATCTTTTAAAGATTATTTAGGATTCGATCGGGAGGATAACCCTTCACCCAATTGAAAACGGGCAAACCGGCGGATCGTGATATTCTCCCCAAATTTTGCAATCATTTGGTCAAGAACTTCTTTGACCGTCATATCTGAATCTCGGAAATAGGTCTGCTCCAAGAGGCACACTTCACTATAGAACCTCTCGAGTTTCCCTTCGACAATCTTGGGAATCACCTTTTCAGGTTTACCTGACTCGAGGGCTTGGGTTTGATAAATCTCTTTCTCTTTTTCGATGACTTCGGAAGGAACATCTTCTCTTCGAATATATTGTGGATTAGCTGCCGCAATATGCATGGCCATATTTTTGACAAAGTTCTGAAACTCCTCGGTTCTTGCCACGAAATCGGTCTCACAATTAATCTCCACCAGTACCCCCATCTTTCCCCCTGCATGAATATACGACCCGATCAGACCTTCGGTAGCAATTCTTCCTGCCTTCTTGGCAGCAGTGGCCAAACCTTTCCGTCTGAGATAATCAATGGCAGCCTCAATGTTTCCCTTACTCTCTTGAAGGGCCACCTTACAATCTACGACCCCAGCACCTGTTCTCTGTCTCAGTTCTTTGATCAATTCCATTGAGATTTCCATAATATTTCTATTCCTCCTCTTCCTCGATCATCTCTTCTTCCAGTTCCGTCTCCTCTTCAAACTCCTCCCTCTCCACAACTGGTTCTGGCGGAGGAGGTGTTTCTTTGGTCTCCAAGGCACCTTCTAATTGAAGTTGCTTTTCATAAAGCTGCCTTCCCTCAATCACAGCATCCGCAATCTTTGAAGAAAAGAGTTGAATGGCTCGAATCGCATCGTCATTTCCCGGAATCACAAAATCTACGTCTTCTGGATTACAATTGGTGTCTACAATTCCTACAGAGGGAATCCCAACTTTTCTTGCCTCTTTTACAGCGATCCTTTCCTTTTTGGGATCCACGACAAAGATCGCCCCGGGGAGTCGATCCATATTCTTGATCCCACCTAAGGATTTCTCTAAGCGCATTCTCTCTTTCTCCAATTCTAAGACTTCTTTCTTGGGGAGAAGGTTATAGATCTCCTCCTTCTTCATGGCCTCCAGTTTATTAAGGCGATCGATGGACCGCTTGATGGTTTGGAAGTTGGTCAGCATTCCCCCTAACCATCGATGGTTCACATAAAACATCCCACACCGAGTGGCCTGTTCGCAGATCGTCTCCTGGGCCTGTTTTT
The DNA here is from genome assembly GCA_041082155.1 of Thermodesulfobacteriota bacterium. GTDB lineage: Bacteria > Desulfobacterota > BSN033 > BSN033 > UBA1163 > CALIBK01. The sequence goes on along the minus strand of JBDOIB010000339.1, from coordinate 2,987 downwards.
TTGTGCCCACAAACAAAATGTATTCCCCTTTGGCAGCCACATCCCGTATAAATTGATAGGCCTCTTTGAAGAGTTGTAAGGTTTTTTGGAGATCGATAATGTAAATCCCATTTCTCGCACCAAAAATGTAGGGTTTCATCTTGGGGTCCCAACGTTTCTTTTCATGGCCAAAATGTACCCCTGCTTCAAGGAGTTCTTTCATCGTCACATTGAACATGGACCCCTCCGTTTCTCTTTCATAAGACCTCCTAATTTATAATAAACTTAATTTAGTTAACATAGGAAATTCTATTTTGCAAGAGTTCGTCAAAACCAATAACCCCTTCACTTATAGGTAGAACATAAACCCAAAAGGGGTATTGGAAAACCTTATATAGTGGCTACCTTAAATCAAGAGATAAAAATAGACATAGAAGAGGCCTTTTTAATGAGAGAGAATTCTTTTGATTTCCCCGATAAGATCATAAGGAAGAGCCTCAAGGATTTGAGCTTCCACCCAGTCTCCGGGCTTAGCTTTTCCTTTTAAAAAGACGACCCCATCGATTTCGGGGGCCTGGCTCTCAAGCCTCCCTCTTAATGTTCCTATATGAGGACCTTCCCCTTCGACTAATACCTTTATCCTTTCCCCGATCTTCTTTTGATATTTCTTAAGAGAGATGTCTCTTTGTAACTCCATCAGAATCTTAAACCGTTCTTCCTTTAACTTCTCGGGAACCTGATCGGGAAGCCGAGAGGCAGGGGTTCCTTCCTCTTGGGAATACTTAAAGACCCCAAGGTGATCAAATTGAGTCTCTTTCACGAATTCTAAGAGAGACTCGAATTGGGAGGATCCCTCTCCAGGGAACCCCACAATCAAAGAGGTACGAAGAGTGATAGAAGGAATGAACTCTCGAATCTTTTTTAGAAGGTTTCGAATCTCTTCGCTCTTGGTTCTCCTTCCCATTCGTTTGAGAATCTCGTCGTCAATATGCTGGATAGGGAGATCCAGATAGGAGCAAATTCTATCCTCCTTGGCGATCAAATCCAAAAGTTCGTTTGGAAAGTAGACTTCTTTGGGATATCCATAAAGGAGGCGAATCCAGCGGAGACCATCGATTCGAAGAAGCTCTCTCAAGAGTTTTTGAAGAGAAACCTTTCCCCCAAGATCCTCCCCATAAGCCGTCGTATCCTGGGCTATGAGAATAAGCTCCTGAACTCCTTGCGAGGCCAATCGTTCTGCTTCTCTAAGGATGGAAGAAAGCCGCCTGCTTCGGTAAGGACCCCGGATCCTTGGAACCGTGCAGAAGGTACATGACTTTGAGCAACCTTCTGCAATCTTAAGATAGGCGGTCGGAAAGGGGGTGGAAAGGATCCTGGGAGTCCGATCATTATAAAGAAAAGTTTTCCCCGATAGATAACTTTTCCCCCTCCTTCTCTTTTTAAGAATCTGAGGCATCTTATGAAAGGACCCTGTTCCGATGAAAAGATCAACCTCTGGCAATTCCTTCTCCAAGATCCTTCCATAGCGCTGCGGAAAACATCCGGACACCACAAGGAGTCGACATCGTCCTTCCCTCCTATAGGGGATCAGCTGTAATATGGTTTCGATGGCTTCTTGAGTTGCTTCTTGGATGAAGGAACAGGTATTCACAATGAGGATCTCGGCTCTTTCCGGTTGGGTCGTAATCGAATAGCCCTCTTTCGAAAGAAGCCCTAAGATGACCTCTGAGTCCACCAGATTTTTGGGACACCCGAGACTAATCAGACAGACCTTCTCTTGCATCATTTGCTATTATACATTACCCTATGGAACTAATAAATCATATCATAAAAGGCCTGTAGATTCTTGTTTTGTGTTTTGAAACATTGCAGAATTGAATTCAAAAATTGGAGAGAGAATGGATGGGCTTGATCCAGAAGCAATACCATCAATTAAAGGGGAAGATCAAAAAGTCTGAAATCGAAAACCAGAGGCGAGCCTTTCATGAGACCCGAATCCGGCAGAAGCAAAATTTACCCCTGTACGAAGAGTTTGAAAGGGCTAAAGAAATCCTCCAGAAGGTTCGCTCTTCTGCCCTTGGAGATTGGGGTCTTCTTAAGAAAGCCATCGCACGGCTTGAAGGAAATCAGTTTCGGGTTCTTCAGGCTAAGGACGGTCAAGAAGCCTGCGAGATGGTCTTAAAGGAGATTGGAGAGGAGAAGTTGGTGGTGAAATCAAAATCAAACCTCTCCAAAGAGATTGGCTTGACTCCATTTCTGACAAGCCACGGGAAGGAGATCATTGAGACTGACATTGGAGATCGAATCAATCAATTGATCGGAGGGCGCTCCTCTCATTATACAGGTCCGATTGTCCATCTTACTCGATATGAGATTGCAGAGATACTTTCCCGGCACTTAGAAAAAGAAATCCCTCCTATTCCAGAGCAGTTAATGCAAGCCGTAAGAGAAGATATTGAGTCTTACCTCCGGAGAGCCAGGATTGGCATCACGGGTGCGAACGCAGTGGCTGCCAAAGAAGGAGCCATCCTTATCGTTCACAATGAAGGTAATATTACACGAGTTCGATCTCGGCCTAAACACATTATCCTTGCCTCCATTGATAAGATTTATCCTGATCTTCAAGATGCCTTGCTGATGGCTAAACTGGAAACCTTCCTGGCTACAGGATCTCTTTTTCCTTCATTTATTGATATTGTGGGGGGAAGATCGAAATCTTCAGATGTGGAAAAAATCCCTTTTTATGGGATGCATGATCCTAAGGAGCTCGTCCTCATTCTTTTAGACAATGGAAGAAAAGAAATTCTGGAAAGTAAGAAGGATTTCTCCGATCTCCTCTACTGTATAGGGTGTGGAAACTGTTTACTCGACTGTCCCACTTATAATTCCATCGGACCTTTTTTTGGGGCGGAGGGAATGCTGGGAGGTAGAGGGGTGGCACTCTCATGCCTCCTTAGAGGATTAAGGCAGGGAATCGAAGATGGTCTTTTTCTTTGCACGGGCTGTGG
>JBDOIB010000324.1:0-8291 GCA_041082155.1 Thermodesulfobacteriota bacterium | reverse complement strand
ATTACCCCTTTTCAATACCTTTGGGTGTTAATAATTCTGGTAATACCATTTTTAAGGAGTACTTCGTTAAAATTGATCAATAATCCTAATGGTTTGTCGGCGAGACGGAGATAGGTAAGAAGTTGTTTCTTATGGATGGGTAAAACTGTTTCGACTGACTTTAGCTCAATGATAATTTTATCTTCAACTAATAGATCGATACGAAAACCTTCATCCGATACTTTATGATCATTATAGGTAATGGGGACCGGCACCTCGCTTCTATATTCAACACCCATATTATTGAGTTCAATCTTCATACATAAGTGATAAACACTTTCCATCAGTCCCGGGCCAAGTTCGCTATGCACCTTTATGGCTGCTTTTATAATCTTTGAAGAGAGGTTATTTAAATTACTTTCCTTATTTTTCTCGCCCACTTCGTTAGAGCCCTCAGAGTAATCAGAGATAGGTTCGCGAAGAGTAGACAAAATCTCAAAGTCCTCTGTGACCTCTGCGAGAAACAATCTTTTTTCTTCTCCTATAAAACGAAGGTGGCGGGCGGGATTTCCGACAACGATGGTGTTGGGCGCAACATCACGGGTGACCACACTTCCTGCTCCCACAATGGCATTCTCTCCTATAGTCACATTACTGAGAATGGTACAATTCGATCCAATGGAGGCCCCTTTTTTCACCAAGATGGGCTCCACCTTCCAATCCTCCTCGGTCTGAAGCTGGCCCTTTGAATTGGTGGCCCGGGGATAGGTATCGTTAATAAACACGACACTATGACCGATAAACACATTATCCTCAATGGTTACGCCTTCACAGATAAATGTATGGCTCGAGATTTTACAGAATCTTCCAATCTTTGCGTTCTTCTGAATTTCGACAAAACAGCCAATTTTGGTGTTATCCCCGATCTCACACCCGTAGAGGTTTACAAAATTATGGATCACCACATCCTTGCCCAGTTTTACGTCGGGAGCGATGGATTGGAATTTCATATTTCTTTTCGTGAGGCGTAAGAGGTGAGGAGTAAGGAGTAAAACATCAGCGCCAGGCGGAAGCCATCAGAAAGCCATTGCCATTGTTGCGATATTTCTTGACGAGCTCTCTTACTCCCTGAATCTGAACCGCCTTTCCGGAAAGCTTCAGGGATTTGCTCGCAGCCTCAAGAATGGAGACCACCCTCAAGCCACTGTATCCATCTGTGAGAGGGGGGATCCCTCTTTTGATACATTCGATGAAATGGTCACATTCTTTCTTGAGGGGTTCATAGTCCTCGATCCTCGGGCTATAAATATCCCCATATCGGTAGGAGAAATGAAAATCGGCGTAGGTATCATAATAGGGAGGTACCTCTACCCCCTTATCGTAAATTTTAATCTTCTCCTGAGGTTCAATATCATCGTAAACGAGCATTCTCCTTGAGCCCACAATGGTGGTTCTGCGAATCTTATTTGGGTCAAGCCAGCTACTGTGGATAAAGGCAATCACCCCGTTTTTAAAATTTAGGGTGGTGGTGGCCACATCTTCAATCCCTGCGTGATAATGGGCTTTTCCCTGGCAGTTCACCGAGACCGGTATTTCTCCCATAATATAGATGATCGTTGAGATATCGTGAGGGGCAAGATCCCAGACCACGTTGATATCGGGTTGAAAGAGACCCAGATTGACCCGGACACAGCTGATATAGAGGATCTTTCCAAGTTCTCCGTTTTCGATGATGGTTTTAATCTTATTGACGGCTGCCGTATATTCAAAGGTATGGTCGACCATCAGAATGAGTTTCCTCTCCTCTGCCAGTTTGATCAATTCAAGTGCTGTCTCATAGGAGTGAGTGAAAGGCTTTTCCACCAGGACATGCTTTCCATGCGAAAGGAAATCCTTGGCAATCGGATGATGGGTCTTCACGGGAGTTGCTATAGCAACCGCATCGAGGTCCTCCCGTTCGAGTAATTCCTTGTAATCGGTCAATACCTCGACCGAGGGATAGAGGGTTTTCATCCGATCCAGCCGTTTTGTATCCAGGTCACAACAGATCACCCCATCCAGTTTGTTCGATTGAACGAAATTCCTAACAAGATTGGGACCCCAATAACCACATCCAATAACAGCAAGCTTCATAAATTCTTACCTCCATTAGAAAAAGCAAAATGAAAAATGTAAATTGCAAAATGCAAAATTAAGCAAAACCAGAAATATTTTTTGTAAATCTTATGTGTTTTGCCCACCTTTTGATTCACCTCTTTTGGCTGTTACAACAGATTTTCCAATTATACTTGTCAATTCATTTCTCTCCTTTAGGAGGGGCTTAACAATTTCTGCAAAAATCAAATCTGCTTTTAAGGCAACTCTAATCCAGAAGAGGGATTCCCGCAATTCCTTCAAAACAATCTGGAGTTTATGTATAAAATCCTTTCGGCTTTCTGCACCGCAAGCTTCCTCATAATTCGCGCCTGCTGAAGTTACTGAACGGATAAGTTGACCTGTAATGTGATTTCCAGCATAGTTCTTCTTGATTTTACCAATGCTCTTAATCACTTCCGCCGCAAAACCTTCAAATCTTTCAGAAAGATTACCTTTCACCTCCACCTTTTTCTCCTTTTTGGACTTTTATTCTTAGGTTTATTTAATTCAAAATTTAAAGTTTAAATTTTGCATTTTTAATTTTACATTCTGTATTAAGTAATGGTTAGAGGGCTCCGGAGGAGCGAAGAACGGCTTTGATTGTTTTTAGGAGGATTTTAAAATCGAGCCATAAGGACCAATTCTGAGCATATCTCAGATCCAATCTCACCATATCATCAAAAGAGGTTCTGCTTCTACCATCCACCTGCCAAAGTCCTGTAATCCCGGGTTTCACCTCAAGAATTCTTCGGAGATGCCAGGGCTCGTATTTTTCAACTTCGTAAGGAATCGGAGGTCTTGGACCCACCAGGCTCATTTCCCCTTTTAATACATTAAAAAGCTGGGGGAGCTCATCAATGCTGGTTCTGCGGATAATCCTTCCCACTTTGGTAATTCGAGGATCGTCCTTCATTTTGTAAAGGGGCCTTTCCTCATCGCCCTGATTGATCTTATCCAGCTCGCCTTTTATTAAACGGGTCACATACTCTCGATGGATTCGATCATCCCCATTCATCTTCATGGATCGAAACTTATAAAAAGGGAAACGATTTCCTTTCATCCCAAAACGATGCTGGGTAAATATCACCGGACCAGGAGAGGTTAATTTGATTGCAATTGCCGTAATAATCATAATAGGAGAGAAAATAATGATCCCGAGAAGTGATCCCACAATATCTAAAAGTCTTTTTATTCTGAGTTGCCATTGCCTGCAGTTATTGGAATCATCGAGGTTCAAGGGAAATAAATCGGGGGAAGGTTCATCTTCTCTGAGAAGTTTTTCAAACAGATGGTCAGGATAACTCCCTATGGTAAAAGAACAGAACCAGTCTCCATTTTTATTTGCAATCTTTTCGACGCACCGTTTTGCTCCTTCCTGATCTGTATCTGGAAGAAGGAGTCCGATTATATCGGGATTTACCCATCCCTTAATATCGGTTTCTCTGGTATTCAGATGGAGAAGTTTTAGAAATGGTTGATAGTCTTTTTCTTTATTTTCAGGAAGATGAAAGAGGATGATGGAGAGGGGCGTTTTTGAACGGTCAGCGCGCCGCTTCTCTATCCTCAGGGCATTTATGAACTGGGGTTTGGAGAGAATGGAAAACATTCTTTAATTAATAGGATTCAAGGGGTCTAGGGTTCGAGGATTCAAGGATTCGAGGATTCAAGGATTCGAGGATTCAAGGGTTCAAGGGGTCAATAAAGTTTGGAATATTGGAATAATGGAATATTGGATTAATGGATTAATGGAAAATAAATAATACCACTTACTCTTCACTCCTTACTCCTCACGGTATTTATGGTGAGGTGAAGTGATGGTCTGGGCGGATGGATTCTTCTTTTAAAAATCGCTCGAGGGCTTTATACAGCACACACTTTGTAAATCGGGACCAGCAATTTTCTCTTGAACAATGGCTGGTCTCCTCGTTTCCATCCAGTTTGATGCTGTGATACTTACATTCGAGGCAATGCTTGAGGATCATGATAACCTCCTTTATACAAAGGCTCGCAAAGCGCAGAGCGGTTTACGCATAGCGCATAGTAAAAAGCGTAAGGCGTAAGGGGTAAGGGGTGAGGGGTTAACAAAAGCTTGAAACATAGGATAAGTGAAGGGTTCAAGGGTTCGAGGGTTCAAGGGTTCAAGGGTTTGAGGATTCAAGGGTTTGAGGATTCAAGGGTTTGAGGATTCAAGGGTTTGAGGGTTCGAGGATTCAAGGGTGATGAACAAAGGCTCACAAAGCGTAGAGCGTGCTGGGCATAGTGAATACAGAAGAGGTTACTTGCGAGGTGAGGGATCTGGTTTCTGTTCGTTCTGTCTGTTGCTTTCGAGGTGACGATTGTTCAGGGCAATCATCAGTTTTTCGAGTCGCTTCGAGTGGTAATCAAAATTCCTCTGGAGGTTTCGAATGGCAGCGATATGTTCTTCCATTTGATCAAGAATGTCTTTCATGAAAGCCTCCAAAAAATTAAGTGCTGAGGTTTTTCAGTGTTGCTGTGTTGCCGTAATACTTATGTTTGATTAATTTTTAAACTCTATCATTTATCAATTTTGAATAGGCTACCGCCGGTTCGAATTTTGGATAATTCGATCAAAAAATTTAACTTTTTCGTTTGTTGAGCCACGTAAGTGGGTTAAATGTTAGTTATTACTACACTCCAGAAATATAGGGTTCGAGGATTCAAGGGTTCAAGGATTCAAGAGTTTTTACTTAAAGATTTAATAAGGCCTTTAAGCATTCTCTCGATATCCCCTATCTCTTTCTGGAGCCCGATTAATTCACTTTTACCTATAAATCCCAAATCTCCTGATAAAAGTATTTGTGTTTCTAATTCACAATTAGAACCATAAGCAATGTATAATGATTGAATATATTCTCCTGTGGTTTTTCTTCCATACCCTTCAGCAATATTAGAAGGTATTGAAACAGCCGATCTTCTTATTTGTGATGTTAGCCCATAAATTTCTTCTTTGGGAAATTTTTTCGTCACCTTATAGATATCCAAACATAATTGATAAGCTTTTTGCCATACTTTCAATTCTTTAAAATTCTTGAGCACTTTATTATTTCTCCATCTTCCCTCTCAACCCCTCGAACCCTTGACCCCTTGGCCACTTTTATTTTTATTAGGCGACTTTTTCGAGCATGGAATAATGAAGTTCCACTTCAGGTTGATAGCCAATCAGGTTTAGAAGGATTCGAACTCGCTCTTTATCTGAAACCCAGCGGTCAAAAATTCCAATCAAATCTTTTAAGGGACCACTTGTAATTCTCACAACATCGTTGGGTTTAAAATCTCGCTTTATCCTCACAATATTTCTTTCGTCGGTCCTGTTTTTAATGATCACGATGACTTCTTCTGCCAACGGAATAGGATAACCTCCAAATCCAAGGACACATTTTACCCCCCTTCCCCATCGGACCAAGGGATAATTCACCTCGAGATCAAATCTTCCAAAAATATAACCCGGAAATAGAGGTTTGAGCTCCTTACTGACCCTTCCGTTCCGATAGGCAAAGGATTCGAGAAGAGGGCTGAAGATTTCAACCCCTTTATTGGAAAGATAATTTGTTGCCTCTTCTTCTTTTTTAGGTTTGGTTTGTATAACGTACCACTTTTCCATATTCTTCCGTAAGGGGCAAGGAGTTAGGCGTAAAGGGAATCTCCTTCCCCTATCATTTATACCTCTTATAATACTTGTAATAATATTTTGAGTAATAACTTGATGCTTTGAGATCGACCTGATTAAGGACGACCCCTAAAATCTTCTGAGCATCGATGGACTTGATCGCCCGCTGGATTGTCTCGCGGGGGGTTCGATCGGCCAGAATCACCAGAATAATCCCATCGACCAGCTTTGAAAGCAACGAAGGCTCACTGGTCGAGACAATGGGAGAAGAATCAATCAGGATATAGGTAGAATCTCCCTGTTCTTTGAGAGAGGTAAGTAATTCTTCCATTCTCTTTGAACCGATCAGTTCAGCGGATTTAGGGGTTGAAGGTCCGGAAAGAATCACTTGGAGATTCTCTGTTCCTGAATCAAGAAGGATTTCTGATAACGGAGCACCGTCTGAAAGATAGTTTGAGAGCCCTTTTGAACTTTGGAGTCCATCGAAATAGATTCCTTTCTTCCTGAGATCCCCATCTATAAGGATTGCCTTTTTATGAATCTCCATGGAGATTGCCTTCGCCAAATGGATTGCTATAGTCGTCTTTCCCTCTCCTGGAACCGCACTGGTAATAAGGATGGAATGAGGGGGGTTGGGAAGGCGATGAAAGATCTGAGTTTTAAGCTTTCGAAACTCTTCCGCAGCAAAAGAATTTAAAGAAATCAGCTCAAAAGGAGTCTCCTCTTTTCGGGGAAGTTCCAGCTCTTTGATCCTTTCATCCCTTTTCTTCGGAATAGGTTCGGCCTCCCGGGAAGAAACGATCTTCTCTTCAAATACTTTCAGGGGAGATCTCTCTTTCTCTGATTTCTTTTTTTCTTCTTCTGCCTTTTCAAGGGCACGATAGACTCGACTCATATCAGAACCTCGCATAGCGCTAAGCGCAAAGCGCATAGCAACTTAACAACTCCCATCCCACTGGGGATTAGTGGTAAAAGAGTAAGGTGAAAGAAACTTTTTATATATTGGAGAAGCTGGGATGCTTCCTGATATAAAAATTGAAGATACCCCATCTTATACGAATGTAAAAAGCCGATGACGATTGCGATAATCGCTAAAGAAAATAAAATCCATTTACCGATCGGTTTAGGCCTCGCCTTCAGGTGAAGGTCGGCAGAGACCTCACGAACCGATTTTTCATCGACTACCTTCTGATCGAGAGCAAACCCATTGAGAAGGGCATTATCACAGATAATATTAATCAAACGGGGAATCCCTCCTGATCTTCGATAAATCTCTTTGATTGCTTTTTCTGTAAAAATAGGTTCCGTTGCTCCCGCTATTCTCAACCTCTTTTCAATATATTCTTTGGTCTCTTTAAAAGAGAGGGGAGAAAGTTGAAATCGCAGGTTGATTCTCTGCCTCAATTGGCGAAATTCGGGTTGAGAAAGGGTCTTATCGAGTTCGGGCTGCCCCACCAGGACAATCTGAAGGAGCTTTGCTCTGGAGGTCTCAAGATTCGAAAGGAGTCTGATCTCTTCAAGGAGCTCGGGTTTTAATCCCTGAGCCTCATCAACAATCAGAACCACCCTTTCATCCTTCCTGTAAGCATTAAGCAGGTAACGATGAAGGTGGTGTAAATATTCTCCCTTCGTCTGTCCCTGAACCCTCACACCCAGATCTTTCAAGATATACTGGATAAAGTCGTTCACCGTGAGTTTGGGGTTAAAGAGAAAGGCTGTGTGGGTATGATCGTTTCCATTGAGCTTTTCGAGAAGGTAGTGTAGCAGTGTCGTTTTTCCGGTTCCCACTTCACCTGTGATCACAATAAATCCCTTCTTTTCCCTTACCCCGTATAAAAGCTGTGCAAGAGCCTCCCGATGGCTCTCTCCAAGATAGAGATACTCCGGATTCGGTGTGACATTGAAAGGATTTTCTTTTAAACCGTAAAAGGATTCATACATATTCAAAATCACGCAAAGAGCATAGCGCAAAAGCGCATAGCGAAAAAATTGATTTAAGTTAAAGTATTCTGGAAATTTGCAATTTGCCTACAAAGATGATCGAGTTTGTCTAATAATTCTTCTAATTTTCCCTCTGAAATGAATTCTCGTTTTTTGAGCAAGATTAAAATGTTTGCATTTTCGAACGTTGATCGTCGAGCTATATTTAAAAATTGTTTAAACTCTTTTTTTGATGAAGATCCTGATCCTTCGGCTATATTATTTGGCATGGACATCCCTTAACCTCTAAGTTGATCAGCAAAACGATATAACCTTTTCCTCTCGAGATCATTTGCGATATCAAAAAGGTCATCAGCGATTTCCATTGCTAATTGCCATATTTTTAAATCCTGAAATCTAAATTTAATCATGATTGCACTTACTTTTTTCGCTATGCGCTTTGCGCCATACGAGCTGTTGGATTAGGCGGCTTTGCGTTTCTGGTCCTCCTTCAGGTTTGGAATCGCTGCAATGACAGAAATTCCAAGATAGTTTTCCACTTCCGAAACTGTATGGAAGGAGCGATCCATGGATTCTCGAAACCATGTCAATCCCACGCCTAACGCCA
>JBDOIB010000034.1:0-3517 GCA_041082155.1 Thermodesulfobacteriota bacterium | reverse complement strand
AATACCAGATCGAGACACACAATCACCATCAGCCCGGCCATCATTAAAGAGGCAAGGAAAAGGAGAATAGAATTGTATGTTCGGACGATCCGATCTAAGAGTTCAAACGCTCGGTCTCCCATTTGACCTTAAAAAAGCAAGAGAAATCAATAGCCCATCAGTTTCTTTAAAATCTTGACCTCTTCCGGAACCTTCTTCTCTAAGTCTTCCAGGAAAGCATAGTTGGCTGTATCGATATATTTTTGGGTGTCTTCCGGTGAGAATTTAATCCTTTTGACCCCGAGTTTTTCCATTTCCTTCTTCTCTTTTTCAATCTCCTTCTCGAAGTAAGCCTTCATCTCAGGTTCATACCGAATGGTAATCTCAATCATCTTTTCCTGGGCCGTTTTGGGAAGCTTCTGCCACACATCCAGATTCATCAACATAAAGGTATTCTGTCGCGAATAGAATGGAATATCGATCACATATTTACAGTATTCCAGCCACCCCCATTCTCGTGGGCCGATCGTGGGCCAGCCAAATCCATCGACCACTCCCCGCTGTAAGGCTGTATAGGTTTCTCCGAACTGAACTGTCACTGGTACCATTCCTAACTTTAACATCATCTTGTCATATTTTGCTGCCGTTCTCATCTTTAGCCCCTTCAAATCCCCGAGCCCCTTCACTTCCTTTTTGACATAGAGATAGAACGGATCGTAAAGCCAGGTGCCAATCAACATCATATTGATCTTTTTATGTCTTTCAACAAAATAATCCCAGAGTCCACCTTTCTCCCTCTCCTTCTTAAAATCATACTTGGAGAGAGAAATGGCATCTCCTTCGGGAAGGATTCCTACGTAATAAGCTGCGGGAAGGAAACCCACCTGAAAAATTCCCTTCCTGACTGCCTCGGGTTGTTCAAAGGGCGGCATCACCTCGGGGCCTCCAACCCATTGAATCCGGAGAACCTCCTTGAGCTCGGTATTCACCTGATCGATCCAGACCGGGATTTGAGCACAAAGCCGGTGGTTTTTGGGCAAAAAAGAGACCGCCTTTAATTCCATGGGTTGTCCCATGATGCTTGGAGAAATAAAGCCCATGAAACACAGGATAGTAAGAACAAAAAATACACTTCTCATAAATTTTCCTCCTTTCACCTTGATTTTTTATTCAGACTCGGTATACTGTATCCAAAAATATTTTTCATCCTATATTAACGAGAGAATGAATGTCAAGTTTAATCTTACCTAAATGGGTTATTTCCGAAACTCTTGGAACGCAGATCAATTGAAATGGAAAATAGAATTTTAAAGGACCTGCGCTTCGATGGTGAAAAAGGGGGCCTCTTCTTTCAGGGAGTCCGTTACCTTCTGATAAGACCTGAAGTGTTGATCACCTTTCAAAAAGAGATCGAAAAAGAATTTCCTGAAAAGGCTGAAAAGATTCTCTTCAAGAGTGGATTTCAGGGTGGAATGCTCTCCTCAAAAAAATTTAAAGAAGTGTTTCAGTTATCAGATGAGGAAACGATAAGATTCATGATGGAGATGGGAGGTCAAATCGGCTGGGGAAGATTTAAACTGGCAAGGTTTGATCCTCTTCTTCATCAGCTCTCTCTTAAAGTCTATTTTTCACCTTTCGCTGAAACTTACGGAAAATCGGAAAAAAGTGTCTGCCACTTCATCCGGGGGGTAATGGCAGGATTGGCTTTTACGATTTTTCATAAAGAGGTCCATGCAGAGGAGATCGAGTGCCTTGCGAAGGGAGACTCTTTTTGTAGATTTGAAATAATGTGATAATTTTCACTTGACTAAACATCCTTTTTTATATAGTATTGAGTTAGGTCTAAGGAGGAGAAGATGGGAAGGACATTCATGCCAAAATTTAGAACCGAGAGAGAATTGAAAAAAATCCAGTTAGAAGGCCTTCAATGGACTGTCCAGCATGTTTACAAAAATTCTGAGTTTTATCGAAAACGCTTCGATGAGGCGGGGGTAAAACCTTCCCACATAAAATCCCTTAAGGATCTCTCAAAACTTCCCTTCACCACGGCAAAAGATCTCCAAGAAGGTTACCCTTTTCCTTTAAGATCCGTTCCTTTTGAAAAAATTGTTCGTATCCATGCCTCCTCAGGAACCACTGGGAAGAGAAAGGTTCTATGCTATACACAGAAAGATATCCAAGACTGGGCGAATATGTTTGCCCGCTGTTATGAAATGGCTGGGCTGACCACGAAAGATAGGGTTCAGATTGCAGTGGGCTACGGGGTCTGGACCGCTGGGGTCGGTTTTCAATTGGGATGTGAAAGATTTGGGGCCATGGCGATTCCTGTGGGTCCTGGCAACATTGATATGCAGTGCCAATTCTTGGAAGACTTTCAATCCACCGTCCTTTGTGCCACTGCTTCCATGGCTCTCCTTTTAGGAGAAGAGGTCCAAAAGAGAGGCCTTCGGGAACGAATCGCACTGAAAAAAGTCATTATGGGATCTGAACGGTCAAGTGATGCCATGAGAGCCAGAATGAAAGAGCTTTTAGGAGTTGAGCATGTGTTCGACATTCCTGGGCTCACTGAACTCTATGGACCTGGAACAGGATTGGATTGTATTTATCACGAAGGCATCCATTACTGGGCTGATTATTATATTCTCGAACTTCTCAATCCTGAAACCCTGGAACCTGTCCCTCCTGGAGAGGTGGGAGAGATGGTGATTACGACCCTCAGGAAAGAAGCGGCTCCTCTCATTCGATACCGAACCCGTGACCTGACAAAACTTATCCCTAAAAGGTGCTCCTGCGGATCTATTCTTCCCATGCATGATCGTCTGCTTGGCCGTTCAGACGATATGTTTATCTTCAGGGCAGTCAATATCTATCCCGGCCAGATTGATCATATCCTTTCTCAAACCAAAGGGGTAGGAAGTGAGTATCAGATTCACCTTGAGCGAAAAGAGGATGGTAAGGACTATATGACGATCAAAGTGGAAAGGGCAGAGGGAGGAGATCCTTCTCAGGATTCTCTACTGGCCGAAAAAATTGAAGAGGAGATTAAGAAACAGATTCTTGTAAGTGGAAAGGTTGAGATTGTGGATTACGGAACCCTTCCCAGGTCGGAGAGGAAAAGCAAACGCGTCTTTGACCATCGAGAGTTTTAAGACTCACCGGAAGGGGGTGATGAGTTAATAAATCTTGACAAACTTTTTTAAATTAGATACGGTAACCCAATCTTATATCTTTTAAGAAAGGAGGAAACGGAAAAATGAAAAGAATAGCTATTTTGGTCATCGTATGTTTCATGGGCCTAATGGTGGGAATCACCTTTATAGCTTCGCCCGCCAAAGCCCAGATTAAATTAACCTATGCTAACTTCCCTCCAGCCCCAACTTTCCCATGCGTCCAGATGGAACGATGGAAGACTGAGGTTGAAAAGAGGACTGCAGGCAAAGTGAAAGTAGAGACTTACCCAGGAGGCACCCTCCTCCATGCAAAGAATATGTTTGATGGAGTCGCAGCAGGAACAGCTGATATCGGATGTACTTGTCCT
>JBDOIB010000318.1:0-10634 GCA_041082155.1 Thermodesulfobacteriota bacterium | reverse complement strand
TCGTGTGGGAAGGCTTAAAACCGGAACCACTCCAAGACTCGATGGAAGAACGATCCATTTTGAAAAACTGACTCCCCAGTATGGGGATGAAAACCCTATCCCCTTCTCGTTCTCCACAGAAAAAATAGAAACCGAGCAAATCCCTTGTTACATTACCTATACCAACGAAACGACACACGAAATCATTCGAAGTGGTCTTGACCGTTCCCCTCTCTACTGCGGGATTATTAAGGGCATCGGTCCCAGGTACTGTCCTTCTATTGAGGATAAGGTTGTCCGGTTTGCCGACAAGAAGAGACATCAGATCTTTCTTGAGCCAGAAGGAAGAAATACCTATGAGTACTACCCTAATGGAATCTCAACGAGCCTCCCTCTGGATATTCAGATTCGAATGCTTCATTCCATTGAAGGCCTTGAGGAAGTGGAGATGATTCGCCCGGGGTATGCCGTGGAGTATGATTTCGTGGATCCAACGGAACTTAAACCTTCCCTTGAGACGAAAAAGATCCGGGGACTCTTCCATGCAGGGCAGATCAATGGAACCTCGGGCTATGAAGAGGCAGCAGCCCAGGGTCTGATCGCAGGGATCAATGCAGCCCTGTATGTCCAGGGGAAGGAACCATTGATTCTTAAACGCTCTGATGCCTATATCGGGGTGTTGATCGATGATCTGGTCACCAAAGGAACCTCTGAACCTTATCGGATGTTTACCTCCAGGGCAGAGTATCGCCTTCATCTAAGGGAGGACAATGCTGACCTTCGATTGAGGGAGATAGGTTATAAGATCGGATTGGTCAAAGAGAAACAGTATCAAACCTTTCTTGAGAAGAAGGAGGCCATCGAGAAAACCCTCGAGATTCTCTCCCAAACGAAGATTACACCGACTGAAGAAACCCAAAGAGTCCTACGGCGCCTTGGCAGCGCTCCTCTGAAGAAAGAAACCTCTTTAAAGGAGATCCTCAAAAGACCTGAAATCCATTTTGACCATCTCTTCGAATGGGCTGATGAATTGAAAGACCTGAAGAAAGAGGTCAGGGAACAGGTCGAGATTCAGGTAAAGTACGAAGGCTATATAAAAAGACAGTTAGAGCAGATCGAGCGATTTAAAAGACTGGAGGAGGTTTCCTTCCCTGAAGAATTTGACTTTGCTTCCGTGATGGGACTCTCAACCGAAGTAAGGGAAAAACTCATAAAGATTAAACCCGTCTCTTTAGGTCAGGCCTCCCGAATCTCCGGAGTCACTCCGGCGGCCATCTCCATCTTAATGATCAACCTCAAAAAACAAGGCTATCTCTAAATATTCGTTTTGCATTTTTCATTTTGCACTTTGCATTTTGCATTTTTCATCTTGCACTTTTTAATGTTCACTTACTTTTGTGGTTCAATAATGACTTTGAGAGATTCCTTTGCTTCCTCTACCAGCTGAAATCCATATCCCGTTTGCTCCAGCGGGAGTCGATGGGTAATCATCTCCTGAAGGGAAAGCCGACGGGAGCAGATGACATCAATCGCCTGCATAATATCCACAGGAGCGCCTCCATAGGTAGGAAGAAGGGTAATCCCGTCATTCCAGAAATTAAAAAAAGGAAGGACAAAATTAAGTTCTGGTTCAAGGGGGGCAAAGCAGAGAACCACTCCTCCTCGCTCAACGGTCTCAAGAGCCTGCCGATAGGCTGAGATACTTCCTGCACAAACAACGACCAAATCAGCAAGATATCCCCGATTGAGCTCCCGAATATTTTCGGGATTCACATCTTTCGCAAGGAGAGTCCCATCGGCACCAAATCTTTGTGCCAACCGAAGCCGGGATTCCTGAATGTCTGAAGCGATGATCCTTCCAGCCCCTGATGCTCGGGCAAGTGCGATATGAAGAATCCCTGAAATCCCGCTTCCGATCACAAACACGCTCTGGCCGGGTTTAAATCTGGAAAGCCTCTGTCCCCGAAGAACACAGGCCAGGGGTTCAATAAAAACCCCTTCATCGATCGAGACTTCTTCAGGAAGGATAAAGGTCCCTCGATCCACGTTGATTCGTGGCACTCGAAGATATTCAGCAAATCCTCCCGGATCAAAATTGGTGGTCCTCAATGTATCACAGACGGTATGGTGTCCATTGAGACAGTATCTGCAGGTATTGCATGGAACATGGTGGGAAACAAAGACCCGATCCCCAACCTTATACTTCTTTATTCCTTCCCCGACCTCAACAACCTCACCGGAGATTTCGTGTCCAAGGACCCCTGGGGCTTTCTTTATTCGATACCACTCCATTACATCACTTCCACAGATCCCGCACGCCAGAACCTTCACCAATAGCTCTTCCGGTCCAATCTTAGGAACAGGCATCTCCTCAACTCGAATATCCTTATTGTTATAATACATCGCCACCCGCATCATGTATTGCTCTATCCCCTGTCCTTTACACTCTTCTCCTGTTCAAAGATTTCGTTGGCTTCCTTGACGGTGGCCTTTTCGTGTATGATTGCCCGAAGGGCTTTAATCATGGCCACTGGGTAGTCATTCTGCCAGATATTCCTCCCGAGATTGACTCCTATAGCTCCCTTTTCCATTCCGTCATGAACAAACTCAAAGACCTCAAGCTCACTTTCGACTTTGGGCCCCCCTGCCATCACCACAGGGACCGGACAGCCCTGAACCACCTTTTCAAAATTCTCACACCAGTAGGTCTTCACGATCCTTGCTCCCAGCTCCGCCGCAATTCGGCAACTTAAGGCAAGATACCGAGCATCTCTTTTCTCCAGCTCCTTTCCCACGGCCGTCACAGCCATAACCGGAATTCCATATCTCTCACCCTCGTCCACGAGTTTTGCAAGGTTGAGGAGACTCTCTTTCTCATGGTCACTTCCTACGAAAATGGAAATTCCCACTGCAGAGGCATTGAGTCGAATGGCTTCCTCCATCGAGGTGGTGATCCCTTCGTCGGAGAGATCCTTCCCGACCATACTCGTTCCCCCCGAAACCCTGAGAATAATGGGTTTCGTCTTTTCAGGATCCACACACGAACGAAGAACCCCCCTCGTTACAAAGATGGCATCACAGTAAGGGAGCAGCGGCTTGATGGTCTCTCCGGGTTTCTCTAATCTTCTCGTGGGACCCTGAAAATAGCCATGATCGATGGGAAGAAACAGACAGTGCCCATCCTCCTGAATCAATTGTGCTAATCGGTTCTTCATCCCCCATTCCATAGAGCTCCTCCTTTTTTACCTCAAACCTATAATCTATCCCTCCGTAATATATCTTACCACTAAATCCCCAACCTCTGAGGTACTGTAGCCCATCTTCCCGGCAGAAAGACTCTTTACATCCTTCAACACAACCTTCATAATGGCCTCTTCAACGCCTCTGGCAGCCTCTGTCTCACCCAGATGATCGAGCATCATCTGAAGGGCTGAAATGGCTGCAAGGGGGCTTACTACTCCTTTTCCAGTATATTTGGGTGCAGAGCCTCCCATCGGCTCAAACATCGAAACTCCATTGGGGTTGATATTTCCTCCGGCAGCAATCCCCAGGCCCCCCTGAATTATCGCTCCCAGATCGGTAATGATATCCCCGAACATATTATCGGTAACGATCACATCAAACCATTCAGGGTTCTTCACCATCCACATACAGATCGCATCCACATGGGCATAATCTGTCTCTATATCTTCGTATTCTTTGGCCACCTCTTTAAAAGTTCTTTCCCAGAGGTCAAACGCATAGGTCAGGACATTTGTCTTTCCACAGAGAGTCAATTTCTTTTCCTTATTTCTCTTTCGGCAGAGATCGAAGGCAAACCGGATACACCGCTCCACTCCCTTCCGGGTATGGATGGCCTCCTGGATGGCAATCTCGTCAGGAGTCCCCTTTTTAAAAACACCTCCCGCACCTGTATAAGCCCCTTCCGTATTCTCCCTGACCACGATAAAATCAATGTCCTCGGGACCCTTATCCTTTAAGGGAGTCTCCACCCCTGGATAGAGTTTGACAGGTCTGAGATTAATATACTGGTCAAGTTCAAATCTGATCCTGAGGAGGATTCCTTTTTCCAGGATCCCGGGTTTTACCTCCGGATGACCGATCGCTCCAAGGTAAATAGCATCCATCTTCCTTAATTCATCAAGAACAGAATCCGGAAGGGTCTCCTTTGTCCTCAAATACCTTTCGCCACCCAGATCATAATGCTCTAACTGGTATTTAAAACGATACTTCTCCGAGGCTGCTTTTAGAACTTTCAATCCTTCAGCAACGACTTCAGGGCCTGTTCCGTCGCCCGGAATCACCGCAATCCTATACATTTTTCCTCCAATCTCCTAAATCGTCACTTCTCCTATCCAAAATTTCATTCCCTCCTGACCACTTGGGTCTCTGAACCCTTATCAGGCCACCCTTTGCTCTCTGCCCTTTACCCTCTGCGCTATGCGTGATTTTGGTTAATCCACCGAAGTGCCTTCTTCCCGATATCGGTGCGATAATGCACTCCTTCCCAGTGAATCTTTCTTACCGCCTGGTAAGTCCAATCAATCGCCTTGGGAATACTCTCTCCCAGACCGGTGACGCCTAAGACTCTACCCCCGTTGGTCACAATCTCACCATTCATATGAGCCGTCCCCGCATGGAATACAAAGATATCCTTCATGCGAGAAACCTCTTCAAGACCTTCGATCCTCTTTCCTTTCTCATAATCTCCCGGATATCCCTTAGAAGCCATCACCACACAGACCGCTGCTCGAGGATCCCACTCTATCTTAAAGCGAGAGAGACTCCCATCGATGCAGGCTTCAAGGAGAGGAACGATATCTCCTCTCATTCGCATCAAAATGGGTTGAGTTTCAGGATCGCCGAAGCGGGCATTAAACTCCAGTACCTTGGGTTGATTCTCTTTAATCATCAGACCAGCATAGATCACGCCCCGGTAAGGTCTTCCTTCTCTTTCCATCCCGTAGATCAGTGGCCTTAGAATTTCCTCCACAATTCTTCTATTCACCTCTTCATTAATCACTGGGGCAGGGGAATAGGCGCCCATCCCACCGGTATTTGGTCCCCGGTCTTCGTCAAAAACGGGTTTGTGATCCTGGGAGGAAGCCAGAGGAAGGATTGTCTTTCCATCGGTAAAGGCAATATAAGAAGCCTCCTCTCCTTCGAGGCATTCCTCAATGACCACCCGACGCCCTGCCTCTCCAAATATCTTCTTAATCATGATTCGATCAACAGCATCGATCGTTTCTTCTAACCTCCGGCATACCATTACACCCTTCCCTGCAGCCAGGCCATCGGCTTTAACAACGATGGGAACCCCTTTCGCGCGAATATAGGAAGTGGCTTTCTCAGGATCCTCAAAGATTTCATATGAGGCTGTCGGGATGCCATACTTTTTCATGATCTCCTTTGCAAAGGCCTTGCTCCCTTCGATCTCAGCCGCCCTCTGAGTTGGACCAAAAATTCGAAGTCCTTTTGACTCAAAGAGATCTACAATTCCTCGAGTAAGGGGATCCTCAGGTCCCACCACTGTGAGATCGATCTTCTCTTTTAATGCAAATTCGAGAATGCCTGAAAGGTCAGTGGCTTTAATCGAGAGCAGTTCAGCCTGCTCGGAAATTCCAGCGTTTCCAGGAGTGCAATAGACTTTAGAAACCTTAGGGCTCTGTGAGATTTTCCAAACCAGAGCGTGCTCTCGCCCCCCACTTCCTACAACTAAAACCTTCATAAATTTCCTCATAAGGAGTAATGGGTGAGAGGTTTTTTATTTTTAACTCCTTACTCCTTACTCCTCACTCCTCACTCCTCACTCCTCACGAAATTAATGTCTAAAATGCCTCATCCCTGTAAAGACCATGGCCATGTTGTACTGGTCGGCAGCAGCGATCACCTCATCGTCTCGAATCGAACCTCCAGGTTGAATAATGGCGCTCACTCCAGCCTTCGCAGCTTCATCTACATTATCCCTGAAGGGAAACATCGCATCCGAAGCGAGCACCGTTCCTTGGGTCGAAGATCTCGCCTTCATCACAGCCAATCGAGTGGAGTCGACCCGGCTCATCTGTCCCGCACCAATTCCAATCGTCCTATCTTCACGAGCCAGCACAATGGCATTTGACTTCACGTGTTTGGCCACCTTCCAGCCAAAAGCCATGGCCTTCGTCTCCTCTTCAGTAGGTATTCTTTTGGTTACAACCTTCCACTGCTCCATGGTGACTTTTCCAAGGTCTCTATCCTGAACCAGAAGCCCTCCCACGACTTTTCTAAGATCGAATCCCTTCTGAGGAACATAATCTTTCAGGGGTGGAGTTTGAAGGATTCTCAGATCCTTCTTTGCTCTTAGTATCTCAAGGGCCTCGGGCTCGTAGCCAGGAGCAATAATGGCCTCGAGAAAGATGTCCATCATCTCCTTTGCAGTTTCACGATCCACCGCACGATTGAAACCAACAATTCCTCCAAAGGCTGAAACAGGATCACAATCCCTTGCCTTTCGATAGGCATCCACCAGACGAGAAGAGATGGCCACCCCACAGGGGTTATTGTGTTTGATAATCACCACCGCAGGCTCCTCAAATTCCTTAACCGTCTCATAGGCTGAATCAATATCAAGAATATTATTGTAAGAAAGCTCTTTCCCCTGCAGCTGGATCGCATTTGAAACCGAAGGTTCAGCCACTGAATATTCTCGATAAAAAGCCGCTCGTTGGTGTGGATTCTCGCCGTAGCGTAACTCCTGAACCTTCTTGACCTGAAAAGTGAAGGTTTCGGGAAAGAGAGAGACCTTTTTGCCCTCTTCAATCTGTCCGAGATAGTTTGAGATCGCCCCATCATATCGAGCCGTATGCTGAAAGACCTTCTTGGCAAGTCGAAAGTTTGTCTCGAGGGAGACCTCTCCTTTTTCTTTCAACTCATTGAGAACACCATCATAATCCTCGGGATCTACGATGACTGTGACATCGGGATAATTCTTCGCCGCCGAGCGAAGCATCGTCGGACCCCCGATATCAATATTCTCAATCGCTTCCTCCAGAGTACAATCCTCTCTGGCTACCGTGGCTTCGAACGGATAGAGATTGACTGCGACCAGATCAATGGGAAGAATTCCCTGCTCGCTCATCTGCCTCATATGCTCGGGTTTGGAGCGCTGACCCAAAAGACCTCCATGAACCTTCGGGTGAAGGGTCTTTACCCGTCCATCAAGCATTTCTGGAAAACCCGTGTATTCAGAAATGTCTTTCACCTGAATCCCCTGTTCTCTTAATGTTTTGGCTGTCCCTCCGGTGGAGAGAATCTCCACTCCCATCTCCGCCAATCCTTTTACAAATGAAACAATCCCCCTCTTATCTGAAACACTCACAATCGCCCTTTTGATTTTACCCATAATTTCTCCTTCCGTGATAAAGGTTCCAAGGATTCAAGGCCTGATGATTAAATATCTTATTTACTTGACCCCTTGAATCCTCGACTCCTTGTGACACCTTGAACCTTGTCTTTAAACGCTATACCCTATGCGTTCTGCACTTTGCGAGCATTTGTTCATAACCCTTGACCCCTTGAACCCTCGACCCCTTAATCACTTAACATCAATATCCAAGTTCTTCTCCCACCAGAATCACTAACATCTCTGTTAAAGAAGGTTTTCGTTCATGGATCACAATCACCCGGCAGATTCGATTGGGAGAATTGCAGTCCACGCATCTTCCTACCTTGGCACAGGGAAGATCGAGATTGAGTCTTCTGGCATTAAGAGGCGTGGCTATATTTTTGACCCTCTTGATCGCCTCTTCCACATTCTCGACAATCTTATTATATCCCGCAACAAGGATGACCTTTCCTGGTCCAAAGATGGTGGAGCCAACTCGATTTCCAATCCCATCGATATTGACGATTTCTCCATTTAAGGTAATCGCATTGGCACTCGCAAGAAAGAGGTCAGAGGTCATCTGAGATTTCCGGGCGGCAAGGACCTCCTCTTTCGAAAGCCCTGCTTTCCAGTGGTCGTAAAGAGGGTAACCTTCCTTTTCGAGCATCTCTACCACCCCTATCTCCCTCAGGGTGATAGATCCTCCAATCCCTATCCTCATCCCTGGAGATAAATGTTTTCGGATCTCTTTTTTGACCTCCTCCCTGTCTTTTGCATAAAGAGCTTTAAAATCATGCCCCTCAAGGCTTTGAATTACCCTTTTTATTCTCTCTTCCACCCACCATTGCCTGATCGGATCCATTTCGACCTCCTCCCTAAAGAATTGAGAAATACTGCTCCAATTCGTAATCCGTGACCTGTGCTCGATATCTTTCCCATTCGATCTTCTTATTTTCAATGAATTTATAAAAGACATGGTCTCCCAGTGCTCTTCTTACAAGTTCGCTCTTTTCAGTAATCTGAATGGCTTCATAGAGATCCTCGGGCAGCGATTCGATCCCCAGTTTCTTCCTTTCCTCTTCATCCATCTCATATACATTACGTTCCACGGGATCTTTCAGAGGATATTTCTTCTCGATCCCCTCCAGGCCTGCAGCAAGCATTACCGCAAAAGCCAGATAAGGGTTACAGGCAGGATCAGGGGATCGATACTCCACCCGGGTGGCCAGTTCCTTTCCCGGCTTATATACAGGGATTCGAATGAGATCGGAGCGATTTCTCAGTGCCCAGGAGATATAGACAGGCGCCTCATATCCTGGAACCAGTCGCTTATAGGAGTTGACCCATTGATTGGTGATCAGGGTAATCTCCCTCGCATGCTTCATCAATCCCGCAATATAGTGTTTGGCTACGGCCGAAAGATGGTATTTATCCTTTGGATCAAAAAAGGCATTCTTATTTCCTTTGAAGAGGGATTGATGGGTATGCATTCCACTTCCGTTCACCCCGAAGATCGGTTTGGGCATAAAACTGGCGTAAACTCCATTCTTCAGGGCCACCTCTTTTACGACCAGCCGATAGATCATAGTACTATCGGCCATGGTGAGGGCATCCTGATACTTAAGATCGATCTCGTGTTGGCTGGGAGCCACTTCGTGATGGGTATATTCTACAGGAATTCCCAATTCTTCTAAAAGAACGGCGGTCTGTTTCCTTAAATCACTGGCCACATCGAGAGGGGTTAAATCGAAGTATCCTCCGGAGTCGAGAGGTTGGGGTTTTCCGTTCGATTTTTGGAAATAGAAGTATTCGAGTTCCGGTCCTACATTAAAGGTGTAGCCCATTTTGGCAGCCCGCTCTAAATTCTTTTTAAGAACCCATCGGGGGTCTCCCTGATGGGGTCTTCCATCAGGCTCCAGGATGTCACAGAACATCGCTGCGACCACATGCTCATTGACTTTCCAGGGAAGGATACGAAACGTTCTTGGATCTGGCATGGCCACCATATCACTCTCATCAATCCGTACAAAACCCAGAATTGAAGAGCCATCAAACCCCATCCCATCCTCTAAGGCTCCTTCCAGTTCACGCATCGTGATGGAAAAACTCTTTAAAAACCCGAGGATATCGGTAAACCACAATCTTATGAATCGAACCTTTTTCTCTTTGGCTATCTTAAGAACATCCTTTTTTGTATAGTCAAACATGAGCTTCTCCTTTATAAAATTTTTTATTCAGATTTAGCATATTCTCCTTATCAGGGTCAACCCTTACGAAATCCTAAATAATACAGGATTCAAGGGTCCAAGGATTTAAGGGGCCAAGGGTTCAAGGGTCCAAAGGTTCAAGGGTTTCAGGGCCCCATCATTTATGGGTTGGGAATAGGCCTGATAGGGATTACTTCGAACCCTTGAATCCTCGAACCCTCGAAGCCTTTTCCTTATTTGACAATTACCTTTATTTTAGGTAAATTAGCTCCGATTAGAAAGGGTGTGGGACGTTGATCTATAAGAAAACCTCCTATAAAAAACAGATTAAAGCCCTTACTGAAATCAGCAAAGCCATCACCTCAGACCGTTACCTCGATGATATTCTTAAATTGATTGTCACGGTAACAGCCAACGTCATGGATTCAAAGATCTGTTCCCTCTGGATTCTCGACGAAAAAGAGAAGGTTTTAAAAATCCGGGCGACCCAGACGATGAGCGAGGAATATCTGAAAGAAAGGGTTCTTAAATTGGGAGAGGGAGTCGTGGGCTATGTGGCTCAAACGAAGAAGCCCCTGGTGATCCTCGATGTTTTGAAGGAGCCTCGCTATAAAGAAAAAGAACTCGCCAGAAAAGAAGGTCTGGTCTCCATGCTGAGTGTCCCTCTTTGTGTCAAAGATAAGGTGATCGGCGTGATTAATTGCTATACCTCTTATCCCCATGAATTTACCGAAGCGGAGCAGGATATGCTGATGGCTGTTGCCAGCCAGGCTGCCATCTGTATTGAGAATACGGAATTGATGGTTAAAACCAAGGTCATTCAGGAGGAGTTGGAGGTTCGAAAACTGATCGAACGAGCAAAAGGAGTCCTGATGAAACGTCACGGCCTAACCGAGGACGAGGCCTTTAAACGGATTCGAAAGGCCAGTATGGACAGTCGAAAATCGATGAGAGAGATTGCCGAAGCTATCCTTCTCACCGATAAAATGACCCCATAACAAGAAGGGCCTGTTGTCGAAACAGGCCCTTCTCAAGTAAGATAATCCCTTTTTTTGTAAGATTTACTCTTCAGGCAAACCTTTTTA
>JBDOIB010000303.1:0-35668 GCA_041082155.1 Thermodesulfobacteriota bacterium | reverse complement strand
GCCTTTGGATGCGATCTCCCTTTATCCCTCCCCTTTAATCAGATGGTTGACGAACTCTCAAAACTTTTCCCCGAAGACACCGGGGGAGTGAATCAATTTTTTAAAGATATGGACGAATGGATATCCACTCGCGAAGTCCACCCTCCTATTCAAAATCTCTCCGCTTCTAAATATCTTCAAAAATTGATAAAAGACCGAAGATTAAGACGTTTACTCGGAAGTCTCGGAACAAGAGAGCCTTACAGTGGACTTCCTCTTCTTTCAGCGATGTGGAATCTTATGGGAAATATTGGAATCTGGTTTCCAGAAGAAGGGATGGATTCCTTCTGTGAGCGATTGAGAAGAGCTATTATTCAACACTCGAATTCAAAAGGCCTGATCCAATTGAACAAGGCCGTCTCCAAGATCCGTGTAAAGGATCAAAAGGTTTTAGGAGTCACACTTGATGATGGGACAGAAATTGATGCTCCTTTTGTGATCTCGAATGCAGATTATAAATTAACCTTTCTAAAACTTATAATTCCTGAAGCGGTTCCTCTCAATTGGTACCAAACCATCTCCAATGCCCGATTAACCAATTCCATCTTTCAGGTCTGTCTTGGTGTAGATAGAGAGAAAATTGACCTCTCGGGATTTAAAGATGGAGACCGAGTGATTTATAGAAAAAACAGTAAACCATTCGATGAAAAATTCATCGATTGGAACGCCCTGAGGGTTGATCCTCAAGACCTTGCGGCTCAAGAAATCGAAGTGAGTCTCTGGGGAAAGAATTGGGGAAAAGAAGGAAAAGTCTCTCTTGTGCTTCGAGTCGAAGCAGATTATCATCATTTTGCCCGTTTTCGATTGGGCTGGAGAAAAAGGTCTCAGGAATATCAGAGTTACAAGTCTCAACTCGCCGAGGCACTCATTCAGGAGATCTCCCATTTGCTTCCTGGACTTCAAAACTCTATCCTCGTGATGGATATCGCTACCCCTCTCACTTTCGAGGATCAAGGGGGGAGAAGTGAAGGAGCAATAGCGGGGTGGTCCTGGGATTATGAGGATTTTAAGGACGATCAACCAAAAGAATTAATCCTGACTCCTATCCAAGGTCTCTATATGGCTGGTTATCAGGCCTTCTCCGCCCTTTTTATGGGAGGAATTCCAACTGCCCTTGAAAGTGGCAGACGAGCTGCCCGTGCTTTAATTGAAGGAGTAGGTCCCGAGGACAAAATTTTTATCCCAGGAGGAGCCCCATGAGTAAACCCACTCCAAGATCTTTCTTTACCAATTTAAGAGCCCCCATGCCCTGGCCCAAAAAATTATGGCTTCTTTTGAGAAATAATTGGATCAAGATTCGACGCGGACAGTCCTGCTGTGGTCATCCGGGAGAGCCTGGTTGTTGACAGGTCAGAGAAGAGCGGCCTCGTTGAGGCCTAAAACTTTTTAATTGAATCTGTTTCGATGGATTCGACTCCCTCTTCCTTTGCCTATCTTTCGCCCTATCCGAAGGATCTTTTCTGTGAGAGATTGATGAAAACAGGAAGGATCTTCAAACCAACACGCCTTTGAGGGATAAATTTCATACTTTCTTCGATAGGTCGAGGGAGTGAGATTAGGCATAATCACATTGGCTCCACGCCGAAGTCCAAGTTCCCTACCGCTCTCGGGATTGATGGTGGCTAAGCCCGTTGTGCTTGGAATGTTTGACTCAGGGCACAGGATTCTGGCTAAAGCCATCACCTTATATACCATTTTTTCTGTAGAAGGAACCTGGTCCTCTTTTGGAATTTCTCTGATCCACTCCCCCCGACCCAAAGGAGTCTCAGGATGGGGAATATAGGGACCCACTCCAATCATATCGAGATCGAGTTCTCTAAAAAGCTCAATGTCTCTTGCTAAACTGCCATAGGTTTGACCCGGGATTCCGATCATCACCCCACTTCCCACCTCATACTCTAACTCTTTAAGGATCTTCAGAATGGCGAAACGATCCGATTTTCTATCGGGGAGGGAGGGATGAATTCTTTGATAGAGTTCTTGATCAGAGGTCTCAAAACGAAGAAGATAACGGTCTGCTCCTGCCTCCCGCCATGCCTTAAGATCATCCCTCTCCCTCTCCCCCAAACTCAGGGTAACAGCCAACGAAGTTTCTTTCTTAATTCGTCTGATGAGATCTGCTAACCACCGAGTTTCAATCCCGTAGTCCTCTCCGGACTGGAAAACCACCGTTCCATAACCCAATCGAATGGCTTCTCTAACAGCAGATAAAATTTCTTCTTCACTCATTCGATATCTCTCAAGATTCTTATTCTCAGACCTCAGACCACAATAGCCGCATCGACGAATACAGTAGTTTGATATCTCAATGAGCCCCCGCAGGTGAACCTCATCCCCGACGGTCTCTTTTCTCACCTCATCTGCCCATTGCCACAATGCTTCGAGTCGATCTTCATCCTCTTCCTTCAGCCAGGAAATGATCTCTTTCTTCCCCATCATCGCTTGGAATGAACCCCCTCCTCTCTTTATCTGCCCTTAAGAAGCCGGAACAAACCTATCTCGATCTCTTTCATGTTGATAAACATTGAGGGCCAACGGGAAAGGAGCGAGTGCCCGCTCAAATATTCCCAGGGTATAAGCGATCGTTAGGCCGTAATTGGTTATGGGGACACCCTGTTGACGGCACTTTAGGATTCTCATAAGCATTTCTTTTCGGTTGATCATGCAGGCACCACAGTGAATGACCAATTGAAAGGAAGAAAGATTCTCCGGGAAATCATGACCTTGAACGGTTTCAACTCTCAGGTCCCCCCCCACGTATTGGGTAAGCCATCGAGGGATCTTTACCCTTCCAATATCATCGGCAATGGGATGGTGAGTACATGCCTCAGCAATCAAAATTCGATCATCAGGCTTCAGTTGATCGATCATCATTGTTCCACGAATCAACTCTGGTAGATCCCCTTTATAACGGGCAAACAGGATGGAAAAGGAAGTAAGCGGAATCTCCTCTGGGGTCTCAGAGGCAACCTTTTGAAACGCCTGGGAATCGGTCACAACGATTCTGGGAGGTTCTTTTAATTTATGAAGCACCTGACGGTATTCCTTCTCCTTCACAATAAGACAGGAAGCATTATGGTCGAGCAAATCACGGATGGTCTGAACCTGGGGTAAAATCAACCGCCCTTTAGGGGCCTCTTTATCAATCGGAATCACTAAAATTGCCAATTCTCCCTCCCCCACCAGATCCCCGATGATACTCGATGGATTAATAAAGTCGGAAGGGGTGATGTCGAGAAGGGTCTGCTTTAGCTCAAGAATCCCTTTTCCCAAAAGAGCTGAAGTATTAACAGTAGGAATATTTTCTCGGGCCAGACGTTTTAAAACCTCCTCTTCGGGTTCAATCAAATCGGACTTGTTGAAGACCACAACCATTGGAATGTTACGAGCTCTCAACTCTCTGAGAAGTTCTTCTTCAAATCTTCCCCATTTCCCTCCTTCAGAAACGATCATCCCTAAATCGGTGCGATCAAAGATTCGACGGGTTTTATGAATCCTAAGCTCTCCTAAGGTTCCCGAGTCATCTATCCCTGCTGTATCGATAAAGAGAACAGGTCCTAAGGGGAGAAGTTCCATGGGTTTCTCCACAGGATCGGTGGTTGTCCCTGCAATGTCTGAGACTATGGATTCATTCTGCCGGGTAATCGCTTTGAGGAGACTCGATTTTCCCACATTTCGACGACCAAAAATTCCGATATGAAGCCGAAGTCCCTTGGGGGTCTGCTCTACCCACATTTTTGTTCCCTGCAAATGATTAAAAATAGAGATCCCTCTGGCCCTTCTCGATCTGATTTAATCTCTTCAGAGTCTCTCCTCGTCGAGTCTCACTCGGAATATCCCTGATATTTTTTTCAATTAAGGACAAACCAACCTCACGGGTCTCTTTCGAAGCATAATCCTCAAGATATTCCTTAAAGGTGAGAATCGCATTGGGGAGACAGAATTCTTTAATGAGACCGGGTTTGGCCAGATCCATAAAATCCTCACCCGTCCTTCCCTTTCGATAACAGGCTGTGCAAAAAGAAGGCATATATCCCATTCGGGTGATATCAAGAATTACCTCCTCAAGACTTCGATGATCCCCCAATTGAAACTGGGCACCAGTGAGCTCTCCTTCTGTATATCCACCCGGATTGGTTCGGCTTCCCGCACTGATCTGGGAAACTCCAAGAGCAAATGTTTCGGCCCGCATCTGAGGTGTCTCTCGGGTACTCATAATAATTCCTGTATAGGGGACAGCCAAACGGAGGATGGCAACCATCTTCTTGAAATCCTCATCAGAAACAGGGAAGGGAGGATTCGAGGAAATGTCAGCCCCATCCGCAGGCTCCAATCGTGGCACACTGATCGTATGGGGACCGACTCCATAAGTGGCTTCCAGATATCGAATATGTTGAAGAAGCGCTAAGATTTCGAATCGATAATCGTAGAGTCCAAATAACACTCCAATTCCGACATCATCGATTCCTCCTTCAAAGGCTCTCCCAATGGCGTGGAGTCGCCAGAAGTAGTCTGATTTTGGCCCCCGGGGATGCATCTTTTGGTAAGTGGAAAGATGATAGGTCTCCTGAAAGAGCTGATAGGTTCCGATTCTTGAGGCCTTTAGATCTTTAAACCTTTCCACACTTAAAGGGGCTATATTTACATTGACCCTTCTGATTTCCCCATGACCCTCTCGAACTCGATAGATTGTGGCAATCGAATCTAAAATATAATTTAGTCCTTCTGGAGGATAAGCCTCCCCTGCAACCAAAAGAATCCGTTTGTGACCTTTCCGAACGAGAGATCGAACCTCCTCTGAAATTTCTTCTTGGGAAAGGACCTTCCGCTTAATCCTTCGGTTGCTGGCTCGAAAAGCACAGTACTCACAATCGTTGTGGCAGAGGTTGGAAATATAAAGAGGTGCAAAGAGGACAAGGCGATTTCCATAGATGGCCTCCTTTACCTCTTTTGCGGTATGAAACATCTCTTCCACCACCTCAGGCTCTCGACATTGGAGAAGAACCGCTACCTCCCTTTCGTTGAGACCTTTCAGTTCTGTCGCCTTTTGAATGATATCTTGGGCCTCTCTCTTTTCTGAAAGACTCCCCTTTTCTAAGGCTTCCCAGATAGAGCTTTCATTGATGAAATTTTTCGTCTCCTTTTCACCTTCCATTTCTCTTCACTTCCTCTCCGGAAATCATTGGAAGATCGATGAAGAAGGTTGTCCCTAAACCCTCTTCACTCTCTACCTCTATGGTCCCTCCATGCTTACTTACAATCTCTTTGACAATGGCTAACCCCAGACCTGTACCGATCACATCATGGACATTGGATCCTCTAAAAAATTCTCTAAAAAGATAGGGTTGATCAGCCCTTGGAATTCCTCGACCATTGTCACTGAGGACCATTCGAATTCCTCTGGGGTGAATCAAGAAATTTATCCCTATTCTCCCACCCTCTGGAGTGTATTTAATCGAATTAGAGAGAAGGTTTTCGAGCATCTCCTCCAGCATCTCTCGATCCCCTCTCACCTCAGGAAGATCGGAGGGAATCCCGATTTCAAAAGACAGTCTCTTCTGATGAATTTCATCCTGAAAGGTCTCTATGACCTGATTTATTAAGGCTTTGAGATCCACAGAGTGATAGTCCTCATGAGGTTTTTTCATCTGACTTTTGGCCAAGACCATTAATTCGCCAATCATCTCGATCATCCCTCTCACTCTTCGATCCATCCGATGAAAATAATCCTGTAAGGAATCGCCTAAACTTCCAATGTATCCTTCACGAAGAACCTCTATCATCCCGCTCAGCGCCACTAAAGGTGCTCTGAGATTATGAGCCACTCGATTCATAAATCTTGATCGTTCTTCAATGAGATGCCCGATGGCCTCATAGGATCGAGCATTCTCAATAGCAATCGCCAAGAGTCCGGCAGCCAGACGAAAAAAATCGAGGTCCTCGGGGCTAAAATGTTCGTACCGATTAGAGTAGGCCCCCAAGATTCCAATCGGTTTCTTTTCCACTACCAGAGGAACAAATTGAACGGAACGAATTCCCGCCCCAAGAAGATCCTCCCCAAACTGAAAGGTTTCATGAGGAGTTACCCTTCCGCTGACAAAGGGTTCCCCATCAATGACACGGCGATTCAGTGGGCTTTTGGTGAGCTCCACCACCCTGTCCTTTGAGAATTCGGGGGGCAATCCATAAACGGAAGCGTAATGGAGAGAGTTTCCATCCTCGCTTAGAAGTTTTACAGAAATCGCTTGAACCTCCATCACCCTTGCCAATTCAAATGTAGCGATCTCAAGGACCTGATCCAGGTGTTGTTTTGACCCGATGGCCTGAACGAGATCGTAAAGCATTCTCAGTTTTCGGTTGAGATCGGTGACCGTCTCCGTGAGTTCGGCAAGATCGAGAATCCTTCTTTCAAGCATTCGCATCACGGCTGTGATCGAGTAGGCCGTAATGAATACAAATCCTGAAAAAAAACCAAGGGTCACAAGAATGGGGAATGGCCCTTCAGTCAGGATCAAAGGGGTTCCCTTGAAGGTGATGAGATATTGGGGAATCCAATGAAAATACTCAGCCAATGCAATCAGGGTCATCCCCGAGACCGCTGCTCCAGCAAAACTATAGGTCCACCGAGGGGTAAGAAAAATAGCAGAGAAAGCGATATGAAAAATAAAGAAGAAAATGAAAGGACTCCCGATTCCTCCTGTAAAATGGATGAGGAAGAACATGGTTCCATAATCGAAAATAATTTGCCAGCCCGTAAAGCGCTGAATATACTCTTTTTGATTAGGGTTAGTTTTGATTCTTCGACTGAGAAGAAAAAAAAGGACATTGTATCCCAGGATAAAGCAGGCAATGAGGGGGAGAGGAAGAAAAGTGAATGAAAGATTAAAGGAATGGGCTAAAAAAGCTCCTATGAGGATTGCTGGAGGGACCCACCAACGTAATCGAATAAACCATAAGGTCCTTTCCCTTAATTCCCCTAAGATAATTCTTTTACGTTTGTGAATCTCTTTAGGGAGATCGAGCCGACCTTTTCCATTTTCTCTGGAGGCCATTGTCCACATCCATCGCTACGGGTCTCTCTATCCTTTTCCTAAGATCCCATCGATCTTTGCAATCAATTTCTTTGAATCCACTGGCTTTTCAAATATCCAATGGGCTGGCCAACGCTCTCCAAGGATATGTTGAAAATGATCAGGCCCTTCTTTTCGAACCTTCTCAAGAAAACTGGTCAGGAGGATAATCGGAAGATCCTTGAACTCTGCTTTCTCTTTTAAAGCATAAGCCAGATCAAACCCTTCGGTCTCTGTGGCCATCATGATATCAAGGATGATGAGATCTGGTTTTTTAGATCGAAGGGCTTCCAGGGCCTCTTTTCCACTGCCAGCCGTCCGGATTTGATAACCATTTTTCTCGAGGATGAGTTGAAGGGAATCTCGAAAATCAACATCGTCATCGACTAAAAGGATTTCACCTTTAATGGTCATAGGGCCTCCTAATCTATTCCTCTTCGGGTGTAGTGAGTATGAAGAAGGTGATGAGATCTCTCTCCTAAGGGTTCGTAGAGAAACGTCTCATAGAGTTGTTTGACAGCTGGGTTTTCGTGGGATTGTCGGTAGGGTTGGACATATTTATCATCATGGTAAAGGGCTTGAGCCCTGAGGAGTCTTTTTTCGTTACTGGCAGGTAAGGATTGTCCTCCTCCCCCCACGCATCCTCCGGGGCAGGCCATAATCTCAATGAAATGATAATCTGCCTTCCCCTCCAATACCCGATCCATTAATTTTTTGGCATTGGCCAATCCATGGGCTACGGCGACTTTGATCGTTCCTAATGGACCGACTTCCACAGAAGCCTCTTTGACTCCCTCAAGGCCTCTCACCGGTAGAATATCAAGATTAGGCAGGTTTTCTCCGGTCACAGTGGCATAAACCGTTCGCAAAGCGGCCTCCATCACCCCGCCGGTTGCTCCAAAGATCGTTCCTGCCCCTGTATATTGTCCCATCGGAGGATCAAACGATTCATCGGGTAGATTTAAGAAATCAATTCCTGCTTCTCGAATCATTCGACCCAATTCTCGAACCGTAAGAACCACATCCACATCTCGGTACCCCGATGCACACATCTCTGGCCGTGAGGCCTCAAATTTTTTAGCCGTACAGGGCATAATGGAAACTACAAAAATATTTTTAGGATCTATCCCTGAAAACTCAGCATAATAAGTTTTAGCCAAGGCTCCGAACATCTGTTGAGGAGATTTACAGGTACTGAGATGGGGGAGGAGGTCGGGATAAAAATGTTCCACAAATTTAATCCATCCCGGGCTACAGGAGGTCATCATGGGCAGTGGTCCTCCGTTCTTGACTCGATGGAGAAACTCATGGCCTTCTTCGATGATGGTGAGATCAGCCGTAAAATTCGTATCAAAGACCCTGTCGAATCCTAATCTCCTTAAGGCAGCAATCATCTTTCCTGTGACCAGTGATCCAGGGGGCAATCCAAACTCTTCTCCTAACATGGCCCGAATTGCAGGAGCCTCTTGAACGACCACATGTTTGGTAGGATCCTCCAAGGCCTTCCAGACCTTTTCGGTATCATCTTTCTCAACAATGGCTCCTGTCGGACAGACCACTGCACACTGACCACAGAAGGTACAAACCGCATCTAAAAGCTTCGCATTCATTGCAGGGACGACTCTTGAGTGAAACCCACGCGCTTCAGGGGTTAAGAGATGGACCCCCTGGATCTCTGAACATACCGTAATACATCTTAAGCAATTGATACATTTGGATGGATCACGGACTAAAGAGGGGGAAGAATCATCGATGGGATAAGAAGGGAAGTTCGTTCGAGGAACACGGATCTCTCGAACTCCTATCCGCTCAGCGATGGCTTGAAGTTCACAATGGCCATTTTTCTGACAAAGATTGCAGTCTTGGGGATGATCCGAAAGAAGACATTCCACCACCATCCGTCGTGCCTGCCGGACCCTTTCACTATTTGTCTTTACCTTCATCCCCTCGGCCACAGGATAGACACACGAAGCCACAAGGGAACGACTTCTTTCTACCTCGACCAAACAGATACGGCAGGAACCAGGGGCATGCTGGAGCTCTTTATGAAAACAGAGGGTTGGAATCTGAATCCCAACCTTTTGAGCGGCTTCAAGAATGGTTGTTCCCTCCGGGACCTCTACTGGACGATGATCAATAAAGACTCTAACCATTTTCTTCTCCCCTTTCAAAGAGTCTCATCTGGCGAGGCATCACACCGCATGCACCGTCGAGCCTCTTGCATGGCCATCTCTAAGGTATATCCTTGCTCGACCTCAGAAAAATTATTTCGACGAAGCGAAGGCAGAAGTTCTGGCATCGGAATTTGAGGATGTTCTACTGTCTCCTCATCCACCTCAAATGGAATGACGATAGGATCCTCTGGTGGGGGAACCCAAGGTTCTTCTCCCTTCGCCTTTCGGATGGCCTCATCGATACAACGAGCAGCCCTCAGACCAGACTGAATGGCATCGACGACCATGGCTGGACCACTGACCACATCTCCTCCCGCCCATACTTTTGGATGAGAGGTATGAAGAGATCGATCTACCTTCACCCAATCTCCATTCCGCTTAATCCCATTTTGGGAGGGAAGAAATTGGAGATCTGCTTTTTGACCGATGGCTGAGATGATCATTTCGGCTTTCTCTATAAATTCAGACCCTAAGATGGGAATGGGTTTTCTCCGACCACTGGCATCGAAGGGGCCCAGTCTCATCTGGACGAGTTCAATTTTTTGGGCTTTTCCATAGAGAGGGATGATTCTCACTGGAGCGACTAAACATTTAATCTCTATTCCCTCCTCCTCAGCGGCCTTGATCTCTTGAGGTTGAGCGGGCATGTTTTTCTTTTCACGTCGATAATAGATCGTTACTTTCTTTGCTCCCAGTCGGAGGGCAGTCCTGGCGGCATCGATGGCTGAATTTCCCCCTCCAATGACGGCTACATACTTCCCGATCTTAATGGGTTGACCCATATGGACAGCCCTGAGAAACTCCACTGCTCCCATCACACCCTCTGCATCCTCTCCTGGAATCTGGAGGGGAATAGATTGATGAGCCCCCACGGCCAGATAGATAAAGTCATACTCCCTTTCCAATTCTTCAAAGGAGATATCCCTCCCCACCCGAGTATTGGTCCGAAGCTCTATCCCTGTTGCAAGGATTTCTTGGATATCTTTGTTTAGTTCCTCTCTCGGGAGTCTATAGTTCGGGATGCCATATCGGAGCATTCCTCCAGGCTCTGGAAGTTCTTCAAATACCGTCACTCTATATCCTCGCCTCTTGAGTTCCAGAGCAGCGCTGAGGCCAGAAGGGCCAGAACCGATCACAGCAATCCTCTCTTTTCGAGTCACAGGAATCGGTTCAACAGGAGGTCTTTTTGCATGATCCGTAATAAAGCGTTTTAAATACATAATGGCCACGGGCTCATCCAGCTGGCCTCTTCGACATTTCCCCTGACAGGCATGTCCACAGACTCGCCCGCAAACGCTTGGGAATGGATTGGTGCGTTTGAGTATTTTGTAAGCATCGTCAACTCTTCCTGCCCGAACCAAAGCAATATAAGAAGGGATCTCCATCCCGATGGGACAGGTATGCTGACATGGACTTTTAAAGAGCGATGAACACACGGCTGCTGGACAACGTTTTTCATAAATATGAGCCTCATATTCGTTTCGAAAGTAACGGATGGTGCTGAGGACGGGATTGGGCGCAGTTTGCCCTAACCCACAGAGGGCTGAATCTTTGATGGTTAGGGCCAGACTTTCCAGAAGCTCAATGTCTCCCTCTCTTCCTTCTCCTCTACAGATTCGTTGAAGAATTTCGAGCATTCTCCGGGTTCCCACTCGGCAGGGAGTACATTTTCCGCACGATTCGTCTTGACAGAAGTCCATAAAGTAACGGGCCATATCTACCATACAGGTATCTTCATCCATCACGATCATCCCCCCTGATCCCATGATGGCCCCCGCTTCTGTAATGGCTTCGTAATCAGTGGGAAGATTCAGGTGTTCGGCTGGGATACAACCTCCTGAAGGCCCTCCGAGTTGAACCGCCTTAAACTTTTTATTCTCTGGAATTCCCCCACCGATGTCGAAGATAATCTCCCCAAGAGAAATCCCCATAGGAACTTCCACCAACCCAATATTTTTTACTTTTCCTGTTAATGCAAAAACTTTTGTACCCTTTGAAGATTCGGTTCCAATCTTTGCATAGGTTTCGCCCCCTTGGAGGATGATCTGGGGGATATTGGCATAAGTCTCTACATTATTGAGGACAGTAGGCTTCTTCCATAAGCCCGAAATGGCAGGAAAGGGTGGACGGGGCCTGGGCATTCCTCTTCTTCCCTCGATAGAGGCCATGAGAGCCGTCTCCTCTCCGCAGACAAAGGCCCCCGCCCCCTGATAAACCTCGATATCAAATTCGAATCCAGAACCTAAAATATCCTTCCCAAGCAGACCATAGTGACGAGCCTGTTCGATAGCCAAATTGAGTCTCTTGACCGCAAGAGGATACTCTGCGCGGCAATAGATATACCCTTGACGTGAACCAATCGCTTTGGCCGCAATGATCATCCCTTCGAGCAAAGAATGGGGATCTGCCTCCATCACACTTCGATCCATGAAAGCTCCCGGATCCCCTTCATCAGCATTACAGAGCACGTATTTCAAATCCCCTTTTGAATTTGCGCAGAATTCCCATTTGATTCCTGTTGGAAAACCTCCCCCTCCCCGACCACGAAGTCCAGAGGCCTTCACTTCAGAGATAATCTCAGAGGGGGTCATCTCCAATAGGGCCTTTGCTACGGCTAAATATCCATCACGCCAGATATAGTCCTCGATCTTTTCGGGATCAATTAAACCCCTATTTCTTAAAACCAAAGAGTGTTGTTTTGAGAAAAAAGGAAGTTGAGAGATATGAGGGATCCCGTTTTCGGGGAGAGGTTGGAAGGGCCCGAGCTCTCCATCAATCGCTCTCCCTCTGGCGAGGGCAAACTCCTTGATCGGCCTTCCATTTAAAATATGGCCTCTAAAAATCTCTCGGATCTTATGGGGATTCAACTGACAATAGATAATAGGATCTTGACCGAGAACCTCTATTGTAGTTAATGGTTCTTGACTGCATAAACCGATACATCCTGAACTGCACACCAGAATATCTCTTCGTTGGAAGGTGGCTATCTCCTCAAGCAATGCATCCATCACTTTCTGAGCACCGGAGGCTATCCCACATGTTCCCATGTGGACGGTGATTCTCGTCCGGAATCCATTGAATCCAAGCTCCTTCTCTTTATTCATCCGATCCTTGATAATTTTTAAATCTTCTACGGTTAATTTTTTTCTCATCATGACCCTCACTTCTCTGAAGGATGGTTTCCATCCTGATATTCTTTCAGGATTTGATTGATTTTTGCCTCTTTTACCTGTTTGTGAGTCTCTTCATCGATCACCATGACGGGAGCCAGACCACAAGCCCCAAGGCAACGAACAATCTCTAAGCTGAATTGTCGATCATCCGTGCACTCCCCAGGTTTTATTTTCAACGTCTGAATCAAATAATTGAGATTTCGTTTTGCTCCTCGAACATGACAGGCCGTTCCAAGACAAACCTTAATCTGATGTTTTCCCCTTGGCTTCATGGTGAAAAAGGAGTAAAAAGTGGTTACCCCGTAAACCTGACTTAGAGGAACATTTAATCCCTTCGCAACTCTTCTTTGAACCACCTCGGGAAGATATCCTGTTATGTTTTGAACCTCTTCAAGTACCGGAATTAAAGCACCTGGTTTTCCTTTATATTTTTCAATGACCTCATCTACTTTTTGCCATTCTTCTTTTGTGAAATCATTCACTAATCTATTTGAAGAAAATAAATTATCATGATCCATATTGATCCTCCGAAAATGTTAACGTTCACATGTGAACGTTAACATTTTTATTAAAAAATGTCAATAAAAATTTTATACATTTTTAATTTTCTATAACTTTTTGAAATTTAAATATATTTTGAATTAATTATAAAAATCATATACACCCATTAATCACAGGTTCTAAAAACTCTTATCTACCCTAAAAGAACTTAAAATTTTAATCACACAGGGCTTATAAATAATTAAATTTTATGGTATGATGATAGGCGACATAAGTCTTGACCAAAAGGAGTTCCCGATGAGCAGTCCCATAGAAAGGTGGAAGAAAGCTTATCCAGAAAAATTTTTATCCGAAGAGAAAATTTTTCACCATATTCATAGGGGAGATCGGATCTTTATCGGGACTGGATGTGGGGAGCCTCAATATCTGGTTCGAGCCCTGACCCAATATGTTCAAAACCATCCTACTTCTTTCTGCGATGCCGAGGTTCTTCAGGTCTGGACCTTAGGGATTGCCCCTTATGCTCACGAAAAATTTAAGACCTTCTTCCGCCACAACTCCTTCTTTATTGCTCGAAATACAAGAGAAGCTGTCAATAGAGGCCTGGCTGATTATACCCCCGTCTTTCTTTCCCATGTTCCTAATCTCTTCTCTCGGGGAATTATTCCCATCGATGTCGCCCTCATTCAGACCTCCCCACCGGATGAGCATGGATTTATGAGTCTTGGGGTCAGTGTCGATATCGTGAAGGCTGCTACTGAAAGCGCCTCCTGTGTCATTGCTCAGGTGAATTCCTTTATGCCCAGGGTTCATGGGGATGGTTTTATTCATATCGAAGATGTGGATTTCATCCTCCCTTACGATGAACCAATCCTCGAATATGTCTCGGAGGCCGATACAGAGATTGCCCAGCAAATTGGGAAATATGTATCCCGTCTCATCCGGGATGGAGATACGATTCAGGTAGGATATGGAAGTATTCCCAATGCGATCCTTTCGAATCTCATCCATAAAAAACATTTGGGAGTCCATTCCGAACTTCTTACGGATGGAATCGTGGAACTCATGAAGAGACGGGTTATCGACAATTCTCAGAAGACCATCAATCGGGGCAAAACGATAGCCTCTTTCTGTATGGGCAAAAAGGAGACTTACGATTATATCCATGATAATCCGGCTATTGAATTTAGAACCATTAACTATACCAATAACCCCCTCATTATCGCTCAACATGAGAACATGACAGCTATTAACTCCGCTCTCGAGATCGATCTCACCGGACAGGCAACCGCTGAATCCATCGGTAAATTCTTCTACAGTGGAATTGGAGGACAGGCTGATTTTATGAGAGGTGCTGTCCTCGCCCGAAATGGGAAGACCATTTTAGCACTCCCTTCCACTGCAGAACATGGGAAAATCTCCCGGATCGTTCCTTTTCTTAAAGAAGGAGCGGGAGTCACCCTTCATCGGGGGGACGTCCACTATGTCGTCACCGAATATGGAATTGCCTATCTGAAAGGCAAAAATATCAGAGAACGGGCGATGGCCCTGATCTCGATCGCCCATCCAGATTTTAGAGCCTGGTTGATTGAGGAGGCCAAGAAGTTAAATTTAATTTTTCAGGATCAGGCATTCATTCCAGGGAAAAGAGGACAGTACCCAGAACATCTTGAAACACATCGCACCACTAAATCTGGCTTAGAAATTCTCCTGAGGCCTGTGAAACTGAGTGATGAACCTCTCCTTAAAGAATTTTTCTATTCCCTTTCTGAAAACACCCTCTATCGAAGATTCATCTCCGTAAGGAAAGATATGCCCCATGAGAGACTTCAACCTTTTGTGGTGATTGATTATACCAAACAGATGGTTCTTTTGGCAGTGATAGAAAAGGAAGAAAGAGAAGAGGTGGTGGGCATGGGCCAGTATTATATGGATGAGACCACTTACACAGCAGAAGTCGGTTTTGCAGTGAAGGATGACTACCAGAATAAAGGGATTGGAACAGAACTTCTTTCCTATCTCACCTTTATTGCGAAACGAGAAGGGCTTCTGGGATTCTATGCAGAAGTCCTTGTAGAAAACAGGCCCATGCTTCATCTTTTCGAAAAGAT
This sequence comes from Thermodesulfobacteriota bacterium, assembly GCA_041082155.1. Classification (GTDB taxonomy): domain Bacteria; phylum Desulfobacterota; class BSN033; order BSN033; family UBA1163; genus CALIBK01. The sequence continues at coordinate 20,600 of JBDOIB010000303.1, read as the reverse complement.
GGGTTTTGAGATTGAAAAGAGACGGGAGGAAGGAATCTACGAATTAAAAATATTATTTAAATAACTCTTGAGAGATTGTGCTCAATAGATTTGATCCGGAAAGGTATTGACCTGATACCTCTTCCCCAAGGTTTTATACATGATAGGGCTTTCCCATTCCTCATCAAAGGCATCGAGATAGAGACCATCATAGATCGCCCAGCTTCTTCCTCGAACAGTCCTCTCCATCCCTTTCCGCCTGAAGGGAGTGGAGTTATCCATGTTCTCCATAAGACATCCACCTGGTTGAAATTCCTGATGAATCCTCTCCATCATTTTTCGTCCCCTGAAATAGGTGAATCCATATTTCTCCCAGAGGATAGCATTATGATAGAAAAAAGCATGGGTCGTTAGAGTTTTAAGCCCTAAAAGATCCATAAATTGATCGAGACAGGTCGAGAATTCTCCCATCAATCTTAATCCTCTTCTTACCATTCCTGGAGCCAGACCTGCCTCCATTGCTCGAATCTCTTCCTTAAGATTTCTTGACCGAGTTCCAAAAAGGGTATCCCTTCCTTCTTCATCGATATCGACATTAAATCGCTCCGAAAATGGGTCGTTGATAATAATGAAATCGAGATGGAGACTCTGCATAAACGCCTCGAGGGAGACCTGACAGGAAAAGATACAATCTTTATCTCCCGAGCGGTGGCGGACTTCAATGCAACCAAAATTTTCGTCCGGAGGAAATATTCCTGAAACTACTTTTTCTCCATAAGCATTGACCAGTCTTTTCGGATCGATTTGAAATCGCTCAAAAAGGGAGGGAGGGATAAGCTGAAGGTAGGCTCGATCCCTCTCCTCCCTGGGAAGTCTGTTGAGCCTCGCGATAGAGAAGGTCATTTCTCTTTTTTGGAGAAAACTCCTCCCCCGTGTATAGAATTGATTTGGAAGGGTTATTGCCTCTCACCCGCAAGCTGGATGACAACCGACGGATCTGTAAGGGTGGAAGTGTCGCCCAACTCTTCGAGTCTTCCCTCGGCGATCTTTCGAAGAATCCTTCTCATGATCTTCCCGCTTCGGGTCTTAGGGAGGGCATCGGCAAACTGGAGTTTATCGGGTGTCGCAATAGGCCCAATCACTTTTCTTACATGAGCGAGCAACTCCTTTCTTAACTCCTCCGATCCCTTCAGACCACTCTTCAATGTGACAAAGGCATAAATCCCCTGGCCCTTCACTTCGTGAGGGATTCCAATGACGGCTGCTTCGGCCACTGAAGGATGAGAGACAAGAGCGCTCTCCACCTCGGCTGTGCCAATTCTATGGCCTGAGACATTGATCACATCATCAATTCTTCCCATAAGCCAAAAATACCCATCCTTATCCTTTTTGGCTCCATCTCCTGTAAAATAGTAACCAGGGAAGATTGAAAAGTAGGTATCCCTAAACCTCTTCTTTTCGGGATCATTCCAGAATCCTCTTAACATTCCCGGCCATGGCCGAGCGATCACCAGGGAGCCTCCTTCATCGATATCACATTCACTGCCGTCTTCCCGCAAAATTTTCGGTAAAACTCCGGGGAAAGGGAAGGTGGCTGAGCCAGGTTTAAGGGGAGTGATGGGAAGAGGGCTAATTAAAAACCCACCCGTCTCCGTCTGCCACCAAGTGTCCATGATGGGACAACGTTCCTGTCCTATATGTTTATAATACCATCTCCATGCCTCGGGATTGATCGGTTCGCCTACAGAGCCAAGGAGTCTCAGGCTTGAAATTCCTCTTCTCTTTACCCATTCTTCGCCTTCCCTCATCAAGGCCCTGATAGCCGTTGGGGCAGTATAAAAAACCGTCACTTTATATCTTTCTACAATCTCCCAAAAACGATCGGGTTTAGGATAGGTGGGGACCCCTTCGAACATCAAAGTGGTAGCTCCCAGAGCCAGGGGACCGTAGACGACATAACTATGACCTGTGACCCACCCGATATCTGCCGTGCAGAAAAAGACATCCTCATCTTTAAGGTCAAATACCCATTTTAATGTTTGGTATACGAAGAGAAGATATCCTGCGGAGGTGTGGATGACTCCTTTCGGTTTCCCTGTGCTCCCACTGGTATAGAGAATAAAGAGAATATCCTCCGAATCCATCACAGCCGGTTCGCAATGAAGTCGAATATCCTCTTTGGCCATCTCCTCGTGCCACCATACATCTCTTTCCTTATCAAACTTCACATCGATTCCCAATCGCTTTACCACAATGACCTTTTCCACTCCTGGACAATCCTTTAAGGCCTCGTCGGCATTGAGTTTATTCTGAACGATTCGCCCACCTCGATAATATCCATCTGCAGTAATAAGTATTTTGGATCCACAGTCATTGATCCTCTCACGGAGCGCTTCGGAGCTAAACCCTCCAAACACCACGCTATGAATCGCCCCGATTCTTGCACAGGCAAGCATGGCGATGGGAAGTTCAGGAATCATCGGTAAATAGATCGATACCCGATCTCCCTTCTTGACTCCAAACTTCTTTAAAACATTGGCAAACTTGTTCACATGATAATGGAGCTGCTGATAGGTAAAGATTCGGTTTTCTTCGAGCGGCTCTCCCTGCCAAATCAAAGCCACTTTATTACTTCTCCAGCTATTCAGATGACGATCCAGACAGTTATAACTCACATTCAGTTTCCCATTGATAAACCATTTTACCTCGGGTTTTCCAAAATCATACTCTAAGACCTTATCCCATCGTTTATACCAATCGAGTTGGTCGGCAAGTTCTCCCCAAAACCCTTCCGGATCCTCAATGGATCTTTTATAGATTTTCCAATACTCATCCATACTTCGAATATAAGCTTTCATTTTAATCGATTCAGGCGGCACGAAGACCTCATCTTCAATCGGTTTAGAAATAACTTCTTTATCTCCCATTTTTTAATCCTCCTGCTCTACTTATTTGTGTTCACGTTAACATTTTTAAGATAATAATTCAATATCTCTTTCTTTTTATGGAGAGAAATGTGATATCTTATTGGGGGGTTATAGGAAGGCTTATGGTAAAGGTTGTTCCCTTACCCTCCTCACTTTCTACTTTTATCTCCCCACCGTGATCTTTGACAATTCCGTAACAGACCGAAAGCCCTAACCCCACCCCTTTGACTTTCTGTTTGGTGGTAAAGAAGGCTTCAAAGATCTTACTCTTATTCTCTTCTGGAATTCCAATCCCTGTATCTCTAATATGAATAAGGACTCTATCCTTCTCCCTTCCAGTGGCAATCATCAGGGTGCCGCCTTTAGGCATCGCCTCTTTAGCATTTTTTATCATATTGAGCATAACCTGTCTCATCTGATTGGTGGAGGCCATGATCTCAGGGATTTTAGGATCAAAATAGGTCTTGATCTTTATATTGGCTTCTTGCATCTGTTTATCTACGATCAATAAAATTCCTTCGATTAACTCATTTAAATTGACCGGACGCCGCTGTTCTTCCTCGGGCTTTGAGAAACTCAGCATATTGCGAAGCATCTCTGCAAGTCGTTGAGTTTCAGAAAGGGAGAGCTCCAGAATTCTTCGCCGTTTACTTTCTGGAGGGATCTCTGTTTTGAGGAGCTCCAAAGTATTCATGATTCCATAGATGGGGTTATTCAATTCGTGAGCAATCTGAGAGGTCAATCTTCCCATGGCTGCCAGTTTCTCGGACTGAAGGAGGGCCTGCTGAATTTCACGAATCTCCTGCTCCATCTTGATCCGAGGTCTTAAATCCGTAAAGATCCCCACACTGGCAATTTCTTTTCCGGTGGCGTCATAAATCAGAGAAGCTGAAAGCTGAATCGGAATCTCCTCTCCAAATCGGTTGACCACATTGAATTGAGTGGGAAGAAGCTTTCCCACTCCTCCAAATTCATGGCTTCGAAGTCTCCTCATAACTTCCTTGGCAATCCCTGGAGGATAGATCTGAGTAATATGAATCTTTCCAATCACCTCCTCCGCTTTATACCCCGTGAGGACTTCGGCCCCTTTATTAAAGATGATGATATTGCCCTTCATATCTGCCGCAATGATTCCATCCACGGAACTCTCGATAAGATTCATTAAGAATTCATTGGCTTCTCGTAACTCTCGTTCCATCTTCTTTCGCTGGGAGATATCGATATTAAGCCCTTCATAGCCAATAATCTCTCCTTTCTCATCTCTCTTCGCATGGGCGGTCAACAGCACCGTAATCCTCTCCCCATTCTTTCTCTTAAACTCCACCTCCAGATCCTTCACAAATCCCTGGGTCTCAATCATTTTCTGAAATTTCTTTCGATCCTCTTTATTGACATAAAGATCCTTAGGAATATCGATCTTTAAAAATTCCTCCTTGCTCTCGTATCCAGCCATCTCCACCAGCGCCTGATTGCAATCTAAGAATCGGCCCTCTCGAGTACTGATAAAGAGGCCATGCTGGACCCGTTCAAAGAGGTTTCGATACTTCTCCTCTGATTCTCTCAACTCCCTCTCAAATCGCTTTCGCTCGGTGATGTCTCGAAGGTAAGCATAGGTTTTAATCTTTCCCTCTTCGGACCGAGTCGGAGCCAAACAGATCTCGATCTCTTTCAATTGGCCATGAAGGTTCTGGATAGCCATTTCGGTACACACCTTCTGGCCCAATCCTTCGCCTCGGATCACCATCTCCTCAAGGAATTCTTCGTCTTTCTTCCCGATCAGGGAGAAAAATTCTTTCCCCAGAATCTGGTCTTTAGGGATCCCCAGAATCTCGGTCGCCTTATGGTTAGCAAACTCAATTTTTGAATCCTCATCAAAGACAATGATCCCGTCCTCCCCCATCTCTGCAATCTTCTCAAATCGCTTGTTGGCCTCTCGGAGTTCTCGTGCCATCCTCTTTTGTTCGGTGAGATCCCGAAGATAGGCATACGTCGTTACTCCTCCCTCATCTGTTTTGGAGACCGTGATGCAGACTTCTGCATCCCGTATTTCTCCTCGCTCGGTGACCACCGCCATCTCTGTACAGACCCGTTTACTTTCATCGGTTCCTAATTCTGAATACATGTGCTTTAAATATTCCATATCCCGATCGTTGAGAAGTTTTCTGAAGTCCATCCCCAAAAGTTGATCTTTGGAATAACCGGTTAATTCGGAGGCCAAACTGTTCGCAAATTCAATCCGGTAATTTTCATCAAACACAATAATCCCATCATCTCCCATCTCGATGATCTTCTCAAAACGCTTCAATTTCTCTTGGAGAGACTTCTCAACCCCTTTACTTTCATAGGACTCTAATTGTTTCTCAAGGGATTTCAGCTTTTCTCTGAGTTCCCCCTCACTTTCTTTTCTTTCCATCGTGAGATCACCTTCTTTCTCTCATTCTCTGGGGAAAGGAATTTCCTCTTATCCCCCAGATAGGATAGGCATGATCGTGACGGATTGATCGGGAAAGATAAGAGTATCCAGGTCTCCAGACTTCCCATCGATCAGGATGATAATATTCTTTTCCGGGAAGGAGGAGGGCAAAATTTCTCTCAAAGGTTTGGGGGATTCTATGAAAACCTCTTTCTTTCGCGTCCCAGCAATCTCTGTCAAATACCCTAAGAACTTTATTTCCACCATTCAGAGGGAAAGCTCCTTGGGCACCTCGGTAAGCCCTAACCGGTTGAGGGTCTCTTTTGAAGGAATCCCATTCTGATCCCACCCTCGAATTTCATAATACCAGGAGAGCATTTGATCATACTTTTCTCTATCGACTTTGATCCCCTTCAATTTTCCCTGAGAAGGAGCCTCTTCAAACCATCGCTCGGGAGGATAATCCCAGGCCCGTCCAAAGGAAGGAATCTCCCTTTTCCAAAAGGCGCGAATGAGTGCATAGATTCGATCTCCAATTTGGTAAAGCTCCTTCCAATCTCTCTGCTGACCTGTAATGGCTTCAAGAAATTTTGGATACCAATCCAGTCCAAAATTGACCTCTACCCATGGAAGTCTACAGACGGTCGCCGATTCAAAAAAGCCTCCCCGAATTCTTTGAAATTCAATGATCTTCTCTACTTTCTCTTTACTGTAGGAGAACCGATCCGTGGCCACTTCCCAGGCAATGACCCATGCATCCTTGTGGTGTGCTCCGATAGGAGAGGTCCCGTAAGAAAGGGCCATCCCTGGGCAACCATGACAATTGTAAGCCGAAATCTCCAAGCCCTTTACATGCATGGCCCATCGATGAGACTCCTTTCCCAGTTCTTCGGAGGCGGATTTGACACCCCTGGTCATCAAGGCTCCTACGCCCTCTCCCATTCCAATTTCTCGAATGAGTCTCTGGGCACCTTCAAAATCTCCCCATGTAATTCTCTCTTTGATTAGTCCCTTCTCGGAGGCCTCCATGAGAAAGCCCATACAGCTGCCAAGGGAAATGGCATCCAATCCCCACTCATCTGCCATCCGGTTGAGTAAGGCCACTTCGGCAAGTGTCTTCATCCCGAGATTGGGTCCGAGCATTCCCACATTCTCGTAATCCAATTCAGCCCTCTCACCCCTTATATCTTTGACGATATGACCACATTGCATATTACACATCGGACAACCTTTCCGATCCACCGCCAGTTTCTCAAGCACATATCCATCCATCTCTTTGGAGAATTCAAATACTCCTTCTCTAAAATTATAGGTCGGCAAGCAATTATTCTCATTGCACCATTCAAAGACTTGCATGGTTCCCTGTCTCATCCAGAAGGGATAGGCGGCTTTTCCTTTGATCTCCTCATAGGCCTTTTTGGCAGATTCCTTCAGCCTCTCCTCATCAAAGTTGGGAATCGATCCCGTCCCTCGAATGACAATAGCCTTGAGTTTCTTAGAACCCATCACTGCCCCCATTCCCGGGCGGCCACCTGCTCGTCCTCGTTGTGAAAGGACGGTGGAAATCCGTATGAGATTCTCACCCGAAGGTCCGATCAAAAGAATCCCAGAATTCTTCCCGTGTTTCTTTTCAAGAAAATCTTGAGATTCAAACGTATTCTTTCCCCATAATTCGGAGGCATCCAAAATTTCTACCTTTCCATCTTCGATGAAGAGATAGCAGGGTTTCTCTGATTTTCCTTCCACAACCAATACATCATAACCTGCCTTTCTTAAATGGACCGAAGTCATCGTCCCGATATTTCCATCTCCATAGCCTCCGGTTAAAGGGCTCTTTGAAGCAATGACCATCTTTCCTGAACTGGGAAGGAGTTGACCACTTAAAGGTCCGGTCGAAAAGATGATCTTATTTTGTTCAGAAAGAGGATCCACCTTTTTAACTTCATCCCATAAGAGTTTTATAGCAAATCCCCGACCCCCTAAAAACTCCCTCTGCATGGAGTCCGAAATCTCCTCTTTAGAAATCTTCCTCTCCGAAAGATTCACCCTTAATAATTTTCCTGCATACCCTCTCATTTAAAAGTCTCCTTTCCTAAAATAAGTTTCGAAAAGATTAAATTCAACGATCTTCCAATAACTCAATTCTCTGGCCTCTATTCTCATGGAAAGCTTTTTGATAGGCATAATGGGCCACCACTACATCTTCCATGGCAAATCCAACCGATTTAAAGAGAGTCACCTCCCCTCGGGATTCCCTTCCTTTCTTCTTACCTGTCACCAGATCCCCCAGATCTCCGTAGATCGTTTCTTTTTTTAATTTTCCCTCTGCCATTGGAATGAGGAGGTCTCCTGCCTCACTGAGACAGCCCTCGAAGGTATCGACGATAATCTTAGAGCGAAGAATCGTCTCGTCATCGGTCTCCCGCATATCCGGACGAAAGGCTCCGATGGCATTAATATGAGTTCCGGGTTTAAGATCTCGACCGGAGAAGACAGGGGTTTTCGAGGTGGTTGAGGTCACAAGGATATCGCTCTGCCTTACCAATTCAGAAGGATGAGAGGCAGGATGAGTCTTGAGAAAAGGGGATATCTTTTTGCAGAACTCCTTTAACCTTTCCGGATTCACATCATAAGCGAACACTTCTTGGATCGATCTTACCGCCTGAATGGCTCTCACCTGATAGAAGGCCTGAAATCCGGTTCCAATCACTCCCAGGATTTTAGCATCCTCTCTTGCCAAATATCGGGTGGCAAGCCCAGAGGCCCCTCCTGTTCGAAGACCTGTAAGCGTCGCCCCTTCAAGCACAGCAAGGAGTTCCCCACTAGTTGGATCATTTAACAGATAGGTGGCATAAATCGTGGGTTTACCCTTGGAAGGGTTTTTGGGATAGACAGAAACGATCTTCATTCCACTCTGTTTCAGACCGGAGAGATAAGCAGGCATATAGAGAAACTCTCCTTCAAACTCCTTCACTTCAAGGCGAAACCTTACAGGTATAAAGGATCGACCCTCCTTCACCTCCCGAAATCCCTTCTCAAGGGCCTCGATGATTTCATCCATGGTTAAGAGTCCTTCCAGATCATTCCTATTCAGAATAATCATACCCGTTCCTTTTCTTTCGCTCCTCTTCTTTCATCTAAATCACTTCTTCCTCCAGCACTTTTCTTCCCTCGAGGATCCGTTCATAACCTAAAGGGCTCACATCCACCGTTTCATACCTTCCCAGCCGAATCAGCTCTGAAAGAGCCTTCCCTGCGGCAGGGGCTTGTTGAAATCCATGACCGCTGAATCCCACAGCCATAAAGAATCCCGAAATCTCCGGATGTCTTCCAATGATTCCGTTAAAGTCCCATTGATTAATCTCATAAAGTCCTGCCCAACCACTAACGAGTTTCAACTCATTCAAGAGGGGAATGCGATGGGCAAGCGAGGGCCAAATTTCCTCTTGAAAATATTGGCGATCCCAGGAGAAATTGAAACCCGGGGGCTCCTCCTTTCTGGATTTCCCGGTAAGGATCTGTCGTCCTGTTTCGTGAAGGAAATAGACGCCCGAAGGGTCGATGGTCAGAGGAAGATCATACTCAAAAAGTTTTGGAGGTCGGACCAGGTAAACCATCCTCCGGACAGGCACGACCGGAATCTCAACCCCGACCATCCTCCCTATCTCTCCAGCATAAGGACCAGCCGCATTGATGACAATTGGAGAGAGGTATCTTGTTCCATCGATCGTCCTCACCCCTTCGAGACGATTCCCTTCCCTAAGGATTTCTACGACTTCCTGATAAAGATAAGTGACCCCGAGATGCTTTGCCTTCTTGATGAATCCCTGGAGGGTACTGTGGGGATCCATATATCCATCTCCGGGTGAAAAAGAAGAACCGATTAGATCGTCTGTATATAAATCCGGAATGATTTTAAGGGTCTCTTCGAGAGTGAGTAGCTGGGTCTCTACCCCCAGGGATCTTTGGAAAGCCTGGTGTTTGACCAGCAGTGGCCAGTTTCTTTCGTTTCCTAAGAAGAGATATCCCCGCGGTTTAAAATCGATCTCCGGTCGCTCTCCATCCACCTCCATTCGTTTACTAAATTCTCTGTAAAAGGAAAGGCTGTATTGACAGATTCGAACATTCACCTCTGTACTAAACTGCCTTCGGATTCCTCCCACACTGAGGACGGTGGAGGCCTTCTCATAAGTAGGATCTTTCTCAAAAACCGCGATTCGTCCATTAAATCCATCGTTTGCCAGGTGATAAGCAATGCTTGAGCCGATCACTCCTCCACCTATGATAATGATATCAAACGTTTTGGAAGGGGTTGAAAAAACCATTTTTCTTCCTTGAAGGAGTCTCTAAATGCTTTATTAAGTCCCCTTGAGATTGTTCTTCATCATCTCTCCCAGGGCCTTAGACCTTTGAGTAGCCACCTCCACGGCGTTGATCAGGGTGGTCCTCACTCCCCCCTGCTCCAGGGTATGGAGTCCGGCAATGGCCGTTCCTCCGGGCGAGGTCACCATATCCTTCAATTTTCCAGGATGTTCCCCTGTTTCGATGAGCATCTTCGCTGCACCCAGGACTGTCTGGGAGGCTAAGAGGAGGGCATCGTCCCGCGAAAGTCCTACTTTTACTCCTGCATCCGCCAGGGCGTCCACAATCAAAAAGATATAGGCGGGACCACTTCCGCTTAGTCCTGTCACGGCATCAAGGAGACTCTCTTCGAGAAAGATGGATTTCCCGACCGAATCAAAGATCGTCTTGGCAATCATCAGATCCTCTTTTTGGGCATGTTTTCCCGCTGAAATGGCTGAAACTCCCTCTCTCACCGAAACACAGATATTTGGCATGACCCGAACCAATTTCAGCTCTTTGCCGGCACAGGACTCGATCGCATCCAGGGGAACCCCTGCAGCAATTGAAATAATTAATTTATTAAAATCAAAATACTTTGAGACTTCCTCGACCACAGGTTTCATAATCTGAGGCTTGACGGCAAGAATAATAATGTCAGATTGTTTCACAACCTCTGAATTATGGGTGGTGCCCCGAACTCCATATTTCTCACGGATGAGCTTCAGACGCTCAGGTCTTACATCGGAACAGATAATCTGTTCAGGCTTACAGAGATGTCCATGAAGAAGCCCATGGATCAAAGCCTCTCCCATATTGCCCGCCCCTAAAAATCCAACATGCTTATTTCTTAACACCGCTCCCTCCTATCTATTTAGATTTTTGTAGAAAAGAAAAAGAAGTTATGCTAAATATGAAACAACATAAATCCGAAATTTGGGGCTGTCAAGTCCTAAAGGGAAGGAGGTCCATGAAATGTTTAAAAAAATCCTTTTTTGTACAGATTTTTCTGAAAATTCCCATTTCGCATTTTCTTACGCCCTTGATTTAGCCAAGACCTACAAATCCAAACTCTTCATTCTTCACGTTGTTCCAGAACCCGCTCATCCGGAACTGCTTTCCATCTACCTCTCTCCTGAAAAATTAGAAGAACTAAAAATCTCTCAGAAGAAAGAATTAGAAGATCAATTCAAACAACATTATTTGAGTAAGATGGGGCGATTTAAAGATCATGCGGTGATCATCAAACAGGGAGAGGCTTTTTATGAGATTATTCAAACAGCGAGAAAAGAAAAGGTGGATCTGATCGTGATGGGTACCCATGGAAGAACTGGATTGGACTATATCCTGTTTGGAAGCACCGCCGAAAAAGTGGTTCGAAACTCTCCTTATCCGGTGATGACCATCAGGCTCCCGGGGAAAAAGTTTACGATGCCTTAATTCAGACTAAATCCTCTGGATGAGTCAGAAGTTTGCCGATGTGAGTTCAATGTTTCGGTATATTGCCATCGAAGGCCCCATCGGAGTGGGTAAAACAAGCCTTGCCAACCTATTGGCTCAGGAATTAAAGGCAAGATTAATTCTGGAAAAACCTGAAGAGAATCCTTTTCTCCCCCAATTCTATCGGGATCGTAAGGGGTATGCTTTCCAAACTCAGGTCTTCTTTCTTCTCAGTCGTTTTCAACAGCAGAAGGAGATTGCCCAACCCGATCTCTTCAATCGAATTACCTTAAGTGATTATATTTTTGCCAAAGATCGAATCTTCGCTTCTCTCAATTTAAATGATCACGAGTTGGCCCTCTATGAACAACTCTATCAACTTCTCAGCCACCAGATTCCAACCCCCGATCTGGTTGTCTTCCTTCAAGCCAAACCTGAAGTCCTTCTTCATCGAATTAAAACTCGAAATATCTCTTATGAGAAGGAGATCGATCTGAACTATCTTCGGGAATTAGTGGAAGCCTATAATTACTACTTCTTCCATTACGATCAATCCCCACTTTTAGTGGTCGATACCAGTGAGATTGATTTTGTAAATCGAAAAGAAGATTTTTCTCAATTAGTTCGGGAAATCCATCAGATGAAGAAAGGGACATTGTATTTTATTCCAAAGACCTCCAAATAACCCTCACCCTCTCTATTTCAAAATCCATTAGCCTTCAGAGGTGGAGGATTCACCCTCGGCTTTGGGAGTCTCTGGGGTGGGTTCTCTCTCTAAAATTTTTTCAGGTTTTTTCTCCACTACCCCTTTTGTGCCCTGAGGGGGAGAGGGAGGGGGTAGAAGTCCCTTCGCACGAAGTTTCTTCCTCTTCTCCCTTCTTTTTCTCCTTCTTGCGAGTTCTCGATCTCTTTCTCGTCTTGGCATTTCTCCCTCCTCTTCAATGATCATTCACCTTTGCAGTCTTGGCATCTTTGATAGGCGACTAATTTCTTCCATCACCTGATAGGTTAGAACGGAGGCATCAGATCCTTCATCCCCATATAGAAGATGACCAATATGAACCTCCACCTCTTTTCTCCACCTTCTTTTTCTACCATAGCGAATCCCAACGGGTAAGAAAGGAATCCTTAATTTGAGCTCTCCCTGAAGTTTTAATATCATCTGAAGAAGCCGACTCTTCCCTGGTCCGACACCATCCCGGTAATAGGTTCCTTCGGGAAAGATAACGATTTTTTCGCCTGATTTCAATAAGGTGACAAGAAACTTGAAGGAATCTAATGTCCGGAGAGTCCTTTGACGGTCCAGAGGAATTCCGCCGAGAAGAGAAAGATACTTTCGCACGATAGGATATTGAAAGAGCTCTCTTTTTGCCACGAAATAAAGCATTGGCTTAAAGGCTAAGCTTACAATCGGGATGTCTGTCCAGTACTGATGTTTGGGAAGAATGACGAGAGGACCCTTCTGAGGAATGGGAGAGTTTTCATGGAATTTTATTTGATAGAGAACAGAAAAAACCAGATGAGCAATCTTTCTGGTAAGTAAATAAATAAAACGATTCCTTCCCATTCGAAAGGAGAGGTATGGAGTTTGCCCTCATCAGTAGGAGTCAAAGAGGTCTTCCTTGGGGTTTTCGGGAGAAATCTCTATCTTGGCCATCTCTCGCTTCGCTTTCTTTGCAGCGGCGATTCCTGCCCTCAAGGCTTCCCGGTTCAATTTCTCCGTCCCTTTGGGCACACGCTTCAGCACAGCCTCCTCAATCGCCCTAGCACTCACAATCGGACTCAGCTGAGAAAGGGCTCCCAGGGCAATGATATTGGCCACCACCTCTCTTTTAAACTTCTCCCGGGCAATCCGGGTAAAAGGAATCTGATAGGCACGAGGAGTCGGAACCTGGGTGACAAACGTAGAATCCACAATGAGAATTCCATCCGGTTTAAGATCAGGATAGAACTCATCACAGGACTTCTGGTTCATGGCGAGCAGAAGATCAGGCTTCATCGCCTTTGGATAATCAATCTCCTCATCACTGACAATCACCTCGGACTTACTGGAACCTCCTCTGGCCTCCGGCCCATAACTCTGGGTCTGTGCAACCCACTTCCCATCATAAATCCCTATAGCCTCAGCCAGAATAATCCCCATCAAAATGATCCCCTGTCCTCCCGAGCCTCCCAGACGTATCTCATACCTTGAGGCCATCTTCCCCTCTTCCCTCTCTATCCTCGGTCCGAAGAAGCCTTCGCCCGCTCCCGAATCCTCTCATACTCCTCCTGATAGATGGGCAACTCCCGATCCACCAACACCCCAATCAGAATCTTCCCCTCCAACTCCTCAGGCTTCATCTTCAAAGACTTCTCCACCGGAATCGCATTGTCCCGCTGCCACTTCATCATCTCCACAGCCGAACCCAGACGATTCTGCCTCCCATACTGAGTATGACAATGAGAAATCACCTCCACCACTGAAAACCCACGCTTCAAGAAGGCCTTCTCCATCAAACTATCCAGCAACTTCGCATGATAGACCGTTCCCCTTCCCACAAAAACCGCCCCTGCCGTGACAGCCAGCTCCGAAATCCTGAAGGACTGCTCAATATTGGAATAGACCGTCGTCGTCGACCTCATCCCATATGGAGTCGTAGGAGAACTCTGACCCCCCGTCATCCCGTAGATGCTATTGTTGATGATGATCGCCGTCAAATCAATATTTCTACGCGCAGCATGAATGAAATGATTCCCCCCGATTGCCACCGCATCCCCATCCCCCATGATCACAATCACCTTCAAACTGGGCTTGGCTAACTTAATCCCCGTGGCAAAGGTCAAAGCCCGACCATGGGTCGTATGAAGGGTATTAAAATCGACATACACCGGAAGCCTCCCCGAACAACCAATCCCTGAAACCAGAACCACCTCATCCTTCTCATACCCAATCCGATCAATGGCCCGAATCAATGCACCCAGAAAAATCCCGATCCCACAACCCGGACACCACACATGAGGAAACTTCTTATCATGCCGAAGATAATGATGAATCAACTTCGTAATCTCAGGCATCAGAGAGCCTCCTCCAAACGACTCAAAATCTCCGAAGGAGTAATAATCGTCCCATCCACCTTGTTGAGCGTCAAGACCTTGGCCACCCCCTGATTGACCCTCTTCACCTCCCGGGAGATCTGCCCCATATTCATCTCGGGAACCAAAAGAACCTTTGAGGTCTGAAGCACCTTCTCCACCGCATTCCTCATAAAAGGCCATAAGGTCATCAGCTTCACAAGACCCACCCGGTGCCCCTTCTCCCTGGCTTCAATCACCGCCCGCCTCGCAGACCTTGCCACACACCCATACGCTATAATCGTAATCTCCGCATCCTCCGTGAGAAAGAACTCCGCCATCTGAATCTCAGAAAAATGGGAACTGATCTTTCGATGAAGCCTCGCAATAAAGGGCCCGATCTCATCAGGCCGAGAGGTGGGAAATCCACGAATGTCATGGGTGAGCCCGGTCACATGATACCGATAGCCCTCCCCAAAATTGGCCATCGGAGGAACCCCACTGGGAGTATCCTCATAGGGAATATACCACTCCGGAGGCATCGTGGGCTTGACCCGATTAAAAATCTCTATCTTCTCGTCCTCAAAAAAGACGACCTTCTCCCGCATATGAGCCACCACTTCATCAATCAAAAGAATCACAGGAATCCGAAACCGCTCGGAGAGATTAAAGGCCCGAATCGTCATATCATAACATTCCCGAACCGTGGAGGCCGAAAGAACAATAATGGGATGATCCCCATGAGTCCCCCACCGGGCCTGCATCACATCCCCCTGAGCAGGAAACGTCGGAAGCCCCGTACTCGGACCCCCCCGCATCACATTCACAATCACACAAGGAACCTCCGCAATAATGGCAAACCCCAGATTCTCCTGCATCAAAGAGAAACCCGGCCCACTGGTCGCGGTCATCGCCTTGACCCCGGCCAGAGAAGCCCCAATCACCGCCCCAAGACTCGCAATCTCATCCTCCATCTGAATAAACGTCCCATCCACCTGAGGAAGCCTCACGGATAAAACCTCTGAAATCTCCGTCGCAGGAGTAATGGGATAGCCCGCAAAGAAACGACAGCCCGCCCGCAGAGCCCCCTCTGCCACAGCCTCATTTCCCTGGAGCAGCAACTCTCTCCGGGAGAATCTCCTCTTCCTTTGGTTCCCTCTCTTCCTCTCCATGCTGGACTTCAACCCTCTTTCTCTCCTTTAAACCCATCCTCACCGTAATCGCAAAATCAGGACAACGAATCTCACACCACCCACAATTGATACACTTCTCAATATCCTTCACATAAGGATTCCCGGCCTCATCCGCCCCTAAAACCCCCGTTGGACAAAAGGCAATACAGATCCCACAGGCCTTACACCAGGCCCGATAAATATCTATCCTCGGAACCTCCTTCCTCTTCTTGGGCTCAACCTTATCGGATGGCATTGAAATTTCCCACTTTTACTATTACTTAAAATCTAACCTATTTATAAATGAATGAAACAGAGTTTGTCAAAGATTTTCGATAATGGCTGAAGCAAATTCTGAGCACTTCACCTTTTTTGCTCCTCTCATCTGACGGGCTAAATCGTAGGTCACAATCTTTTGTGAAATAGTCTTTTCCAGAGCCTTCTTGATCCTCTCTCCAACCTCTTTCCATCCCATAAACTCAAACATCATGGCACCCGAGAGAAGAAGGGAACCAGGATTAATCACATCCTGATTGGCGTATTTGGGGGCAGAACCGTGGGTGGCCTCAAAGACAGCGGCCCGATCCCCAATATTTGCTCCTGGGGCCATTCCGAGTCCTCCTACCTGAGCAGCCAATGCATCAGAGATATAATCACCATTGAGATTGGGCATGGCCAGGACATCATACTCCTCGGGTCTTAAAAGAATCTGCTGAAACATCGCATCGGCGATTCGATCTTTCAGAAGGATTTTTCCCTTTGGAAGATCTTTGATCTTTTGCCCCAAGAATTCACTTTCTGGGATCACTTGATCTCTGAACTCCTCTCTGGCTAATTCATATCCCCATTTCTGAAACGCCCCTTCTGTAAACTTCATGATATTCCCTTTATGCACCAAGGTAACACTTCTTCGACCATGCTCGAGAGCATATTGAATGGCTTTTCGTACGAGTCGTTTTGTCCCGAACCGACTGATGGGTTTGATCCCGATCCCGGAATCCTCTCGAATCTTCTTTCCCATTTCCTTCTCAAGGAATTCCCTGACCCGAAGTGCCTCAGGACTCTCAGCCTGCCATTCGATTCCTGCGTAGACATCCTCCGTATTCTCTCTAAAAACCACCATATCCACTTTTTCCGGATGTTTAAGAGGACTGGGAGTCCCTGAAATATATTTTACAGGACGGATACAGGCATAGAGATCGAGCCTCTGCCTTAATAAGACATTGATACTACGAATCCCTTCTCCCACAGGAGTGGTTAAAGGGCCCTTGATCCCCACTTTATATTTTCGGATGGCTTCAATGGTCTCTTCCGGTGCCCAATCTCCTTTCATTCGAAAGGCCTTCTCTCCCGCATAAACCTCCATCCATTCAATCTTTCTTCGTCCTCCGTAGCATTTCTCCACCGCAGCCTCAAATACCCGGCGAGAAGCCCTCCAGATGTCCGGACCCACCCCATCTCCTTCGATAAAAGGAATCACAGGATGATCTGGAACAAAGAAACCTCCATCTTCTTGAATTTCGATCAATTCGCCCATAGACTTCTCCTCTAATCTCCTCTCTTTCCTCTTACAAAGGCCAGAGTCCCTCCGGCCTTCACAATCTTTCTTTCTCTTTCATTGAGGGGAATGGTTAGAATGATTCTTTTACCTTTGGTCTTATTGGTAAGATAGATTTCATGCTCTGTGAGATCACCCACCTCAAGCTCGATTTCATCCCCTTGGGAGAGAAGGTCGTAATCCTCATCTTTTTTGAAAATGAGAGGGAGGATTCCAAAATTGATAAGGTTGGCCAGATGAATTCTGGCAAAGGATTTGGCAATGACAGCCTTGACTCCTAAGAACATGGGGGCCAGGGCTGCATGTTCTCGACTCGATCCCTGACCATAATTACTTCCACCTACAATAAATCCTCCTCTAAATTCCTTTGCCCTCTTCACGAAAGTAGGGTCCATCCTTTCAAACGTATATTCCGCAATGGCCGGAATATTGGACCTTAAAGGAAGAACCTTTGCTCCCCCAGGAAGAATATCATCCGTAGAGACATTGTCCGAGGTTTTGATAAGAATAACCCCTGAAAGGGTTGAGGGAATAGGATCCTTCGTTGGAAGAGGTTTAATGTTAGGACCTCGAATGAGTTGAACCTTCTCTGCCTCTTCAGGAGGAAGAGGGGGTTGAATCATATTATCTTCCACCGGAAAGAATTGAGGAAGCTCAATCACTGGAGCAACACCGAGATGTCTTGGATCCGTGAGCACCCCTCTCAGGGCAGAGGCGGCTGCCACTTCTGGGCTTGTAAGATAGATCTCCGCGGTCTCTGTCCCCGATCGCCCCTTAAAGTTTCGATTAAAAGTTCGAATCGAAACCCCATTCGACTTGGGGGCCTGCCCCATTCCTATGCAGGGACCACAGACACTCTCCAGGATCCTTGCCCCGGATTCAATTAAATCGCCGAGGGCCCCGTTGGAAGCAAGCATCTTCAGCACCTGCCTCGAACCTGGAGAGATCACAAGGCTGACATGAAGGGGAATCGTCTTTCCTTTCAGGATGGAAGCCACGGTCATCAGATCTTTATAGGATGAATTCGTACAGCTTCCAATGGCTACCTGATCCACTTGGAGTCCCTCTAATTCTCTGACCGGATAAACCCTGTCCGGACTATGAGGACAGGCCACCATGGGTTCAAGATCACTTAGATTAATCTCGATCTCTTCATCATATTGGGCATCGGGATCCGCGCTCAGAGGAATCCAATCCTTCTCTCTTTTCTGGGCCTTTAGAAAAGAAAGCGTCATCTCATCACTCGGAAAAATCGAGGTCGTCGCTCCCAACTCCGCTCCCATATTGGTAATGGTAGCCCTCTCAGGCACAGTCAGAGTTTTTACCCCGGGGCCTCCATATTCAAATACTTTTCCCACTCCTCCTTTTACAGTGAGTCTCCTTAACAACTCGAGAATGACGTCCTTGGCACTTACCCACGGAGAGAGTCGACCCAAAAGTTTCACAAAAACCACCTTTGGGACCTTCAAATAGAACGGTTCTCCTGCCATGGCCAAGGCTACATCCAGACCACCTGCTCCTATAGCCAGCATCCCCATTCCACCGCAGGTCGGGGTATGACTGTCTGCCCCTAAAAGAAACTGACCCGGGACTGAAAATCTCTCCAGGTGAACCTGATGGCAGATTCCATTTCCGGGTCTTGAGAAGTAGAGCCCGTATTTTGCAGAAAAGGTTTGAAGAAAGAGATGATCATCGGCATTCTCAAATCCGATCTGAAGCGTATTATGATCAATATAGGCCACGGATAATTTTGTCTTTACCCGGGGGATCTCAAGGGCTTCAAACTGGAGGGCTGCCATTGTCCCGGTTGCATCATGGAAAAGGGTCTGATCCACTGAAAGTGCGATGAGTTCTTCAGGTCGAATCTCTCCCTCGATAAGGTGAGATCGAACAATCTTCGTAAATAGATTCTCTCCCATTATTGCCGATCCTCCCACAAAAGACTTTCTGGAAAATTGATCTCCTTTGGAACCCAGTGTTGACTTTCCTGAGGTTCCTGCTCTCTCCTGATATAGAGTTCCATAAGTTCGGAGGGAGAAAGCTGGACTAATCTCCCGAGAACCCGTTCGTACTTTCCATGTTTGATTTCCTCGATTCTCTGATAAAGGCGCTGGGGAAGGGGGAGAATGTGTCTTCCATAGATTCGCCTGGCCAGAAGGGCAACATTGGGTTGAGAGATTTCAGCAGGACACTTCGAGGCACAGGCTCCACACATCACGCATGGGAAAGAGAGGGTAGCCACCTTCTCGATCTCTCCCCGGATAGCACAGGCGATATACTCCATCACAGGGATCTCCATGGGACAAACCCGGGTGCAGGTATTACATTGGAGACACCGAAAGATCTCCGGATAAATCCTTCCTAAAATATCAGGTTGGGCTTTGAGTTTTTCAAGCTCATACTGAGCTCGGTGCATTGGAATGAAAGGCGATTGAGTGATCTGCATCTCCGGTTCCACCAACGATTGACAGGCAAGCACCATTTTGATTTTATAATCCTTAGGCGTTCTGTATTCGGTCAGGCAAGCCCCACAGATTCCGCCCCGACATCCGCAGGACCGGATAAACTGGTATCCTGAATATTCCATGGCTTTCTGGATCGTCAATCCCTCTGGAACCTCGTATCGTTTTCCAAAGATATAGATAGGAATCAATCTTCTCTCTTTAATCTCCATTGACTTCCCTTACTGGTGGGCTTGAGGCAGCGCCTTTTCATATCGATAGTCGGGGAGAAGAATCGGGGACCTGATCTCTTTCTTTAAAATTCCCTCTCTTTCGAGTTCCCTTTCATATTCGACAATATGGTTTAATGTAAGCTTTCCCACCGTTGTTCCTTTTGATCTCTCGGCCGCGAGGATTCCTGCGCGACGACCAAAGACAAAAATATCCAGAAGGGAGTTTCCTCCCAGACGATTCCTTCCATGAACCCCACCCGAAACCTCTCCTGCAGCGAAAAGATTTGGGACGGTCGTCTCTCCATTTTCATCAATCAGAAGCCCTCCATTCTGATAATGCTGGGTAGGGTAAACGAGAATGGGTTCTTTGGTAATATCGATCCCAAACGTATAAAAACGATGAAACAGATGAGGAAAGATTCGATGAATTGTCCCTTTCCCCTTGTTCATTTCTACCAGAGGGGTATCCAGCCACACCCCCTGCATCCCTGTGGGTGTAGAGACTCCTTTTTTTCGCTCCACCACCTCCCGGATCGTAGCCGAGGAAGTGACATCCCTTGTCTCCAGCTCATTGATGAATCGCCTTCCCTCACAATTGACCAGCTGAGCACTCCACCCCCGAAAGGCCTCCGAGACCAGAAGTCCTACCAGCTGTTCAGGATAGGCCGTTCCTGTGGGGTGAAATTGAATGGCATCCATAAAGATGATCTTTGCCCCTGCACGATTCGCCATCACCAAGCCATCAGCTGTTGCTCCATAATGATTTGTGGTGGGAAATCCCTGGATATGGAGTCGACCAATTCCTCCGGTGGCTAAAATGGTGGTTTTTGAACGAATGATCCATCGCTCTTTTGTATCGAGATTGATGAAGATAGCCCCTGCGCACCTTCCCCTCTCATCCAAAAGTAATTCTACAGCGGGACAGAACTCGATCACCTCGATTCCACGGCTGTAGACTTCATCCCTCATCACTCGCATAATTTCCATTCCTGTATAATCTGCTGCAGAATGGACTCTCCTTCGACATTGTCCCCCAGCAAAG
>JBDOIB010000284.1:0-1221 GCA_041082155.1 Thermodesulfobacteriota bacterium | reverse complement strand
TCTTCTCTTTAATAGAACAGGCTGGATTAATCCGACCTTTTCGATGGAGGATCGAAGGCCCTGAAGGTTGGGCCTGAAATTGACCGAAAAAGTTTCGTCTGAAAAATCGATCTCTTCAAGAGAAATCATTTGAGTAGATCTCATATCTCTATTCCATACCTTCTCATCACTTCCTGATAAAATCTCCCCTCCAGTTCATTTCCTCTCTTGAGAAACCCTTTTGAAAGAATCTGACATTTCTTTTTCATTTCGCCAAGCACCATCTCCCTTTCTTGCTCTTTTAGAGGAAATTCCGAAAGAAGTTTTTCTAATGCGATGACCCGGTAGCGATCATTTCCCCAGGATCGCTGGGACAGTTGATCGGGGTGTCCCCCTCTCTTGATGATCAATTTTTTATTAATAAAAAAGATGGGAAATCGAACCGACACCCTGAGCCAGAAATCATAATCTTCACATACCGGAAGCGCTTCATCAAAGAGACCTACTTTTTGAAAAAGGGTTTTTCGCATCATTGCAGAAGAAGGGCTGATAATACACAGGGGAAGGCATTTTTCAAAGATCCAGCCTGAGTATTTTGAATGTTTCTTCATGGGGTTGACCCTTTTCCCCTTCCGAATCCAGATCTCATCCGTATAGCAGAGTGGATACTGGGGGTTCTCATCTAAAAAGTTGACCTGAATCTTTAGCTTCCCTTTAACCCAGAGATCATCCGAATCCAAGAAGGCAATATATTTCCCCCTTGAATGAAGGATCCCTGTATTTCTGGCTGCACTCACCCCCCTATTATGAGGATGCTCGATGAGCCTGACCCTTCCCCCATATTCCCTGATCGCCTCTGCTGTCCCGTCGGTGGAACCATCATCGACCACAATCAATTCAAAATCCTCGAAGTCTTGGACAAGAACCGATTCCACCGCCTCTTTCACCATCTGGAGACGATTATAAGTAGGAATAACGACGGAGACTTTCGGCATCCTTTTTTAAAAAATTGTATAGAGCAACTCCTTTAAAGTCCTACTCCTTCCGCTCTATGCTCTATGCTCTATACTCTATACTCTATACTCTATGCTCTATGCCCTATGCCCTATGTCTTGTTTATGAATTAAGGATTAGGCAGCTCTTCGGGTCTTTTTCTTAAGGCGATTGATTCTTTTTTTCAGAATTTCGGCCATCTTCCAATTTTTTTGCTGAATCAATTCTTCCCTTTTTGCTCGGAGTTCT
>JBDOIB010000281.1:0-2324 GCA_041082155.1 Thermodesulfobacteriota bacterium | reverse complement strand
TGAGGCCTCTAATTCAGGAAAGAAAAAACAGGGCTTTAGCCAAAGTCGTCATTGGCACTGTAAAGTTTGACCTTCATGATATTGGAAAGAATCTCGTGATTATCCTTCTGGAGGGAAATGGATTCGAAGTGATCGATCTCGGGGTAGATGTTTCCCCTGAAAAATTTATTAAAGCAGTAGAGAAGAATGAAGCTCAAATCTTAGCCATGTCTTCTCTCCTCACTTCCACGATGAGCTGGATGAAGTTTACGATTGAGCACCTTCACGCCTCCGGTTTAAAGAGGAAAGTTAAGACATTAGTCGGGGGAGCCCCCGTGACCCCGATCTTTGCAAAAAATATTGGAGCCGATGGGTATTGCCGAGAAGCTACTTCTGCACCTTCCATGGTAAAAAAACTTTTGGGAATTGAAAAAGATGAAAGAGAGCTCTTTGGCGACCAAACTTCGAGAAAGATCTGAAGGCTTTCATCGGGTAGAAGCGTTCGTTCAAAAAACAAGAATTCCTTTAAGATTATTAAATCCCAGGGGAAGAATCCTTTGGGAATCACCTTATTTTAAAAATCGCCCAAATTTTTGCCACCTTATTCAATCAAAAAGAATTTCGAGAAGGACCTGTGTAGAGGCACATAAAGAAGCCCTCCGAGAGTCGTTGCGATGGGGAGAAGCCATTTTTTCAAAATGCTGTTTTTTTACCATGCAAATTGTGGTCCCAGTTCTTGAAAAAGGAAAACTCGCCGGAGGTCTGATTGCTTCACCCTTTCTCCTCGTTCATCCCTCTGAATTGGAGCCCGAAGAGCTTGATTCCTTATATAAAGGCAGATTCATAAAGCCTCGTCTTCTTGAGAAAGCTCTCTTTTCTCTCCCTGTAATAAGAGATGAAGAGGTAAAGGAGGTCGCCCAGCATCTTTTTCGATTAGCGGAGAGTCTCTCTGATCCTGACTTGGGAGACCTGATCAAGATTCGAGAGGCCCAAATCTTGCAGGGAAAGATTGCGGATCAGATTCGAGACTTAAAAGATCTCGATCGAGAGCTTACGGCGGATTCTTTAAGTCAACTCTTTTATGAACGAGAAAAAGAGATTATTACGAGAATCCGTTTGGGAGATAGAGAAGGGGCGAAGGAAATATTATATCAACTTTTAGCGATTATTCTGGTTCAGTATCTTGAAAATTTTGAACTCCTAAAAATGGCTATTTTAGAACTTTTAATCATTCTTTCGCGAGCTGCTGTGGAAGCAGGAGCAAAAATTGAGGAGATTTTAGGCTTACGATATGGTTTTATTACAGAGCTTGCAAGGCTGAAGGATCAAGAGGAGCTCTGTTTATGGATTGTGAAAGTTCTCGAAAAGATGACGGATCAGATCTATCAAACTCGGAATGCTAAAAACTATCAGAGATTGAAAAAAGTGATGGATTTCATTGATGCTCATTATAATGAGCCATTGACAGTAGAAAGAATTGCCAGAGAGGTTTATCTAAGTTCATCTCGGTTGAGCCATATCGTAAAGGATGAATTAGGGATGACATTAATTGATTATCTTTCAAGGGTGAGGGTGGATAAGGCTAAAATGTTGCTAAAAAACGAAGAGTTTCCAATTGCACAAATCGCCCAAGAGGTAGGATTTTCCGACCAAAGTTATTTTACAAAGGTCTTTAAAAAAGTTGAAAAATGTACACCTAAAATCTTCAGACAGAATGTCTTACTCCATGCATAATGATATACTAAAAGATCGTTATCCAAAAGATCGTCTTTTAATCATTTTTTTAAGAAATCTTCTTCATCAATTAGGGAGAGATCTGGGCACTAAGTTGTTCCCTCAAGGAATGGGGATTACTATCCTAAGGAATAAACTCCAATTTCTTGGACATATCGGCACATTTCAATTAGGGCCTCCAATTGGATCCCTTCGTGAACCGAGCCAGCAACAGAGAAGATATATCCTCCTCCCTTCATTCCTTCTCTCAAGCATCGTTCCACTTCCTTCCGAACTAACTCTAAATCGGGTTGACACAAAATATAATTCCCATCTGCATTTCCCATAAGTACAAGATCCTTCCCAAACTCTCTTTTAATCTCTCCCATGTCCATTCCTGCCGCCGGTTCAATACCATGAAGACCTTTAATTCCTGCTTCAATAGCCATGGGAATGTAGTCGCGGATATATCCTTCCGAATGCCAGAATACAGGGACGGAAAGAGAGTCGACAATGCGGCGATAATAAGGATAGGCGAGCTCTTTAAAATCAGAAGGAGAGACGTATCCATGCCCCTTAAAGCCCAAGTCATCACCCATAATGATAAAATCCACTCCCAACTCAATAGCATA
>JBDOIB010000335.1:0-1494 GCA_041082155.1 Thermodesulfobacteriota bacterium | reverse complement strand
AGAGTGGCCAATCTTTCTCCCATCTTCTTATCGAAAGAGGAAAGGAAGACCTTTTGGAACTGATTACAATATTTCTCTTTTAGGCCAAGCTCTACCTTCTTACTTTCATTCAACCCGAATCGAGGAATGATCCAGCCTCGATTCTCTCTTTCCACTTTCAGGATCGACTGGCAGAATCGATCCATCGTCTGGAGATCGGCCATGACCTCTCCCTTTAAGGTTAAAGGCTTCGATAGCTCCTCTCTCGCATCCCTGATGACTTTTAAATTCTTGACAAATGAGAAGCTTAAGAGTCCACAGAGGGCGATCAAGAAGATTACCCAAGCCGTAAGCCCGAGGTTACGCGTAAGGATCTGCCATTGAATAGCCCGTTTGGTGGGAGCAAAAAGGCCCCTGTCTTTTGGAAGGACCTTCGCAAAGAGATCGTGAAGAAAGAGTCCTTTGCTCGTACCAGGAAGAACCTCTCTCTCCCCGATCAATCCCAGAGCCTGGAGAAAATGGGAATAGGGGCTTCCCTCCTGTCGTCCACTGCTAAAGAAGAGACCTCTCAGGAGGGGGGTCTCCTGATACGGGTTCTCCTGGAAGGCTCCACCCATAAAGGCTCGAAGCCCTCTCTTGAGATTTTCGAATTCCTCCGGGAAGAGGAGAAGTGCTGGATCGATCCCTCTCTCTCCTGGCCGATGAATCATCAGGAGCCGAAGATTCCTTAGCCGCTCACCGATCGCTTGGAAGGCTCGCTCCTGAAACTCCTCCACGTTGGTTGAGAGGTCTTGATTAATATATCCCATGGGTTGGTCCAGGCTTTTCTCTGGAAGCTGGTTACAGAACTGAGTCATCCCCTGAATGAGATCACATTTGGTGACCAAAACGTAGACAGGAAATTTAGTCCCCAACGCCCTCATCAGTTCTTCGATTCGGCGACGAATCTGTCGACCTTCTTCCTCTAAGGCTTCGGATGATCCTTGAAGGAGTTTATCTGCTGCAATGGTGACAATAAGGCCATTAATGGGTTCCCTTCTTCGATATCGAATGAGAAGGGATAAGAATTTCTGCCACTCCTCCTTATCCCGTCCCTCATCAATAGGGATAGCATATCTTCCAGCAGTATCTAAAATGATCGCTTGCTCAAAGAACCACCAGTCACAATTTTTGGTTCCGGAAAGTCCAGAGGTTCGAGTTACTTCGGCGAAAGGAGAAGAAAGGCGAGCGCTTTGAATGGCTGTGGTTTTTCCAGACCCACTCTCTCCTAAAACAAGATACCAAGGAAGAACATAAAGAGGATTCCCATATCTCCTTAAATGGGATCTCCTTAAGGTCTCCACAGCCTCTTTCCACCGTTTCTGAAGTTCTTTGAGTTCGTCCCTCTCCTTTCCTGAAAGGGCCCTTAGATTGGATTCGTCCTGCTCGATGACCTCCTGAACAAACTTCTCTTCCCGGCGTCTGAGAAATATCTTTCGGAGAACGAAAACCCCGATCCCGATAGCTAAGAAAAGG
>JBDOIB010000264.1:0-3022 GCA_041082155.1 Thermodesulfobacteriota bacterium | reverse complement strand
CAATCTTTGAGTTTTCGACCGCTACTCGAAACTCAATGATTCGGAGCCCAGTAATTCCTCTAAGGGTTTTTGTGGCTCTGGCAAAACCAACCTTTACCGCGTCATCAAAGCTTTTTGGGGATCCTGCAATGATTTCCGTAACTCTCGCAACCCTTGGCTCTGACATCTTCTATCACCTCCTTTCAAAGAAAGAATATAAGCGAAGTTTATACAAAAAATAATAAAGTTGTCAACGAGAAAAAATGCACAGGTAGAAGTCCATGCCGAAGGGGCACGAAATTTTTAAAAAATATTGACAAGTTCCGTAAAAATTAATATGAATTAATATTATTAAAAATTTATGAAAGGAGATAGAATGGCTGAAGATCTCTCCAAAGGAAAGAAAACCGTTGAATTAAGCGGAGAGGAAATTCCCCTTATCGAGGGAATGGAAGAAGATGAAGAGTTCCTTCTGGCAAGGGATCTCACCAGCCATTTCATCAAGACGATTAAAGCCTTCCGATTCTATCCATTGGAAAATCCAGCAATTAAAGGGTTCAAAGATCAACTATATAAGCGATTCCAATCCTTCCTGAATAAATATGAGATATTTAAACTTCAGGTGGGAGAATATGAACTTTCTTTTAAGGGAAAGATTCTTTACGAGAATCGGGATCCAAAATCGAGCATTGCTTTCTTATTCTTTAAGGATGGGATTCGTGAGCTCCGCTTCGTAAGGGATCTCGAGGAATGGGAGATTGACGGTTTTATGGAGGTTGTCCGATCCAGTGAAGCCGTGAACGAGTTAGAGGATGACCTTGTGACTTTACTCTGGGAGAAAGACTTCCCCCATATTAGCTATATGGCCACAGATGAATTTTTAGAAGAGACTCCCATTCTTGTTCCGGAGAATATTGATCAGCTCAGGAGTAAATTGATTTTCAAACCTCTTGCTTATAATGTTCAGGTAGATCTCGAGGAAGGGGAGGGAGATCAGGATATCGATAGCCTTCTCTCCCAAATAGACCATGTCGCGCCTTTAGAAGATCGTAACGTTTATTTTCTTACCCCGGAGGAGGTGGATCGACTCAGAGGAGAGGTGGAGTCAGAAATCGATCCATCCTTTGTGTTTCGAATCATTGATACCCTTTTTGAAATTATTGCTCTGGAGAAAGAGTCAGAGCCTTTTCAAGAGGCTATGCACGTGCTTGAGAAGGTTCTGGATGCCCTCGTGACTCTTGGCGAATTCAAAAAAGCCAGTGAACTTTTAGAACGATTGAACATCATCCTAAAAACCTACGATTTGAAAGATTGGCAGAAGGAGTTCGTTTATCAGTTCATTCAAAAAGCAGGGGATGAGAATCGAATTGAACGAATCGGGAGAATCCTGGATCGGGAAGAGGGAATTCGGGTGGAGGACGTGAGGGATTATTTAATGTTCCTCCAAACCAACTCGATTCCTCCTTTGATCAAAATCTTAGGAGAATTAAAGAATTCAAAGACGAGAAGGTTGATTTGTGATGTTTTGTCAGAAATCGGAAAGAATTCAATAGACCTTTTTATCCCCTTCTTAGAAGATCGAAGATGGTTTTTAGTTCGAAACATCATCTATATCTTAGGTCGGATTGGAAAAGAGAAAGCAGTTTCCTATATGCAGAAAGTTCTTAACCATGAAGAGGTTCGAGTCCGAAGGGAAGTCGTTCAGGCCTTAGGACTCATCGGGGGCTCAAAAGCCATATCTCTCTTAATCAAGAGTCTCAATGATAAAGATGCTCGAATTCGGTCGATGGCAGCTATTAACCTGGGAAAAATCGGAAAGACCGTCGGTTTGGCTGCCCTATTGGAGGTTGTCCAGTCAAAAGATTTTCAGAAACGGGAGGCTTCGGAGATTAAAGCCTTTTTTGATGGCATTGGTATGGTGGGCTCCAATGAGGCTATCCCGATCCTCCAGCAACTCTTAGAGCGAAAAAGTCTGTTTGGATTAGGGAAGGTGGATGAGACTCGAATATGGGCAGCCCATGCATTGGCGTTGATCGGGACTCCAGAAGCCAGGGCCATTTTGGAGCGTGGACAGAATTCTAAAGAAGAATCTATTCGAAAAGCCTGTCTTCAGGCATTAAAATTGAAACCTGTAAAGGAGTGATTTTCTTGATGTCAGACAAACCGATTACTGGTTCAGAAGATCGTACTTCCCGGGTGGGCATTGAGTTCATGATTCGCCTTTATCGCATGCTGAAAGGGGCTCAGATTTATGATCGAAACAATGTCGTGATGGATCAGTATGCTCAGGAATCTCTTCAAACGATTAATTCTGTCATCCAATCTGAGGATCATCTTTTCTTCAAGATCGTTCGAGATAGTTGCTATTTCAATAATATAAAGATTCAGGTCCGAGCCGATCATTATCCTCTCTTTAAAGGGTTTCTCAATGAGTTGAAAAAAAGGTGGATCGGAGAAATTGAATTTACAGCTCCTATCGATAAGGAACGACTCAAAGATCTGGTCTATCTCCTTTCAGGATTAGAAGAAAACAATGAGAGTAACTATCTTTATGTGAAGAGACAACTCGAGTACCGTGGTATCAAGGATATTGAAGTTGGTAAATTGGAGCTTTTCAAGGACGAAGAGATCTATATTGATTCGGAAGACCGAAAACGAAATTCAAAAGAGGTCTATTTTAAGAGTATCCATTTAGTCAAAGAGATGATGGAGAGTGTAAAAAATCAAAGATTAGTGAATATTCGAAAAGCCAAACGCTTAATGCAGAATGCAGTCAATGCCATTATTCGAGATGACTCCACCCTCTTAGGGTTAGCGAACATAAAAAATTACGATGAATATACTTTTAATCACTCTGTCAATGTAGCCATCTATGCCATTGCTATTGGTCAGAGGATAGGGATCCCTAAGAAGCATCTTTCCCATCTGGGAATGGCAGGCCTCTTTCACGATATCGGAAAGACCAAAATCCCTAAAGAAATCCTGAATAAGGAGGGAAAACTTACCCCCGAAGAATGGCAAGTGATTCGATCCCATCCTGTGG
>JBDOIB010000333.1:0-2652 GCA_041082155.1 Thermodesulfobacteriota bacterium | reverse complement strand
GGGAAGGATCCATTGAGGCCTTTGAATTAGAGTTTGGTGTTCGAGCCTCTCAAGATCCATTTCGAGGAGCTTCAGGAGAGCGAATCTACAGCCCCGTTACCATTAAAAAGAGGATTGATCGAGCCTCTCCCGATCTTCACAAAATTCTCTGCAATAATGAGCCGATAGAAGTCACTCTTAAATTTTACAGGCCCAATCCCACGGGAGACGGAACCACAGAACAATTCTATACCATTGAGCTTAAGCAGGCCCGAATCTCCTCTATTAAAACCCTTTCTCCAAATACGATAGATGATCGGACAGCCAGTCTCCCAGCTATGGAGGAGGTTTCATTTGTCTTTGGAGAAATCAATTGGAGGTATTCCAGTGGTGAGGTAACCACCGAACACCAGGATCAATGGAGAATTCAATAGAGGTTGTTCCATAATTTATGAGAGAAGAAAGGTTGCTCGAGAGACTCCAAACCTGGGAGAAGGAGCCGACCCGGAGAGGAAGAGAGGATCCAAGAAGGATGATGGATTCCATCCTCCGACATCTCAAGAGGATCCTCAACACGAAACAAGGAAATGCTCCGATTGCCGAGGATTATGGGATCCCTGATTTTTCAGAATTTATGAATGCTTTACCTCGATCCGTGGGAGAAATAGAACGAAGTATTCGTTTGGCCATTCAGAAGTATGAACCTCGGCTGACAGGGGTTCGGGTCAATTTCATTCCCCAGGAGGAGGATCGGCTCTCTTTACGTTTTCAGATTGTAGCCCGTTTAGCGACAGAATCAAGAAACCCGATCTATATCGAGACCGTAGTGGATTCCGATGGGAAAATAGAGATTAAAGGGTAAAAAAAGTAAAATCTGTGTTCCATGTTTAATCGTTATTACCAAGATGAATTGGCCTATCTCAAGGAGTTAGGAACAGAATTCTCAAAGGCTCACCCAGCCTTGGCCCCTATGCTTGTGGGTCCCAGTGCGGATCCTGACGTGGAACGACTTCTTGAGGGAGTCGCCTTTCTAACCGCTCTCCTCAGGCAAAAACTCGACGATGAATATCCTGAACTCATCAATGAACTGATGCAACTCATCTGGCCTCACTATTTAAGACCGATTCCTTCGGCGACCATTGTGGCCTTCACCCCTAAGCCAACCTTAAAACTTCCGCAAACTCTTTCCTCGGGGATTCAAATTGCCTCTATTCCAGTGGAAGGAACTTCCTGCCTCTTTAAGACCTCCTACGGGATGGAGATTCATCCTCTCACTCTCTTGGAAGCAGTCTTTATTCAACCTCCTGGCCGTTCTCCAGGAATCAAACTCCTCTTTGAGCTTGAGGGGCTAAAGCTCTCAGATTGGAAACCTCAAGCCCTTCGATTCTTCATCTCCGGAGATTATCCCACTGCTTCGGATCTCTATTTCCTTCTGAGAAGATTTCTCAAACAGATCATTCTTTCCCCTCTGGGTAAAGGGAATCCAGTTATTCTTTCTTCGGAGTGCCTTAGGCCGGTCGGTTTTTCCGATCAGGAGGCCCTCCTTCCTTATCCTTCTCAGTCCTTTCCAGGATATCGAATCCTTCAGGAGTACTTTATCTTTCCTGAAAAATTTCTTTTCTTTGACCTCCTCGGTTGGGAGAGATGGTACAATCGAGGAGAAGGAGCGAGATTTGAAGTCATTTTTGAATTGCAAGGTCTTCCTTTCCCTCCTCCAAGAATCAAAAAGGATCATTTCACCCTTTTTGCCACTCCCGCCATTAATCTTTTTCCTCACGAAGCGGACCCTATCTTTCTGGATCACCGGAAGACCCACTATTTAATTAGACCTTCTGGATCGAATGCAAAACATTACCAGATCTATTCCGTGGATGAGGTAAAAGGATTTATCCAGGGAACGGCAAAGGAAAGACAATATGTTCCATTTGAACTTTTTAATCCAGATCCTCAATCGAACCCATCCTTTCACGTCAGTTTACGCCCTTCTCCCATTCAGGCAGGATACGATGTTTATCTTTCTGTGGCCTATCCTCCTGGATCGGGACCCCCTGTTCCAGAAACCCTCTCCCTCCGTTTAACTTGTACAAATGGTGCATTACCTGAGACCCTTCGCCTCGGGGACCTTTCTAAACCCACCAGTAGTTCACCCGAATATGCCGAATTTAAAAATATTACCCCCTTCACCATGACCCATTATCCTCCCTTGGGAACTAATCTGATGTGGCGACTTCTCTCTCATCTCTCCCTCAATTATCTCTCTCTGGCTCGGGTTGAGAATTTGAAAGCCCTTTTGGGAATCTACCTTTTTCCCGAAACTCGTGATCGGACAGCCCTTCTGGCAAACCAAAAAAGGATTGGAGGGATCGAGAAGGTAGAGGTTAAACCTTCCGATCGTTTGGTGTCCGGGATGATGATGAGAGGTCAAGAAATCCGGCTCCATATGAGGCAGGATCAATTTGCAAGCCAGGGAGATATGTTTCTCTTTGGTTGTGTCTTGGACCATTTCTTGGCAGGATATGCCTCCCTTAATACCTATACTCAGTTATTCGTCCAAGAAGTCCAGAGGGGAGATCTTTATCAATGGCCGGCGAGGTTAGGGGATCATCCTTTAATCTAAAATTGGACCTCCTTCAGAATGGCCATCAATTCTCATTCTTTCAGGTGATGCGCCTT
>JBDOIB010000235.1:0-1369 GCA_041082155.1 Thermodesulfobacteriota bacterium | reverse complement strand
TTTTGGAAGCAAGAAAAAGATGGCAGGAGCAGAGGAAAAAGGAGGCTGTCAATGGCTGAAAATCAAGCAAGGTGTCCGGCGCTTGAAGATCCTTGGGAGTTCGAATGTGAACTTCCCTTTAAGTTTTTCTGTCCCTATGCCGCATTTCCGATAGGAATGGAGGCAAGAGAAAAGGGACTTCCCGAATGTCCATATTCAGGACAGGGTCCTGAATTATCGGGGGAAATGATGGTGAGCCAGCCGGCCTGATCGGGCCGGCCTAAACCCCTGCCTTCGGGCATCCGGTGGCAAGGCCGGAAAAAAAAGGAGGGCAACGATGACGAGAAAAGAAGAAAGAGAGGAAAGAAAGAGGAGAAGGGAGCTGAAGAGGCTCGAAAGAGAAGAAAGAAGAAGGATGAGAGAGGAAAGAAAAAGAAAAAAGGAATTGGCGAGGCAGTTTGCGGAAGAAAGGAAGAAGGCGAATGGAAAAATGAACCAGCTCCCTCAGGCTCCGAAATGCGAAGTTTGCGGTTATGAGGCCTGGTGCCTTCATAACATAGAAAAAATGATGAAAGGAGGTCAGATCGAGGAAAAAGAATTTGAGGCGGGCGAAGGGTGCGGTCAATGACCGCAGGGCAAGGGAAATTTAAAAAGGAGGAAAGCATGAGAAAAATGGCTCCCCACCCTCCGGATCAGGTTGGGCAAAGGGGAAGCCAACGAAGGGAGAAAAAATCTAAATGTTTTTTAACACGGGAAAGTTTTTCTGTCAAGACTTTTAATTTTTTAGGAGGAAATTGATGGTGTTACAAAAAGCCAAAAAAGAGGCGGCCTTTCTGAAGATGGGAATCTACGGAGAGGCCGGGTCAGGAAAGACCTTCACCTCTACCAGGGTGGCGATCGGGCTTCACAAATATATTAAGTCCGATAAGCCCATAGCTTTTGCCGACACGGAGACGGGTTCAGATTTTGTTCTAAGGTTTTTTGAAGCTGAAGGGATTGAACTTCTTGCGGCGAAAACAAGGGCATTTAAGGATCTTCTGGAGATTGTGGATGAAGCTGAGAAGAGCTGCTCGATTCTGATCATCGATTCCATTACTCACTTCTGGAACGAGCTGATCGATTCTTTCATGAAGAAGCACCAATTGACAAGATTGGCCCTTAAGCACTGGCAGCCTTTGAAACAGACCTGGAGAGAATTCACGGATCGCTATGTCAATTCCAAGCTCCACATCATAGTTTGTGGCCGGTCAGCCGACCGCTGGGATGAGGTAGAGGATGAGGAAGGGATCAAGGAATTGAAGAAGGTCGGAACGAAGATGAGAACTGAGACGGAGATGGGCTATGAGCCGAGCCTTCTGGTGGAGATGGAAGCGGTTCAGCTGTCGCCAAA
>JBDOIB010000330.1:0-2559 GCA_041082155.1 Thermodesulfobacteriota bacterium | reverse complement strand
AAAGACCAAGTCCTCTGGCCTCCCCATTGTGTCCAAAATACCCCGGGAGCCGAAATCCTGCTTGATAAAAAACTCCTTAAAGCTGTTGTAAAGAAGGGTATGGACCCTCAATACGACAGTTACTCTGGCTTCCAGGACGACGGCGGTAAAAAGACAGAAATGGACAAGATTCTAAAAAAAGATGGGATCAAAAAAGTCATCGTCTATGGCATTGCTACAGATTACTGCGTGAGGGCCACTGCTCTGGATGCCGTGGCTGCTGGCTATAAAGTCATCATGATTAAGAATTTAAGCCGCGGGGTAGCTCCGGACAGCTCTCAAAAAGCCATCGACGAGATGAAGGCCAAAGGAATCGTAATTCTTGAAGACCTGGACTTAGAAAAGATCAAAACCAATTAAAGCGGAAAAGAGGAGAGGCTCCTTTTTTAACAAAGATGCCCTCCTCTTTTTCAGTGGATATGGGATTCAAAAATATAAGTTTGAGGGGAAAAATATTTAAAGAAACTTAAAATGCAAAAAGACCATTCTGTCTATACTCTTTTGGTCAATGGAAGGAAACCGTGATGGATAATCCTCATTCTGAAAGGCTCCACCCATTGTCTTATATCGACTGACTGCCTGTTTGAAAAGTCCCATAGTTGCAAACATAATTAATATCTTTTACTGCAAAACCACAATCAATAATACCTCTTTTCTTCAAGATGGTCTTCAGGAAGATCGATGCCCCATTCGCTTAGGATTTTTGACACAGCCCGTTCTCCACTCTCAATGCAGTTTGGAATCCCCACTCCTCGATAACTTCCTCCAGCAAGGGCCAGGCCAGGGATCTGAGCGCTTCGCTTCTCTATCAATTCAACACGCTCAAGATGTCCAAGGGTATATTGAGGCATTCCATGTGGCCACCGATAGAGACGGTAAAAAATTGGCTTTGCCTTTGGATGGAGACCTAATATTTCGCGAAATTCTGAAAGGACGATCTGAATTAATTCTTCATCGGATTGTTTCATTACTTCCTGATTGTGAGGTCCTCCAACAAAACCACGAAGAAGAGCCTTGCCAGGAGGAGCTCTTCCTGGCCACTTGGAGGAGGAGTAGGTTGCGGCCATGATGGAACGACCTTCAACCATGGGACACAGGACTCCAAAGGCATTCAGATCCAACCCTATCTCTTTTTCATTGAAGGCGAAAGAGATGGTTGCTGAAGAAGTCCAGGGAATCTTAGCTAAGGCCTCTGCGATCTCTGGATCAATCGGCCTAATGAGAGGCTCTGCGGCCCAAGACTCAGTAGCAAGAATGATTCCATCTCCTTCCATGATGGTTCCATCTGATAAATGCACTGTCCACCGATTTTGGTGATTTTTCTGGATTAAGGTGACTGAAACTCCAAGTCGCATCTTCTCCAGACCCGAAGCCTCAGCCATTTTATCGGTCAATTGTTGCATTCCTTTTACAAAAGAGGTAAAAAAGGTTCTTGGCTTCTGCCCTGGTTTGGGAGGGTATCTTTTTCTCATCTCCTCTACCTTTTTTCTGGCTGCAAGAAAACCTCTGATTAGAGATCCGTAGGTCTGTTCCATTTCGAGGAGTCTTGGAAAGGTGGCAGCAAGAGACATCTGTTTGGGATCAGAGGCATGAACGCCTCCCACAAGGGGTTCAGCGAGACGATCCAGACACTCCCTACCCATTCTCCTTACCACGAAACTCTCAAGTGTCTCATCATAGGATTCCCCCGGTTTTACCTTCCTGGGGGGAATAAACAAATCCATTGCCATCCGGATCTTTCCCGACCACGAGAAGAGTCCCGTGGTGATGAAAGGAAGAAATTTGGTTGGGGCAAACATCATGATTCCATCGGGTAGGGGATGGAGTTTCCCCCGAGAGAAGATCAATGTGCGTTTCTTTGACTCGTCTGTTCGTAGCTCATCCTCAAAGATCCCTAAAAGCTTCGCGATTCGATGACAGGCAGGTTTTTCAGTGAGAAAACAGTCCGGGCCTCCATCAACAATAAATACCCCCTCTCCCGAAGGATCTCGAACAATCTCGGTAAGAATTTTTCCTCCAAGGCGTGGATCTTTTTCAACAAGAAAAAAATCGACTCCATATCCTTCGGAAGCAGCTCTCCGGATTTTGAAGGCCGCCCCAAGTCCAGCCACTCCCCCTCCAATGACGATGATACGCTTCATCTGATCTTCAGTATAAAAAGAGTTTGAGTGTTCAAGCAACCAAAGCTCTGAAGAGTAAATTTATGATAAATTGATTAGCGTTCTCGATCTTTTGACCCATCGAATCCTTTTAAATGCTCCTCCACAATGCTGGCCAATGCCTCTATAAACATCTCCGAATCATTGAGTGAAGGAGCTCGTTTTAACAACATTCCAAGAGCGTTGGCTTTCTCCTGATAAAAGAGATCAATATCATACAGGATCTCGATATGGTCGGAGACAAAACCAATCGGAACGATTAAAATTTCCTTCACGTAAATCTTATTTAATTCCATCAGCACGGATTCCAAGTCTGGCCCGCCCCACTTCTCAGACCCACCCCCCTTGCTTTGAAAGGCAA
>JBDOIB010000212.1:0-2238 GCA_041082155.1 Thermodesulfobacteriota bacterium | reverse complement strand
GAGGGGGATATTAAGAGTAATGGTGATCGGGGGTTTTTGGTTTTTGAAAATACGGGTGAAGTCATTCAGGCGGAGAACCTTCTCAAGAAGATGGGATGGGAGGTTAAAGTGATGGGACCTCCGCCTGAAATTAGAAAGGGTGGTGATCTTGTGATTGAGTTTCCTTTGATTGAAGAGTTAAGAATCACAAAAACCCTACAAGACGCAGGAATTCCACCTCTTCAGGTTGTCCCGGTCAGCAGTCCGCTCCTTGAACCTGTAAACCTATTTCAGATAAAGGATTTTGGGAAATATCTGATGGTTCAAGCAGCTAACATGAAACTTACTGTCGAAAAAGAATCTCGGATCATAGTGAATATCTCCGGTGGAGGTTGCCCGGATGTGCCTTATCTGGCTGAGCAGATGGTAGGAAAGAGACTTGAAGAAGCTCCGAGCCCAAGGGAAATTGGTCATACCCTCTGTGGCTATGCCCTTCAATTAGCTTATGAGGAAATGAGAAAAAGATGTTTGCAGTTGTAGGCACTATTCCTAATCCTGAGTTTCCCTTAGTGGCAGGCAGAGTTAATCTCAAGAATGAAACCCTTGAGATCCAAGGGAAGGAGATCCCGATAAAAAGAGGAACTCCAGCATTATTGGCTGCAGCGATTAAAACTGTAGAAACTCTTAACCAAGAGAATCCTTTTGGTTACCTTATTGGAGACATCGGTCGAGGAGATGGAAGCCAAAAATTATACCAGTATTTGGTCAAGGATTTGAAAGAAAAGCATTTTCAAACCATCGTCTTTCATTATATTCAGCCTCTCGTTGGATGGCATAGTCGAATCCTATCAGTGCTTCAGAAGCTGACCTCAAAGCCCATTCTCATTGCTGATGCTGGATTTATGTATGTGGCTAAAATGAGCGGTCAAGCAGGGAATTACGACCTTTTTACTCCTGATCTTGGAGAGCTCGCCTTTCTCGCTGATGAACTGGCTCCCCATCCCTTTTATACCAGAGGGTTTCTCTTACATGAGGAAAATGAAAATAGAGTGTCTGATCTGATTGCAAGGGCCTATCAATATGGAAACGCAGCAAAATATCTCTTAGTCAAAGGAAGAAAAGATTATCTTGCTAATAAGAATGGGATTCAAGCCATTATTGATACTCCTATGGAAGAGGCGATGGAAGCCATTGGAGGAACTGGGGATACATTGACAGGTATTGTTGCCGGACTTGTGGCTCACGGTAAAGAATTGGATCGGGCAGCCATCCTTGCGGCTCAGGCCAACCGATTAGCAGGACACTTGGCTAACCCTTCTCCCGGGACTCAGATTAATGAAATTGTCCAGTATATTCCTAAGGCCCTTGAAGAGATTATCAAATCTGAGATGGAAAGTCATAAAAAAATTCATCCTAAGATGACGGTGTTAGAAATTGTTGAGCGATATCGTGGGACAGAATCGATTTTTAAAAAATATGACGAACAAGCGGGAATCTGTATCTGTTGTGAGGCCCTTTTCGAGCCTTTGAACGTTTTAGCCAACAAATATCAATTGAATCTTGATCGACTTATTTTTGATTTAGAAAAATTCATTTCACCATCAAACACCCTTCCATGAAGGAGGTGAGAGCCGATGGAGTTTAGATTTCATTTCCATCCATGATTCTGGTGTCCGATAACCCATAGGGATGGGTTCATAGGAAGAAAAGGGAATGGAGTGAAGGCTCTCGCCTTTACCCAAAATACCTTATTTAAACTTTAAAGTCCTTTTTCTCCTGCTCTGATCTCATATTCAAATCTCACGCCTTTTCTTCCTAATAAAATTTTAAAAATCTATCTATGGAGAAGGTGACCTCTTCTGAAATGTAACCTTCTTAAAAGAAAGGAGTAAACCGTGGAGAAAAAAGATTATCATCCGATGTGGAAGGATTTAGGACTAAATTTAGAGGCTCATGATCAGCTTTTGAATGTCCTTGGTCAGGCCTACAAGGATATTTATATGTCTCAGGAAAATCGTCCAAGGGGAATGCAGTATTTTGATTTTGTTATCTCTGAAGCACATGGTCTAAGAATTGAGGAGTTAATGGAGACAAAGAAAAAAGGGAACAAGGTGGTCGGGACTTTTTGCGTTTATGTTCCGGAAGAATTGATTTTATCAGTAGGAGCGACCTGTGTGGGACTCTGTGCGGGAGCTGAGATAGGAATCGATGAGGCGGAAAAAGTTCTTCCAAGAAATACCTGTGCCTTGATCAAATCAT
>JBDOIB010000165.1:0-2184 GCA_041082155.1 Thermodesulfobacteriota bacterium | reverse complement strand
ATCTTCGTGATGGAGAAGGACGACTTCTGGAGAAGAGAGATTCTCAGGGAAACCTTTTAGTCTCCTATGCTTATGAGATGGGAGAGGAACCTTGTACTCGCATCATCCAGAGGGTGGATAAAAAGATCGAAAGTCATTTTACGTTCGATCGTTGGGGACAAATCATAAAGGCAAAAAATGATTTTGCTGAGGTTAGACGAGAGTATCATCCTTTCGGTTATATCGCATCGGAGACGATCAATGGCCTTGGTGTAACTCATGAATTTAATGCAAAAGGTCAGTCAGAAAAGACAAGGTTTAAGGATGGCATTGAATTTCGTCTTAAACATTATGGAGATGTTATCGTTTGCCGTGACCCAACTGGAGGATGGCATACCCTTTATTTAGAAAACAATAAGGTCATCAAACGAGCTTTGGCCAATGGTATAGAGGAGTCTATTGAATATGATAAAGACGGAAGGGTGATTCGACATCGGGTCGAGAAGGAAGAAGGTCTCCATCGCTATCTTGAACGAAATTACTCCTATGATGTGTTAGGTCAATTAATCAGGCTTAAAGAGGGGAAGGAAGAGCAGCATTTCCTATATGATGAGTGTGGGAGACTTATTAAAATAGTCCAGATCGGAGACCTCCCTAATTTAAAATGGGATAAAGAAGTCTATACTTATGACAAAGGAGGAAATCTTCTCTCTACCAAGGAGATTACAAATGCGATCATAGGAAAAGGAAATCAACTCCTCCACTGGGGGAATCGTCATTTTTCTTATGATGAACGAGGACGTCTTTCAAGGGAAACAAGGGCCAATGGGAACTTCAATTATCATTATGATTCTTCTGATCAGCTTATTTCCATAGATCCTCCTGAAGGAAAGACGGTCACTTATGAATACGATCCTTTTGGGCGCCGGATCTCAAAGAAGATCGGGGATGAAAAAACCACTTTTGGTTGGGAGGGTAATCGTCTTAGTTGGGAGATTGGGCCGGATGGTAAAAAGAGGTATTATTTTTATTTATTCCCAGAGGACTATATACCCACTCTATTCTGTGACCATTTTCAAACCTCAGATGGAGAATGGAGCCTTGAGACCTATTTCGTTCACTATGATCAATCCAGTCGACCCATATTAATTACAGATAGTGAAGGGGAGATAGCATGGTCAGCCGAATATACTGCTTATGGCAAAGCTAAGATCAAACCTGACTCGAAAATCGTCTATAATCTCCGTGCTCCCGGGCAGTATGAGGATGCTGAAACAGGACTCCATTATAATTATCATAGATATTACGACCCAGAAACAGGAAGGTATATTACTCCAGACCCGATTGGACTTAAAGGGGGACTGAATCTTTATGGCTATGGAGAAGGAAACCCTCTTGCCACGTGCGACGTCCTTGGGCTTGCTAATAAATGACCAGAGATAAGGCCGGAGGATCCGGTCGAAAAAAAGGCTGTGGCTATTATATGTAAATATGGTAAAAATCCAGAAGAAGTAAAAGCCCGTTTAAAAGCAGAATTAGGATTTGACGAAAAACCAATTCCAGCGAAAATAGGACATGGAACAAAATACAGAATTTGTGAAACTGTCACAAGGAACAGTGAGATCTGGAAGAAGGTAGAGCCGGGCCCTCCCAAAAGGATTATTTATGTCCGTCATGATGAATTTGGCCACGACGAACCACCCGGCCGTGTGGGTAGAAAACCTCATTACCATGTAGATGTGCTCGAAGATCCTGATGCTCCGACAGGTCCAATTACAAATCCAAAAGCCTTAGAACAGGCAAAAGAGGATGGTGTACCCCTCGATAGTAATAATGTTCCGTTGGATAAACCTGGTGGAAGACCTCTTACAAGAGAGGAGAATTATGAGCAGAGATTCGAACCAACAAGGACTCCGATTAATAATCAAGGAAACCCCGATCCACAACCACAGGTTCCGCCTAATAGTCCAGAGATGGATGCATGGGCAGAAAGAACCCATCTTATATATTAATGGGGATGAATATGAAACAAATTGTAAATGATTTAATTTCACTCTTGAAGAAAGCCTTTACCTTGACTGATAAATTTGCACGAATGGAGGCTATTTCAGAAATTTTTGATTTAATAATTCAGGGGAAGTTAGACATTCAGAACGGAATGGATGAACTTCTAAATGGATTAAAGTATGAACCCTCTGAAGAAGA
>JBDOIB010000143.1:0-11048 GCA_041082155.1 Thermodesulfobacteriota bacterium | reverse complement strand
AGAGCCGGTCAAACTTCCCAGGCTTTTTTACATTCTTATATACCCCAATTTTGAGGTTTCGACCCGATGGGCCTACCAAAATTTTATATTGACAAAAAAAGAATTTCATTTTAATCTTCACCAGTTACCAACAACTCCCGAGGGAATTTCATCCATTCTTTGGAATGATCTGGAAGAGGGAGTTTCCAGGAGATACCCAGAGATCGGTATGATGAAAGAATTATTCCTCTCAGCGGGTGCCTTAGGGAGCCTGATGAGTGGAAGTGGGCCAACCGTCTATGGGATTTTCCTGAATGATGAGGTGGCAAAAAAGGCGAGAAAGAAAATAAAAGCCAACGTAAAAAAAAGGGGTTGGGAAGTCTTTCGAGCTCATAGTCTCGCCTGAAAGAGGGATGAATTTTTATTTCTCTTGTATTAAAATATATTCCGGTTGGGGTGTCGTCAAGCGGTAAGACACAGGTCTTTGGAACCTGCATTCGGAGGTTCGAATCCTCCCACCCCAGCCAAAACTTTTTTAATAACATAAATAGGGTCATCCAGGTGAAAAGAAGATTTCTTAAAGAAGAAAACGAAGAGCTGAGATGGCTTCGAATCTTTACCGGCAACTCCAATCCTCCCCTGGTAGAGAAGATTGCCCATCATCTTGGAGTCTCCATCGGGAAATCGGTGGTTAAGAACTTTAGCGACGGAGAGATCAATGTTGAGATCGATGAGAGCGTCCGGGGGATGGATGTTTTTGTGATCCAGTCCATTTGCCACCCTGTCAATAATAATCTCATGGAACTTCTCATCATGATCGACGCCCTTAAAAGGGCCTCTGCCGAAAGAATTACTGCGGTTTTACCTTATTACGGGTATGCCAGACAGGATCGGAAAGTTTCCCCTCGAGCACCCATCTCAGCTAAACTGATCGCGGATTTAATAACAACAGCAGGAGCCTCCAGAATCCTTACCGTGGATCTTCATGCAGGGCAAATCCAGGGGTTTTTCAATATTCCCGTTGATCATTTATATGCGGCCCCGGTTCTTTTAGGCTATCTAAGACAACTCAAGGACGATATTGTAATCGTTTCTCCTGATGCCGGTGGAGTTGAGCGAGCCAGAGCCTACGCAAAACGGCTTGACAGTTCATTAGCCATTATTGACAAAAGGAGGGAAGCCCCGAATGTATCACAAGTAATGAATATTATTGGAGAAGTAAAGGATAAAGTAGCCGTTCTTGTAGATGACATGGTGGATACCGGTGGGACCCTCGTAAGGGCTGCTCATGCGCTGGCAGAGAAAGGGGCAAAATCGGTCTATGCCTGCTGTACTCATCCTGTGCTGTCCGGAAACGCGGTGGAGATTCTGATGGGATCTCCCATTGTGGAGCTTATCGTCACCGATACGATCCCTCTTCGTTCAGAGGCAGCCGGGTGCCCCAAGATAAAGGTTCTATCCATTTCTGAGCTTTTAGCGGATGCCATCCGAAGAATCTATAGAGACGAATCGGTGAGCTGTTTATTCGTATGAGAAACAGGAGATTTTAATTTATCCATCTTGAATCCGATCAAATGGAGGGTTTTAAATTATGGAGAGATTAGTGTTAACCGCGGAATTAAGAGAAAGAACCGGGAAAGGCGTTGCGCGGAAATTGAGAGCCAAAGGATTGATCCCGGCTATCCTATATGGTCCCCGAACCCAGCCCATCCCTCTGACCGTTTCACGCAAGGAACTATCGAAGGCCCTTCGAACAGAAGCCGGCGGAAACGTTCTCATTGATTTAGAAATAAAAGATGGAGATCAACCCAGCCGAAAAGTGGTAATGCTCAAAGAGGTTCAATATGATTATCTTGGAAAGGAGATCCTTCATACCGATTTTTATGAAGTGGCCATGGATGTCATGATCACGGTTGAAGTCCCCATCCACCTTGTAGGAAGACCTGAGGGGGCAAAACTGGGAGGGATCCTTGACCAGATTCGCAGGGTGGTTGAAATTCAATGCCTTCCAGGAGATATCCCCAATAGCATCGAAGTGGATGTGAGTTCACTCAAGATCGGTGATTCAATCCATATCTCCGATATCAAATTTGAAAAAGGGAAGATCCTTACAGATCCGGGGGAGACCATTGCTACTGTTCTGGCACCCATTGTAGAGGAAAAGAAGGTAGAGGAGGTAGCCGCTGAGGCTGCTCCTGCAGAGGAGGAGAAAGAGGAGAAGGAATAGATTAAGTGAAACTCATTGCTGGATTGGGGAATCCTGGAATCCAATATCAGAATCATCGCCATAACATTGGGTTTCGGGTTATCGATCATCTTTCAAAAAATCATCATATCCCTCTTTCCACTAAAAAGTTCCATGCCCTTTATGGAATAGGGCAGGTCGAATCCCAAGAGGTTCTCCTTCTCAAGCCGATGACGTTTATGAACCGGAGCGGAGTAGCCATTCGAGAGGCCCTTGATTTTTTTAAGCTCCTTCCCGAGGATCTGATTGTGATTCATGATGATCTGGATCTTCCATTTGGAAGGCTTCGGTTTAAAAGGAAAGGAGGTGATGGAGGACATCAGGGAGTTCGATCCATCATTGAAAGCCTTGGAAGAAATACTTTTATAAGACTGAAAGTCGGAATCGGAAGACCTCCTGAAGGAATGGACCCTGCTGAGTATGTGCTGAGCCCCTTTAGGGAGGAAGAGAGGCTTCAACTGGATGAAATCCTCTCACGGGCTTCCAAAGCCTTGGTCGTGATGCTCTTGGAAGGGATAGAGAAGGCCATGAATCAATTTCAACGAAAGGTGGTTAAAGATGAAAATTCACCTTTCAAGAAATGAACGAATCGTTCTTTGCCAAATCTATAATTAAAAAGAAAGGAGGAAGCTATGGATCTGGTTTGGATCTCAGTCATCTGCGGGATTTTAGGGTTTGCCACCGTTCTCTATTTTGTTCGTTATGTGTTAAGGCAAT
The DNA here is from genome assembly GCA_041082155.1 of Thermodesulfobacteriota bacterium. GTDB lineage: Bacteria > Desulfobacterota > BSN033 > BSN033 > UBA1163 > CALIBK01. The sequence continues at coordinate 8,107 of JBDOIB010000143.1, read as the reverse complement.
CCGAAGGGACGGAGAGAATAAAAGAGATCTCAGGTGCCATTAAAGAGGGAGCTCTGGCCTTTATTCATAGAGAATATCGAACCGAGATCATCGTGATTATTATCGCTGCAATTATACTGGCCCTGATTCCAGCACTGGGCTGGAAGACAAGTATTGCTTTCATCTTTGGAGCCATCTGTTCCATGGGCGCAGGATATGCTGGAATGAATATGGCTATCCGGTCGAATGGAAGGACCACAGCGGCAGCCAAAGAAAGCTTAAATCAAGGATTAAGGGTCTCTTTTCGAGGAGGAGCTGTAATGGGCTTGACGGTTGTAAGCATCGGAGTCATCGGACTCTCCGTTCTCTATTTTGCATGGCATAAAGATCCTAATTTTTTGGCCGTCATTCCAGCTTTTGGTACCGGAGCCTCTCTGGTCGCTCTCTTTGCTCGTGTAGGAGGAGGAATCTTCACCAAAGGAGCGGATGCAGGGTCAGACCTGGTAGGTAAAGTGGAAGCAGGAATCCCAGAGGATGATCCAAGGAACGCTGCCGTCATTGCTGACTTCGTGGGAGATAATGTCGGAGATGTCTGCGGGATGGGGGCAGATCTTTTCGAATCCTATGTTGAGACAGTGGTTGCTGCAATGACCCTCTGTATTGTAGGAGTGGTGGTAGCTCCTGAAGCGATCGCCCCGTGGGTCACAAAATTGTTTCCTTCTCACTCTCCGGAAGCCTCATTGCAAGCCGCGTGGTGGCTTCCAATGCTCATTATGGCGGGCGGAATTATTGCATCCATCATCGGCTGTTTCTTTGTGAGAGTGGGTGAAAAGGTCGAGATGGCTGCCCTTTTGGGTGCCCTTCGTCGGGGAACCCTCACCGCCTCCATACTCACCGCTGTCTTTGCATTTTTAATAATCCAGCTTTTAAATGCTCAGATAGGTCTGTTCTGGGCCGTTCTGGCCGGTTTAATCGCAGGTGTTCTCATGGGAGAAAGTACCAATTACTACACCTCCTATGCCTTTAAACCTACTCGAGAGATCTCTGAAGCCTCCACTTTCGGTGGCGGAGCCACCATGGTTCGGGGCTTTGCAGTGGGGTTACTTAGCTGCTGGCCTCCAGTGATCTTGGTAGCCATTGCCACCATCATTGCCTTCCATTTTGCAAGCTTTTACGGAGTGGCCATAGCAGCGGCCAGTATGCTCTCCACGTTAGGCGTCACTTTAGCCACGGATGCCTATGGTCCGGTAGCAGATAATGCAGGAGGGATTGCGACCATGGCTGAACTTCCTCCAGAGGTTCGAGAGCGAACCGATGCACTGGATTCCCTTGGAAACACCACGGCGGCTACCGGGAAAGGATTTGCGATTGGTGCAGCGGTGTTGAATGCTCTGGGTCTCATCCTCTCTTATGCGCTGGCTGCAGGGCTGGTCTCGATCACTTCGGATGGGAAAATTACAGCCCCTCCCGAGCTCAGTCTTCTCTCTCCTTCGGTCATTGTTGGGATGTTGGTCGGAGCTCTGATTCCTGCTGTTTTTGTGGCCATCACGATGAAATCGGTAGGGGTCACAGCAGGACTCATTGTCGAAGAGGTAAGGAGACAATGGCGTGAGATTCCAGGGCTTCGGGAAGGGAAAGCCAGGGCTCAGTATGATCGATGTGTGGATATATCCACAAAGGCGGCGTTAAAAGAGATGCTCGCTCCTTCCATTATGACTATAATTGCTCCTATTTTAGTGGGAGTGATTCTTGGCAAATATGCCTTAGGTGGATTTCTCATCAGCTCACTGGCCACGGGATTTATTCTTGCGGTGACCCTCAACAATGCAGGTGGAGCCTGGGACAATGCAAAGAAATGGATTGAAGCAGGTCATTTTGGAGGAAAGGGATCAGATGCTCATAAAGCAGCGGTGGTAGGGGATACGACCGGTGATCCTATGAAGGATACTGCAGGACCCTCTCTTAACATTATGTTGAAGTTGATGTCCGTGATCTCTCTTCTTCTTGCACCTGTCCTTTCCCGTTTTCCAGGGATCTTCTGATCAAAAGTCCTCACCCCAGGTTTTCACCGGGGTGGGGACTCATTCTTCCTTTTCGATCTCCATAAAGATCTTCCCATGATGAAAGATTCGGATGCCTCCGGTTTCCTCGGAAACCACGATTGCCAGGGCATCGGTAAGACTGGTGATCCCTGCGGCTGCTCGATGGCGGCTTCCCAATCCCAATGGAATTTCAATATGTTCGCCAGAGGCATCTAAGTGCCGCCCGGCCGCAAGGATAACCCCATCTTCACGCAGAATAAAGGCTCCATCAATGGACGAAAATTCCTTTACCGTCTCTTTTAGTCTTTGATCTAAGATATTTCGTTCTTCTTCAGGATAACCCTGGAAAGGATTAATCACCATTGGATGAGAGAATTTGAGAACCTCTTCGTGCCTTCCAAGAACGAAGATCGTCCCTACCGGTTTCCTCCCCTCTTTCCCCTCTGTTGAGATTTCAAGGGCAAGTTTCAAGACGGCTTCAAAGACCTCCGGTCTAACAATTTCTGAGATCACAGGAAGGTCTGCTGAAGAGAGGATCTCAAACTCTTTTCCGAAATCGAGAATCAACAGATTGTCAAGAAGTTTGGTTTGGGGCATGCCCGAGAGACAGATCCATTTCTCACCCTTTTTAACCAGCCCCTCAGAGAGGGCTTTAAGGATCGCCATCTTGATTTGATTGATTCGTCCAAGAGAAAAATCCGGAAGCCGCAGCACACGATCGAAATGGGCCATAGCTTCTTGATAGAACCCTTCGTCTTTGATGGCCAGAATCATTTCCACCTTCCTCTCCTGCTGAATCTTATAGAGGGTCTCATAATCCTGAATTAAATCTGCATAGAGCAAGATGCCACTGGCTTTTGTCTTTTTTACAATGGAGCAGGCCATCTCAACCAACATTCTATTCTGAGCTTTTATCATCTTGTGTTCCTCCTGAGAACATGATATGGAGAAAGAGAACCCTTTATTTTCTAATGAATTTATTATACAAATATAAATTGAGAAATCCACAAAAAAATTGCGTGTTCTTGTAATCCGTTACGGAAAGGTTTACCCCTTAACTGGAGAAGATAATGGGATTTCGATGCGGAATTGTTGGCCTCCCGAATGTCGGAAAATCAACCATTTTTAATGCCCTTACGGCAGCAGGTGCAGAAGTGGCAAGCTACCGTTTCTGCACCATTAAGCCCAATATTGGGATTGTTCCCGTTCCAGATCCACGATTAAAACGTCTGGCCCAACTCATCCAGCCTAAAAAAGTCACCCCCACGACCCTTGAATTTTTTGATATCGCTGGCCTGGTCAAAGGAGCAAGCAGAGGGGAAGGATTAGGGAATCAATTTTTAGATCACATTCGAAATGTGGACGCCATTGCCCATACCGTTCGATGCTTTGAGAATAAGAAGGTGGCCCATGAATTTGGGTCTCTGGATCCAGTCAGAGACATTGAGGTGGTCAACACAGAGCTTATCTTAGCTGACCTTCAAACCGTAGAGAAGAGGCTGGCCAAGATAGAAAAACTCCATCGAATTGGAGCTAAAGAACATGCTCTCGAGATCGAAGTTTATCGGGAAGTCTATTCAATCTTAAACAGAGGAGAAATTCCCAAAAACCTTCACTTCACTGAAGATCGAAACGCTATTCTCTTGGATCTTCATCTCCTCACTACGAAACCTGTATTTTATATTGCTAATGTGGATCAGAATGAGTTAAGAATGAATGGTTCCTGCTTGAAGGCCTTGCTGGATTGGGCGGGAAAAGAAGGTCAACGTGTGGTTGTCATTTGTGGAGATCTTGAGGCTGAAATCTCTGAACTTCCTGAAGAAGAAAGGGAAGAATATAGAAGGGAATTGGGACTCGAAGGCTCCAGTCTGGAGAGGCTCATTCAAGTAGGTTATGAAATATTAAATTTGATTACCTTTTATACCATCGTTCATTTGGATCTTAGAGCCTGGACCGTTCCCAAAGGAACTCCAGCTCCCAAAGCTGCCGGGAAGATTCATACAGACATGGAACGAGGGTTCATTCGTGCTGAAGTCATCTCTTTTGAGGATTTTATTTCCTGTGGGTCTGAACATCTGGCAAGGGAGAAAGGACTTCTCCGATCTGAAGGAAAGGACTACCTCATTCGAGATGGGGATATCGTTCATTTTCGTTTTCACGTTTCCTGAAAGAGCAGTATTCAATCCTCCACCCTACCTGTGGGCGGGGTAAAGGAATGAAATTTCTAAAATTTCTCTTTTTTATGATTCCAGTATGGGGTGACCTTCTCAGGGATCTCATTTTTGAAGAGGTCCCATGGGACGAAATCCAAATCAATTATCTTTTTGGAAAAGCCAACGCTTACGATCGGGCTAACCTTCCCGAAAAAGCCATAAAAGAATATGAGAAAATTTTAAAAAAACAGCCCAAGAGCATACCTGTCTTTTTGAATTTAGGGGGCCTCTATTTTAGGAGAGGAAAATACGAGAAAGCCATTCCTTATTATGAAACGGTCATTCGAATCAACCCCAAACATTATCAGGGACACTATTGGCTGGCTGTCTGTTTCTGGAAACTGGGTCGTTACTACATGGCGATCAATACACTGGAGGAGATTATTGAGTTTCTTCCCACCTATAAAGACGCCCTGAATCTTTTAGGAGAATGTTACGAAAAGATCGGCGAGGCACAGAAAGCTGAGCATTATTATTTAAAAGCCATCAGTGCGGATCCCGATGGGATAGTCATCCACGGTGGAATTCTTTCTCAAAAGGAGAGAGCCGGAGGACGGGAAGAACGGATTAAGCATTGATCAATCTTTTTTCTCCTTTTGAGCTTTCTGCTTGGCCTTAAGAAATTTGGCCTCATCCATGATTCGAGGCGAGATTCCCTGAAATCCATTTAGGGCGGGGTCGGGCGGAAGGAGAATCCAAGCGATCCCGAGTTCTTCATCGACCTTTATCACCCTATCTTCAGGTTGTAATTTTTTCACGTTCTATAAAAACCAAAAGAGGCGAAAAGAATCTGAAGAAAGATTCCCTCCGCCTCTTTTTTTGTGATCTCACGAATTCGTTTATTTCTTTTCGGAGGAAGCCTCTTCCTTTTGGAGCTCCAATTTTGACTTGATCTCACTGATGAAGTAGACCAGGGCCCCAGCTCCGATGAGAATAAGAACGATCGGCACGGTCGCCATAAGGCCCTTCACAAACCAACCCCACCAGGTGACCAAGAGGACGAGACCAATGACGATGACGATGACCCCTGCAATAATTCCGAGAACATTTGACACCATCATCACCCCCTTTTGAAAAATTTTTATTGAACATTAACAAATACCTTTAGGGAAGTCAAGGTTTTGATTCATCTTTTTTCTTGAAATCCATAAAAGATGTTGTTAAAGTTTTTTTAATTTGAGGAATAGGCCTCACGGAGAGACCATCCATTTTCAATCTTAAAGCACAGGAGGAGACCTATGGCGGTATTAATGAAAGGAAAATCGTTAGCCAGCTTAAAAGATCTCTCAAGCGAGGAGATTGAGGAGATTCTTAAAACTTCGGAGCTACTCAAACTCCAGACTCTCAGAGGTCAGGATCACCCATTACTTAAAGGTAAGACCTTGGCGATGATCTTTGAAAAACCCTCTACTCGAACCCGTGTCTCTTTTGAGGTCGGAATGTGGCAATTAGGGGGCTATGCGTTATATCTCAGTGCAAGTGACCTTCAATTGGGGCGAGGAGAGACTATTGGAGACACGGCTCAAACCCTTTCTCGATATGTCCATGGGATTATGGCCAGAGTTTTTTCTCACCAGACGATTCTTGATCTCATCAAGTATTCCAGAGTTCCTGTAATTAATGGACTTTCAGATTTTTCTCATCCCTGCCAAGCCCTTGCCGATCTCTTTACCATCTGCGAAAAAAAGGGAAGGCTTTCTGGATTAAGGTTTGCTTATGTGGGTGATGGAAACAATGTGGCCCATTCTCTTCTCTATGGATGTTCAAAGTTGGGAATAAACATCACTGTGGCATCTCCAAAGGGATATCATCCTCACCCTGAAGTAGTCTCTTATGCTAAAAGCGAGGCTAAAAAAAGGGGATCAGAAGTCGTCATCACCGAAGATCCCTTAGAGGCTGTAACAGGAGCAGATGTCATCTATACGGATGTCTGGACCAGCATGGGAATGGAGAAGGAGCGGGAAGAGAGGGGCAAAGTTTTTCAACCGTACCAGATTAACCCTAAACTGACCAAACATGCAAAAGAAGATTACATCTTTATGCATTGCCTTCCAGCCCATCGTGGAGAAGAAGTCGTTGATGAAGTGGCGGATTCGTCAAATAGCGTGATTTTTGATCAAGCCGAAAACCGGCTCCACACTCAGAAGGCTCTGCTGGCGCTGATCCTTTGAACGAAGACAGAGGACCATATTTGAGCTAAGGAGTGAGGGTCAAAGGGCTTTCCAGGGGGGAATGGGAAAAATGGATTCGAAATTTGATCTTTTAATTAAAGATGGGTGGGTGGTCACAGGTACAAGAATTGTGAAGGCTGATGTGGCTGTTAAAGGAGAGAAGATTATTGAAGTGAAAAAAGGATTAAGACCCGAGGGAGTCAGACAAGTCATCGATGCCTCTCAAAAATATATCATGCCAGGAGTGATTGACGTTCACGTGCATCCGGTCTATGAAGATGATATCGAAGGGACTTCCTATACGGCAGCCTTTGGTGGGACAACCACCCTCATCCATTTTGCCTATGCCAAACCGGGGATGAAGTTGGTGGAAACAATTGAAAAATATAAAGAAGATGGATTAAGACGCTCCTATCTTGATTTTGGGCTTCATGGAACCCTTTTTGATCCAGCCTCTCAAATTCAGGAGATCCCCAAAGCCTTTGAACTTGGGGTAAGTTCCTTTAAGATGTTTATGACCTATGCGAAACTGGGTTGGATGACCAATGACTATCACCTTGCAGAGGCCATGGATCTCATCTCTCAATGCGGTGGATTGGCAATGGTGCATGCAGAGAATGGACTGGTGACTGACTATCTGGAGGATCGTTCCCTGAGAAGGGGAGAAGATCAAAAGAGGGTCTTTTTGAAGACGAGACCTGATCTTTTAGAGGCCGAAGGGATTTTTAGAGCCCTTTCCATTGCACGAGTGATGGGGTGTCCTCTTTATATTGTTCACCTAAGCACAGCATTGGGGCTCGAGGTTCTTCGGAAGGCAAAAAAAGAAGGTCAAAGGGTCTATGTGGAGACATGCCCCCAATATTTAACTCTGACCGATAACATTCTTCAGAAATGGGGTGCCCCAGCAAAGATTGGTCCTCCCTTAAGGACAGAAAAGGATCGTGTAGCATTATGGAAAGGAGTCAACGAAGGGGTGATTGATACCATTGCAAGTGACCATGCTCCAAAAAGAAAAAAGATGGACGATCCCTTTTTCGAAGCCCCTTTTGGATCCCCTCAGGCTGAGACAATGTTAACGGTGGTTTATGATGAAGGAGTCAACCGGGGGAGAACCAAACTCACACGATTAGTTCAACTTCTTTCAGAAGGACCTGCAAAGATATTTGGCCTTTACCCCCATAAAGGAGTGATTCAAAAAGGTTCTGATGCAGACATCGTAATATTTGACCCCGTTAGAGTGCATCAGATTCGACACCAAACTCAACATTCAAAGGCTCCTTATACCCTTTATGAAGGGAGGAGATGTAAGGGAAAACCAATCCTTGTGATCCAGAGAGGAAAAATCCTGATCGAAAATGAAGAGATGAAAGGAAAACCTGGTCAGGGTCAGTTTCTACGTATAAAAATAAAAAAATACAATTAATTCTAAAATTTTTAAATAATTTACTTTAAAATTAATAAATAACTTATTGAAAATCAAAATTTTTGTTTAATAATTTAATTGGAGGGTTATATGGTTAGCCTTAAAGGAAAAGACATCCTTCATGGAAATCAATTCACTCAAAAAGAAATCGATGCAATCCTTAGAGTAGCCTCAGAATTTGAGAAAGAGCTTAAACAAAAATCATCTATCTCCTTATTGAAAGGAAAGATTTTAGCCACTCTTTTTTTTGAGCCAAGCACCCGAACTCGGCTTTCCTTC
>JBDOIB010000319.1:0-1498 GCA_041082155.1 Thermodesulfobacteriota bacterium | reverse complement strand
TTGAGGTTGGAGAAAGGATACCGATACTGGAGTGGAGATATCTCTCCCGAATATACTCCATTCGAAGCAGGACTTGATTTCTGTGTGAAGCTAGATAAAGGTGAGTTTATGGGTCGCGAAGCCCTTCTCATCCAAAAAGAGAAGGGAATATCCCGAAAACTCTGTTGTCTCACGATTGACTCTGGTCCATTGATCCCCATTGGAAAAGAGGCCATTCTTGATGGAGATAAGGTTATAGGAATTGTAACCAGCGGAGGATACGGACATACCATTGAGAAACCCATTGCCTATGGATATCTTCCAATCGCTTATTCTGAACCAGGAACAAAATTATTGATTGAAGTCGCTGCAAAGAGGTATGAAGCGATTGTGGAAAAAGAACCTCTCTATGACCCTCAAAATCTAAAAATAAAAAGTTAAACGAATCAATATGATATCTTTCGAGGCACCCAGAGAATGGTTTCCTGTTCTTGAAACATTAGCCGAGGAAAAAGGGAAAGTCATTATCCTTGGAGCTACAGACACTGGAAAGAGCACACTGGTTAAATTCATCATCACCCACCTCTGCCCAAGAGGATTAATGATAGCTCTTGTGGATGCTGATATTGGCCAATCCTTTCTTGGTCCTCCTACGACCATTGGGTTTTCGGTCTTCAAATCTCATCCTGATTGGGAAATTATCCTTTCCAGCCCAGAGATCTTCTTTGTTGGCTCCACCACTCCAGAAGGTCACTTCCCGATCTTCTTGAAAGGGGTAAAGAAAATGCTGGACAAGGCCACTTCTTCCGGAGCGGATCTTATTCTGGTTGATACGACGGGTTTTGTCTCGGGAGAGGGGGGGAGGGAATTGAAAAGGAGAAAAATAGACCTGATTGCTCCCAGGTTTATTCTGGCCCTTCAACGAAGCGATGAAATTGAACCCATCCTTGAACTCTTTAAAGAGAACCCCTCAATAAAAATCTTTCGTCTCCCCCTATCTCCTGGGGTTAGAATAAGATCCATGGAAGAACGTAGATACTATCGGAATCAACGATTTCAAGAATATTTTAAAGAAGCCCGGAGTTGTGAACTTTCATTGGAAGGACTCCAAATCGAAGGAGAAGTCATCGACCCAAATGGAGAACCTCTTCCTTTAGAATGGGCTTTAAAGATCAATGGCCTTCTCATTGGTTTGAAAGATACTGAAGATGAAACCTTAGCCTTAGGACTCCTCCGACACTATTTCGAAGAAGGGAAACGCCTGCGAATTCTCACCCCCCTTCAGGAGATCCAGAGGATTAAAACCATCCAGCTCAGCTCCCAGAAGGTCATCCTATCCCGAGACGAAGAATCTACTTGAAAATCTTATCCATTATGGTAGATTGTTTTTAAACATTCAGGAGGGGGTATGGAATCCAAAGAGATCAACGAACTACAAAAAAAGATCAAATTTTATGAAGCACTCCTCGATAATATTTATAATGGGGTGATGATTACTGATCCAGAAGGGAGGATCATC
>JBDOIB010000096.1:0-4517 GCA_041082155.1 Thermodesulfobacteriota bacterium | reverse complement strand
ATTACGGGCAGAAAGCAAGGGGGCTGATAGCTGGCTTTATATAGATTTGATCGAGATCAAAGTGGCATAAGGCTCGTGAAGAAGTTTTTCTCCTCTCAATTTGCAGAAGCGACCTACCACCCTTATTGTCTCTTCCAGATCCATCGCCTCATAGCGATTCTTTATTCCAACTCCTCTGACCAATTTCTCAAGCCGTTCGATCATGCCACCTCCATACATAGTGATCATGATCCTTTAATTTTTGGTCATATCCACTTTTTCCCGCTATATATCCGTCATAAATTTCCTTCCTCCTGAGCTTACCTTTAACGCCTAAAGCTCAACTGCAAAAGGAAGTTTTCTGTCTCTTTTTATTTTTTTTATTTTCATCTCACTTGCCTCAAAACTTTCCATAAAATAAAAAGCCAATATTTTGGTTGGCCCTGATTTTGTCTATGAGAGGGAGAATATGTTTAGGCCCTCTACCATTTCATAGTGTCTCCGATTGTTGGTTAGAAGGGTCAGCTTATGGCAGAGGCATGTAGCGGCTATCAGAAGGTCAAAATCACCAATCATCTTTTTTAATTGCCTCAACCTTCCACGTTCTTTTCCAAAAACTTTGCATACCTCCCTTTCCACACCTAAAATTGAAACTCCACTTAAGAAATCATCTAAAGCCTTCTCGTTACCAGAAGGATTTGTAGAGTAATAAATTCCTTCGTAAAGTTCTGCTAAAGAGATAGTGCTGACAGCCAATCCACCTTTCCCTAAGGACCTAATCTTTCTAACAATTTCTTCATTCCCATTTAGATAATGGATAATCCAGTCAGTGTCGATCAGATAAGAAAGCTTCATAGTCTTGGTTCCTCCCTTGCGGATAAGAGACGATCTGCATAGATATTTTCAATTAATTTCTCTGCATCGATTGTCCCTTTCCAGGCTCCTGCCGATTTTTCAAAGGCATCCTTTTTGGGTTTTAAAGGAACCTCTGCGATAATTACAGCAATCTCTTTCCCTTCCTCAATGTCAATTTTTTCCAAGGGCTTAATGACCCCTTTAGTAAACTTCGCCCTGATCGTCTTTCCCATCATTATCCCTCCTTTAATTTTCGATTTGTATCCTCTCATAGACCTTTTATTTTTAACGTCCTGTTTTTTATTTTAGGCAATTACACGGAAACTGTCAACGATGATAGATCAAGGTGAAATCTTATTTAAAAAGATAATTTATCCCTACTACTAATGTTGCGTCTCGGAAATTCATTGAAATAATCTTATCGAGAATTGAGTCATCAGTTGCTGTCGAAACCAAAGGTTTCGTGTAATAGTCAATACTCGTTCTGACACCCTCTCTCTGTGGTTCATGCCGTCACAGACAATGTCAGATTAAGTTTTAATTGATACAAACAATACCCATGTAATCATGAAGTCCTCAATTAAAATCTCCAGTTAAAATAATCTTAAATTTTCCTCTTCATCCCACTTGATTTATGAATCCATTTCTCTTATAAATGACCAACTTTTTTTCTTAGAAGTAGGGCAAAAGTATGGGAGGTAGAAAAGAAATAATGACGAAGGGACAGATTGCGGCTCATTTTTCGAACAAGTTTGGAATGACCCGAAAGACCGCGGCATCGATCATTGATGAGTATGCGGCCCTGGCTATTTCTGAAACCAGAAAGAAAGGGGCTTTTGTTCTTCCCGGGATCGGCAAATCGGTGGTGGTCAAAAGAAAAGCCCGAATGGGCCGAAACCCCGCAACCGGTGAGCCCCTTAAGATTCCGGCAAAGACCGTTGTAAAGATTAAACCAACAAAGGCCTTCAAAGAGGCTATCGTCTCATCAAAATAATAGACTCTCCTGCTGAAGGTTGCGAAAGGTTACTTTTCCCATTTTCTAAGAAGAATTTGGGCCTTAGAAATTTTATTGGACGGAGAGGGGTCAGGAAAGTCTCACATCCTTCTCTTGCTCAAAAATCTCCAGCTCACTGCATTGACACGGATTGCAATTCTTGATAGGCTCTCTGAGCAATGAAGAAACTTAATGCCATTACTGATATTCCTAGTCTCAGGGTGGGCCATGCGAGTGATTTTGAGGCCTTGACAGGTTGCACAGTGATCCTTTGTGAGGAGGGGGTTATTGGAGCTGTAGATATTCGAGGAGCGGCTACAGGAACAAGGGAGATCGATACGTTATCTTATCATCATCTGGTAGATAGGATTCATGCCATCTTACTTACGGGAGGAAGTGCCTATGGTCTGGATGCTGCTGGTGGGGTCATGGCCTATTTGGAGGAAAGAGGAAAAGGATTCGATGTCATCAAGACGAAGGTTCCCATTGTTCCGGCTGCTGTGATTTTCGATTTGGGGATCGGGGATTTTCGCAGGAGACCGGACAAAGAGATGGGATATCAGGCTTGCCTCAGTGCTTCTCGAGAGGTGGGAGAAGGGAGTATAGGGGCAGGGACGGGAGCCACGGTTGGGAAGCTCTTTGGGATGGAGAGGGCGATGAAAGGGGGTTTAGGGACTTCGAGTATTTTTGGTCCCAGGGGGATTATTGTTGGGGCTCTGGTAGTGGTCAATGCCTTCGGCGATGTTGTCGATCCCGAATCTCATCAAATCTTGGCAGGGGCAAGGGTCTCTCGAAGAAGCCTCCTACTTGCCAACTCTTCGAAATGGATAAAAAAGGGGGCAGTCCGAAGATCTTTTGGAGAGCCCGTTTCTTCTCCTCTTTTCCCCTCCAATACAACCCTTGCTGTGATTGCTACCAATGCCCATTTAGATAAGAAGGAGCTTCATCAGGTTTTAAGGATTGCCCATTGTGGATTGGCCAGGATGATTTCTCCTTTCCATACGACCTTTGATGGAGACATCCTTTTTGGACTCTCCTGTGGAAAGAAGGAAGGAGATGTAAATCTGATCGGTCTTCTTGGAGAAGAGGTTCTGATGGAGGCTCTAAGAAGGGCTATCCTGAAGGCAGATGGATTTGGAATTCTTCCTGCCCATAAAGACTTAGTCAAATAACACTCAAGAAATGCTCATTAGAGTTCCCGGATTTCCAGAGGGGAGAGGAAGAAGGTCTTAAATCCAATAGGTGTTTTATCCTTTCTCTCTGAAAGGGTCTTCTCCATCGCCTCGGGGGAACTAAAGGGAAGGCAAAGGACGAAATTCTTAGAACTGATTAAAAAATTGTTCAAAAGGGATCTCTCCTCCAGGAACAACGAGTCTCTGGATTCATAAAATAGAAAGGGAAACTCGATCCCTTCGAAAAGTTCCAAACAGAAACCCTCTTTCCCTGCATTCAATAACTGGAGTACCTTTGGGAGGTGAACCTCGATATTTTCCTCTATAAAAAGAGGAGGTGGAAACTCTGAAATCTCTACCCTTTCCATTATTATTGAGTAGCAGCATTTCTTGATAAATGGACTCTCCCTTCCTCCCAGAATAAGACGGGGATACTTATCGAGTATGGCTTCAAGATCCTTAAACATTCTTCCCCATCGTGGATAAGCCTTTATAAATTCTTCTTTTGAGAAGGTTCGGGTTCTTTCAATCTGAACCATTTCTTTATCCAGAGAGCTGAGGTACCTTATCTTAAAGAGACTCTGGCGTCTGGTATATCTTTCGGTTAAAAAGACCATCACTTCCTTTTGATCCTTCCCTAAGGGAAGTCTTTCTATCACCCGTTCCCTGAGGAGCTCAAAAGTCTCCTCCCGAAATCTCCTGAGGGGCTTAAATCCCTCTCCGTTCTTAGAAACAAGCAAACATTCAAAAGGTGTCTTATAAAGCCAGTGAGGCTCATCTGGAGGAAGGGAGGTCAAAACCGTAACCAAACTGTTCCATGCTTTTCCCCTTCTTCCTGCCGAAGATTCGGTCTCTCCGACTAACTCTCTATGGTTCATCCTTGCCCAAGAGATAAAATTTATCGGCTTTTCATTTATAGAGGCTACGTTCTCCATGTCCAACCCTCTCAAAAATAAACTCCAGGATCTCTTCGTCTCCAAACCACCCCTTCTCAGGCATCCCGTTAGCCACCAGAATCACCTTATCGAGCCTGAACCTCTTTACTTCATAAAGCTCACCTGTAAATTTGTTCCTCAATACGTCTCCCAAAAAGACTCTCATGATCTTCTCCTATTTATTTCATCCCTTCAACCCCTTTAAAAAACAGACCAAGTTTCTTCTCTTCCCCAATCCACCATCTTCTGGGTTCACTTAAACACTCTAAAATGATCTTTTTTCCTTTTATCTCTTTTATTCGATAAAATTCACCTGTGATGAAATGGAGGAAGAGATTCCCGTTTTCCTGCATGTCGAACCTTTCTTTGCTTTTGGAATCGACCCAAATTGATTCCTCTAAATCCTCTCCACTAAACCCGTCATAATTAAGGGTTTCATTTAGGGCCTATGCTCCATCCTCTCGATCACAATCCCCTGGCTCCCTTCCATAAAATCAAGATTGACAGTGGCCTTTAAATACTTTTCTGGATTTCCAATCCTGACCTGCTTGGAATACTCTTCCATCTTCCTCAGAATATCTT
>JBDOIB010000087.1:0-1911 GCA_041082155.1 Thermodesulfobacteriota bacterium | reverse complement strand
AAAGGAACCGGCCTCGGCCTCTCGGTTTCTTTACGAATTGTGGAGTCTCTCGGGGGTGAGATTCAAGTGGAAAGTGAATATGGGAAAGGGTCGACTTTTGAAGTGTATTTTCCTGTAAGTACTACGATGGGGTGAAGGAATAATTTTCCTTGATTTCGATTTTTACGTTGGAGGTTTCAGATGATTCCTAAACGAATCCTTATTATAGATGATGAAGAGAGTTTCCGAAATGTTCTTACAGTGATCTTAAAAAAGGAAGGATATGAAGTGGAGGGTGCAGCCAATGGAGAGGAAGGCTTAAAAAAGGCCTCTCAAGCTCCATATGATCATATTCTTTGTGACATACGGATGCCAGGGATGGATGGGATGGAGGTCCTTCAAGAAATGGTCAGCTCAGGGGTTGATGCTCCTATTATTATGATGTCGGCCTTTGGAACTTTAGATACAGCAATTGAGGCCATGAAGCTCGGAGCTTATGATTACATTTCAAAGCCTTTTAAACCCGATGAAATTATCCTTACTTTAAAGAAAGCAGAAGAAAGGGAGAGGCTGAGAAAAGAGAATGAACTCTTGAGAAAGGAGGTGAAGAAGGAATTTAGTTTTGAGAATATCGTGAGTAAAAACGATAAAATGATTAAAATCTTTGAAGTGATCAAAAAAGTAGCTCCCTATAAATCCACTGTTCTGATTACCGGAGAGAGCGGCACAGGAAAAGAATTGATTGCAAGAGCCATTCATTACAACAGTGATCGTTCAAAGAGACTCTTTGTTCCTGTGAATTGTGGGGCCATTCCTGAAAATCTCCTTGAAAGCGAGCTTTTTGGCCATGTCAAAGGGGCTTTCACGGATGCGATCCGGGCCAAGAAAGGACTTTTTGAGGAAGCCGATGGAGGGACAATATTCTTGGATGAAATCGGAGAATTACCCCCTCAGCTTCAAGTTAAACTACTGAGGGTTCTCCAGGATGGGGAGATCCGAAGGGTGGGGGAATCAAAGGCAATTCAGATCGATGTAAGAGTAATTGCAGCCACAATCAAAGATTTGGTAAAAGAAGTTAATGAGGGAAGGTTTAGAGAAGACCTCTTTTATCGATTAAACGTTCTCCATATTCATCTTCCTCCACTCCGAGAAAGAAAAGAAGATATCCCTCTTTTAATTGAGCATTTCATAAAGAAGTATAATCAAACATTAAATAAAGAGATCAAAGGGATTACACAAAAGGCTTTAGAGTTATTGATGAATCAGAAATGGTCAGGAAACGTTAGAGAACTTGAAAACACAATTGAGAGAGCAATGGTGTTAGCCGATGGAGAATATATCGAGCTTGAAAATCTTCCGATGGAGATTCAACATCCACGAGAAGAGATAGCCATTCTTCCATTAAATGATGATGAGTATTCGATTAAAAAAGCCTCCAGGATGCTGGAGATTGCCTTGATTAAAAAGGCATTAAGAAAGACTAAGGGAAATCATTCCCAATCGGCTCGCCTTCTCGAGATCAGTCACAGGGCTTTGCTTTATAAAATAAAAGATTATGGAATTGTTGAGGATGGGATTTCTTATAGAGATAAAGGGGAAATTAAAGGAAATTAAGATGAATAAAAAATGGATTTTAGTTTTTCCAATAATATGCTTTTTTATCCTCTCCTGTGGTAAAAAAGAGGAAAGAGAAATAGTCTCAAAAGCGAATTCTCCTCCTGTCATTACCTCAATAACGATCTTGCCTGAAAATCCGACGAAAGAAAGTAATTTAACTGTTTATGTCCAAAGCAGAGACCCAGATCACGATAATGTAACCTATCGTTATCAATGGATGAGAAACGATGAAGAGAATGTCGGGGAAGAGAGCAGTGTTCTTAAGAGCGAAAAATTTAAAAAAGGAGATCTTATTCGGGTAGTGGTTACCCCATA
>JBDOIB010000066.1:0-2056 GCA_041082155.1 Thermodesulfobacteriota bacterium | reverse complement strand
ATGCAACGAAGGAAGCCATCATTGCCAAGGAACATGTTCATTTTGTGAAACCCACCATCTTTTACATGGATGTCAGGGCTTATGGAAAGGGATTCGATGCCTATTACGAAAGAGCCAAATCCGAGTATGGTGTTCGTTTTATCAAGTGTATGGTCTCTAAAGTCCGGGAAGACTTGAAGACCAAAAATCTTCTCCTGACCTACCTTAATGAAGAGGGAAATGTTGTGGAGGAGGAGTTTGAACTGGTAGTTCTCTCGGTAGGGATGGTTCCCTCTAAGGGAACGATAGAGATGGCCAAGAGGATGGGGGTGGAGCTCGATTCTTATGGATGGTGTAAGACCCATCCTTTCGCACCCACTTCCACATCCAGGCCAGGTATCTTTGTTTGCGGGGCTTTTCAGGGTCCCAAAGATATTCCTGAAACTGTTTCTCAAGCCAGTGGAGCGGTCGCAGAGGCCACAGCCTTGATTGCCTCTTCCAGAGGAACCATCGCGAGAAAGAAGGAATATCCACCTGAATGGGATGTCAGCCAGGAAGAACCTCGAATTGGCGTGTTTGTATGTCATTGCGGGATTAACATAGGAGGAGTGGTGGATGTTCCTGCAGTCAAAGAGTATGCTCGTTCCTTAAAAAATGTCGTCTTTGTGGATGAAAATCTTTATACCTGCTCCACGGATACCCAGGAAAAAATCAAAAATGCCATAAAAGAGCACCATCTCAACCGGGTCATTGTGGCCTCGTGCTCTCCCCGAACCCATGAACCGATGTTTCGGGAAACCTTAAAGGATGCGGGTCTTAATAAGTACCTCTTTGAGATGGCCAATATTCGAGACCAGTGCTCCTGGGTTCATATGAGTCAGAAAAAGGAGGCCACTGAGAAGGCCAAAGAATTGGTGAGAATGGCCGTGGCCAATGCCCGGATGATTCGACCTCTGGGAGAGCTTACCGTACCGGTGATTCAAAAAGGATTGGTCATCGGAGGTGGGGTTGCGGGCATGACGGCATCCCTCAAACTTGCAGAACAGGGGTTTGAGGTTTACCTTCTTGAAAAGGAACCCGAACTGGGTGGAAACCTTAAAAATCTCTTCTATACCATCGAAGGGGAAGATATCCAGGTGTTTCTCAAAAATTTGATCGATCGGGTCACCCATCATCCACTCATTCACGTGTTGACCAATGCCCTGGTCGTTGATTTCAGCGGATCTAAGGGGAACTTTTCAACAGGGGTGATGGTCGCTCCCACCATGTATTATCGCAAGATTGAACATGGCATTACCATTCTCGCAACGGGTGCAGAGGAATGGAAACCTAACGAGTATCTTTACGGGGAGGACTCCCGGATCCTGACCCAACTCGAGTTAGAAAAAAAGATTGCCAAGCAGGAAGACGAAATCATAAAGGCAAACCAAGTGGTAATGATCCAGTGTGTCGGCTCCAGAAATGAAGAACGGCCTTATTGTAGTCGGACCTGCTGTGCCACAGCGATTAAAAACGCCTTAAAGATTAAGCAACTTCATCCTGATGCAAAGATCTTCATCCTTTATCGGGATATTAGAACCTATGGACTTTTAGAGTCTTATTATGCTAAAGCTCGAAAGGAAGGAGTTCTTTTTATCAAGTATGAACCCCAGGAAAAACCGGAGGTTCGGAAAGAAGGCTCTGAGCTCATTGTTTCTTTCATGGATAGGGTCATCAAAGAGAAAGTGGAGATCAAGGCGGATCTTCTCGTCCTGTCTTCAGCCACCGTTGCAAGAGAGAACGAAGAATTGGCCACTCTGCTTAAAGTTCCAAGAACCGCAGAGGGATTCTTCCTCGAGGCCCACATGAAGCTCAGACCTGTCGACTTTGCAAGCGACGGACTCTTTCTTGCAGGATCAGGACATGGACCCAAGTTGATCAGCGAAACAATCTCCCAGGCCAATGCTGCCGTAGCCCGTGCGTGCACCATCCTTTCTAAGGATAGGATTCAGGTGGGGGGAGTGGTGGCGGTGGTGGATGGGGAGAGGTGTGGGGCGTGTTTGACGTGTGTGAGGGTGTGTCCGTATGGGGTGCCTGT
>JBDOIB010000035.1:0-1071 GCA_041082155.1 Thermodesulfobacteriota bacterium | reverse complement strand
AAAGAAGAGACATGTAATAGTGACGATGAATATCCCAAAAATCGGAAGGATTGAAAAATCAACATTAATGGGGCCTCTTTTTGAAGGGGGTGGGTTTGGGGGAATACCCCCCTATGACGACTGGTAGGGGGGGTATTCTCCTTAAGGAGGTATGGGAAAGAGTGGCTGATTTGAGCATTTTTCCACTGAAGAAAACTTAATCTTATGATATTTTAAGTTCTCACTTTGTTTTGTATAAAAAACCAAAAGGAGGTTTAGATATATGCAAAATAAGACCACATTCGAGGATGCACCTTTTTTGAAGATCGAGGAGCTCGCGGAGATCCTAAAAGTTCCTAAGTCATGGATCTACGATCGAACTCGTCGTTCGAAGTGGAACCGCTTTCCTGTGCTTAGGGTGGGAAAGCACATGAGGTTCCGGCTCCCGGAGGTCCTTGAGTGGCTAAGGAATTCCGAGGAAAATGGTGACAAGTTGGTGAGTGGCAATTAAAAAAGTCAAAAATATCAAATCTTTAAATAATCTCAACGGATGAGCTATCCGTTAATCAGGAGGTGTTTATGGAGCAAATAACCATCAATATACCAGTTCATGACGAAAATATTTACACGATTAAGACTCTTGAACATGTCAATGAAATGAAAACTAAATTGAGAGAGGAAGATGAAAAGATCGAAAGACTTTTAAGATTAGCCAGGGAACAAAAGTCAAAGCTTGAAAATGAGCTTGCTCGATTGCAGGAAGAGGAACTTTCGAAGCTTCTGGCTGAATTTTTCACTTCCGGCAAGGAAACACCATCAAAAGAGTTATTGAGAGTTCGTAAGCGAATCCAAGAAATAAAAGAGTTCCTCTCGGAGTTTTTCTTCCTGGAAGAGGGAATTAAACGTCTCCGCAAGCCAATCCAGCATGGCTTTCATCTCATCGATCGCCGAGAGCGTCACATTCAAAGACTTGAGAGGTATAAGGAGGCGTATAAAAACAATCCGAAGAATCAATCCCTGAAAGATGATATTTTATCCCTCGCCAAAGAGATGAAGATGGAAGCCGAGGCTTACCAGTTTTTGAACGAGATA
>JBDOIB010000032.1:0-2201 GCA_041082155.1 Thermodesulfobacteriota bacterium | reverse complement strand
TCGGAACCGTCTGATTTTACAGAAAAAGGTCCAATCCCAGCGCAAGCCCCTCCAGTTGGGAGAATCTTATTCAGACAGGGAGAGCGTGTCAAATATCGAAATTGGAGAACAGGAAAATGGGTAGATGGAATCATCGCCCAAGATTATCTGGAGGGACAGCCCAGCAATGTTTCAGTCAGACGATTGCAAGATAATAAACTTTTCTTCATTAAGCCAGAAGATATTCAACGGATAGAAAAGGTTGAAGCTGTCCCAGAAAGAGAGGAAACTGTTCTTCAGGGTGAAGAAAAACCCATTGAAGAAAAACCAGAAGAAAAAGTGCCAGAGGGAGAAATCGATTTAGATCCCATTAGATTGTCGGATATCTTTGTGGATCTCGTTGGAGAGAAGGAACTCAATAAAATTGAAGCCCAGAAGATTGTTGCACAGAATTTTGGCCTGACCCGCGGACAACTCATCCAGATGCCGGGCTTTAAGCATAAACTGATTGATGAGGCTATCGAATATGCCATTGTGAGACGGGCAAAAACCATTATTGCCCGTGGTCAAATGGCAGGAAAATCAAGAGAGGAAATCTTTAAAGATCTTGAAGCCCTTTATAATAAACAGCCATTTCTTGGTTCAAGAACAAGCACCAGCATTGAAAATCAAGCCTATTCCACTCCAGTTCATCTCGGATATTTGGTGCAAGAATTTGCAGGCATTCATCCCGATAGTGTGGTTTATGAGCCAACGGCTGGAACCGGAATGCTTTTGACTAATGCCAATCCCGATAATGTCTATGCCAATGAAATCAACGAAGATCGGGCAAGAATTCTAAAACAACAGGGATATCATGTGACCCAACAGGATGCCCTTGAATATATTCCCGAAGAAAAATTTGCTGATGCGGTTGTGGCCAATCCACCCTTTGGAAGCCTCGATCAGCCCAGATTCTTTGATAATTTTAAAATCAAAAAACTGGAGCACGCCATTGCCATTCAGGCTTTAAAAGCCATGAAGAATGATGGAAAGGCGGTTCTGATTGTCGGTGGACATAACTTTGGGCATAATGGCAAAATGACAGAAACCGATCGGGTCTTTTTAAATTATCTTTATCATTACTATAACGTAACCAGAAATATTGATATTCCCGGAAAACTTTATCATAAACAGGGCACTCAATACGATATTCGCATGATCGTCATTGATGGACGAAAAGCAGAACCTTCTGGATTTGCGCCCACAGATCCAGCCAAATATCAAAAGATTGACACTTTCGACGAATTATTGGATAATTTAAGGGGGTTAGAAGATGAGCGAGCACAAAGAATACGATCCGTGGCTCCCGAAGGAACTCCGCCGATGGGAGTGGGCGAGGAAGGTGCTAGGGGTCTGGAGACCGAAGTATTGGAAGAAGGAGGTGGGGCCGTCGGGATACCTGTGGCTCCACGACGAGAAGGTGCTGGAACTTCTGAGACTGGCGCCGGTGAGGGAGAAGGACAACCCACAATACTTACTGGAAGACCTCCTTCCGGAGGGATGGGAGAAACTGGGATCGAAGGCGTCACCGGAACAACTCCTGGAGGCCATGTCCCAGTATCCGAGTTGGCAGAGGGCGAGGAGGAATCTGGTCGATTACCTGAAGAAGGAACAGTCCTTGGAGGAACTGCTGGAGAACCTGGGGCTAGACCCGGAGTATCCCGAAGAGGAAGAGGTGTCAGAGGAAGAATTCCGACAGGAGCTGGAGGACCTCACCCTGAGGGAGTTTCTGGAACTGAGCACGTAAGCGAATTTACTGAACACATACAACAAAAACCCACTCCGATTGAAACAGCCTACCAAACTACCTATCAACCACGTAGCAAAGGTCCATTAGTTGATGATACTTTAGTTCCTAAAAATCAGGCAGAACCCATTCAAAAAGCCCTAGATAGATTAGAAAAACGCGTTGGCGCAATTGATGAGTTTGTTCGAAACAAACTGCAATATCCCGACTTACCCTCTCTTTATCAGGCTTTTTCGGCCGATCATATCGATGCTCTAGCCTTAGCCATTGATCAAATAGAGAATGGCATTGGTATGATTATCGGAGATCAAACCGGCTTAGGGAAAGGACGCATTGCCGCCGGAATTATTCGTTATGCCCATTTACAGGGTAAAAAACCAATCTTCTTTACAGAAAAAGCTCATCTTTTTACGGATATTTATCGAGATATTGT
>JBDOIB010000026.1:0-2515 GCA_041082155.1 Thermodesulfobacteriota bacterium | reverse complement strand
AAAGGAATCACCTCGAAGTCAAAATTTTTATACTCTTTGCTTTCGGTATGTTTAACCCTTTCATCCTGTCTGATTTCAAAAGGAAGAAATTTGGGGGAGATATATTCTTGATCAGTGAGGATCATTGCTCGCTCGATCACGTTCTTTAATTCCCTTACATTCCCTGGCCAGTTGTATTGAACCAGTAATTTCTTGGCCTCTTCGGTCAGGCCTTTAATATTCTTCACATACTCTTTATTGTTCGCTTCAATAAAAAGATTGGATAAAAGAAGAATATCCTCCGGCCGATTTCGAAGCGGAGGCATCTCAACTACCATGACCTTCAGTCTATAATAGAGATCTTTTCGAAAAGCCCCTTCTTTGACCAAGGATTCTAAATCCCTATTGGTGGCAGCAATGATTCTCACATCGACTTTAATCTCTCGCTCTCCCCCAATCCTCATAAAGGTTTGATTCTCAATGACCCTTAAAATCTTGGATTGAAGATAAGGCTTCATCTCTCCAATCTCGTCCAAAAAAAGCGTCCCTCCATCCGCCAGTTCAAAAAGCCCCTTTTTGGTCGTTTTTGCGTCCGTAAAGGCTCCTTTCTCATACCCAAAAAGTTCTGATTCCAGAAGAGTATCAGGAATAGCACTGCAATTAATTTTCATAAAGGGTCTGTTTGCTCTTTTACTATTATAATGGATCGCATTGGCGGCTAATTCCTTTCCTGTCCCGCTTTCCCCTTGAATCAATACAGAGGTTTTATTGGTTTTACTGATCATCCCAATCAGTTCTCTCACATATTGTATTTGAGGACTCACTCCATAGATATGACTGTTTTGACCTTCTTCTCTCTGTTGCCAATGAAGCCTTCTCACCTCATTAATAAGGCTTTGAGTTTCAAGACCCTTTTCAATGAGAAGTTTTAATTCCTCTAACTCAAAAGGTTTATTTATATAATGATAGGCTCCTAATTTCATTGCTGAAACGGCGGTTTGCACATCAGAGTAGGCGGTCATGATGATCACCAAGATATCCGTATCAAATTCCTTAATTTTTTTTAATACCTCAAGGCCATCAATATCTGGAAGTTTCATATCGAGAAGAATAAGATCGATAATATGTTTTTTGAGGATTGAGAAAGCCCCGCTTCCTGAACCCTCGGTATAGACCTCATATCCACTTCTTTTCAGGTTATCCGAAAGGCTTTCTCTTATAATATCATCGTCATCTACAATAAGAATCGATGGTTTCATCACTCCTATTCCACCTCTGGTAAATAAATGATAAAAGTGGTTCCTTTCTCTAAATGGCTCTCCACCTCAATCCTCCCCCCATGCTTTTTAATAATCTGATAAGTAATGGAGAGTCCCAATCCCATTCCTTTCGGTTTGGTCGTAAAGAAGGGATCAAAGATTTTTGGTAGAATCTGAGGGGGAATTCCCTTCCCTGTATCTGAAATTCTTATCTTTACGAACCTTTTATTCAAACCTCCGGAAGTGGTGGTAAAAAACGGGCTAGCCTCGATTCGCAGCTCTCCGCCATCGGGCATCGCTTGAATAGCATTGAGGAAAAGATTTAAAAATGCCTGATGCATTTGAACCTTATCCACTTTTAACTTCGGAAGTTGAGGATGATAAAACTCTACAAATCGGATTCCTTTATCGGCAATCTCCTTGATGAGGAATGGGGTGATGGCATTCACAATGTCCCGGATATGGCAAGGAACTAAATTTAATGTTTGCGGTTTTGCAAAGGAGAAGAAGGTTTTCAGGAGTTCATTGAGTCGATCAATCTCCTTTGTAATTCGATTAAGATATTCCCGTCGAGGATCCTCTTCAGCCATTTCTTCTCCGAGGGCCTGGGCAGTGGTTTTTATTCCGGCCAAAGGGTTGCGGATCTCGTGAGCAATTCCCGAAGCCAATTTTCCTAAAGAGACCAGACGATCCATTCTCAATATCTCTTCTTGCATCTTATATACCTTCGTGAGATCCCTAAAGATCACTATCTTTCCAATGGTCTCCCCGTGGATATTCTGATGGTTATTAATGGTAAACCCGACAGGGATCTCAGTCTGGTCTTTCCTTCTCATCCACCCTTCCCTTCGAGTATCCGTCTCTTCCTGGCCTTCAAAAAGGGATTGAAGGTTACTCTGTTTTTCTTTCAAACCCAAAATACTAAAAGGTTTCCCAATCACCTCATTTTTAGGATATCCTAAAATCCGTTCCCCTGCGTGATTCATATAAGTAATTCGATCGTTGATTTCCGTGATAATAATTCCGCTCCCGATACTCTCTATCAAACTGAGAGAAAAATTCTTAGCATTTTCCAGCTCTTGATTGAGTTTGAGAATCTCCTCCTCATAGACTTTTGATGGATACTTCGCTTTTTCCATCGCTTTTCATTTTACCCTTGTGGAGACTACTTCTAACATTTACTTAGATCGAGCACTGGAATCTCTTCTGGATGGTTCTGATAGATCCATTGAAATCTTCCAAGGAGAGATTCCTCCTCGCTGGATCCCTCCAATCGT
>JBDOIB010000004.1:0-6654 GCA_041082155.1 Thermodesulfobacteriota bacterium | reverse complement strand
GGGGATGGCTCGGTATATGAAGACGCAGGTGCCTGGGATGGATGTGCCTGATGAGTTGATTAACAGGCTCAAGGGGGTGCCGAAGGAGAGGCAGGCGGAGGAGGGGATTAGGATCTGCGTGGAGACGATCCAGAGGCTGCGGGAGATTCCCGGGGTTCGCGGGATCCATATCATGGCGATCGAATGGGAAGAGAAAGTCCGAGAGATTGTGGAGATGGCCAAACTCCTCCCCAGACCCCAAGTTTCACAATCCTGACGCATAGAGTCGGGGGCATAGAGCCTATATCGAAGGGAATAATCTTAATGGAAACGATGGACACTTTACTAAATGCTGAATTTGCCGAGATCATCCGTAGAGAGACGGGAGAGAATGTCTTTCTCTGCTATCAGTGTCAGAAGTGTTCTTCAGGTTGCCCTGTGGCAGAGCATTTCGATCTTGCTCCCAATCAGGTGATGAGAGCGATTCAGTTGGGACAGAAAGAGATGGTTCTGAACTCAAAAACGATCTGGCTCTGTGCAATGTGTGAAACCTGTGCCACGCGCTGTCCTCACGAGATCAACATCACCAAAATCATGGATGCCCTAAAAATCATGGCCCAGAAGGAAGGAATCGAACCCAAAGTTCCCTCTGTCTCTTTCTTTTATCAGGCCGCCTTAAGGGGAATTCGATGGTTTGGTAGAATGTATGAGGCAGGATTAATGGGAGAACTTTATCTCCGGCAGATGGCCTCAGGACAGCTCGATCTCAGCCAGGTGTGGAAACAGGATGTCCCCATGGCCTTAAGGATGTTAAAGACAGGAAAATTAAAACTTCTTCCTTCTTTTGGGAAACCTAAGTTAAGGGGAAAGGGGGGAGAGAAAAAGGATGGTATAGCCTATTTCCCTGGCTGCAGCCTCCACGGGACTTCTAAGGAGTACCATCTCTCCACTCAGGCGGTCTTCCAAAAGCTTGGCCTTCCTCTTTACGAACCTGAAGGGTGGGGATGCTGTGGGACAACCCCGGCCCATTCCACCGATCATTATCTTTCAACTCTCCTTCCGATGAAAAACATTGCATTGATCCAGGAAAAAGGTTTTCATTATATCACGACTCCCTGTCCGTCCTGTTTTCTCAGAATGCGGGTGGCGATAAAAGAGACCCGTGAAAATCAGGAACTTAAAGAAAAGATCACCAGAGAGATCTCGTCTCTTTCTCTCAATGGAATCAAGATCGATCATCTTTTGAATACGGTAATAGAAAAGGTGGGCCTCGATCGAATTGCCTTCCTGGTCACAAACCCTCTGAAAGGGCTTCGAGTGGTCTGTTATTATGGTTGTATTGTGACCCGTCCACCAAAGATTACAGAGGTAAAGGATTATGAATATCCTACTCAGATGGATAGTTTAATAAATATCCTTGGAGCAACTTCACTGGATTGGTCCTATAAAACCAGATGCTGCGGGGTCTCACTCGGGATTTCTCAGCTTCCCATCGCATTGGAGCTAAGCAGAAAGATCCTGAAGAATGCCCGTGGGGTAGGAGCAGAAGCCGTGGTGGTGGCCTGTCCGCTCTGCCATGTCAATCTGGATGCCCGCCAAAAACAGATTGAGGAGACCTTTAAGGAATCCTTTCATCTCCCTATTCTCTATTTTACCCAGCTCATGGGTTTGGCTTTCGGGCTGAAGCCAGAAGCCCTGGGCCTTGATAAGCACTTTGTTGATCCCTTTCACCTATTAGCCCGAGTCCAGTAGGGATTGAGTGAGTTAATTCTTTCTCATCATGTAGGTTACGGCCTTCTCCAAGCCTTCCAGGGTAAGTTCGAACATAGGAAAGATCTGCTGGATCTCACGAATCGTCTGAGTATACGGCCATTCGTAAGAAGGAACAGGATTGAGCCAGACTGAGTGGGGGAAAGTTTTAGCAATAAATTGAAGCCTTTGATAACTTGGTTTTCCAGATCTTTCTCCAACATAGATGGAACCATTGGTGGCGAGGAGCTCATAGGGGGCCATACTGGCATCCCCTACGATAATAAATCGGGTTTCTGGGTCGAAACGAACGAGTTCTTCGACTGGAAAAGGTTTTGTCCGGCGGGGGGGATCTTCCCAGAGATAATCATAAATCGTATTATGAAAATAGAAGGTTTTGAGGTCCTTAAATTGGGAACGAGCGTAATTAAAGAGCGTCTGAACCAATTCCACATAGGGATCCATCGACCAGCCTCCGTTATCGATGGCGAGAATTACTTTGAGTCGATCTCTGAGGCTGCGGTCAAAAACAATCTCGATCTCCCCACAATTTTTCATGGTTTCATAGATCGTCTTTTCGATATTGACTTTATCTTTCGGACCATGGGGAACCAGATTTCTCAATCGTTTTAAGGCTTCTCCCATCTGCGACTCCGTAAACGGAGCCTCAAGAGAATAGTCTCGATATCTTCGCTCCAGGGCGACTTTTACAGCGGATTTGTTTCGGGAGATTCCTCCGACTCTCATCCCTCCCGGGTGATAGCCTGAATGACCTACCGGAGAGGTTCCTCGGGTGCCAATCCATTTACTGCCTCCGTGGTGGGCTTCTGTTTGTTCCTTGAGCCGGTCAAGAAAATACTGAACCAGCTCTTCGGGGCTTAATCTTCCTAGTTCTTCTTCATTGAGCCCGAGAAGGTCTCCGAGCTCCTTTGGACTTTTTAACCATTCCTCAAGAAGGGATCGCACCAGTTCAGAGAGTTCAAATTCATCGGGCTCTTGGAGTTCCACCCCTTGAAATCGGTGGGCAAAAACCTGATCGTAAAGATCAAAATATCTCTCGTGTTTGACAAGAATCGAACGGGCAGCAATGTAAAAGTCGTCCAGAGAGGTGATCAATCCCAAGCTTAAGGCCTTCTGAAGCCTCAGAAACGCTGTGGGAGAAACCGGAATGCCCACCTTTTTGAGAAGATAGAAGAAGTCAATAAACATAAATCAAAATGGAATCCCGCAATATTTGGGAATTAGACTTTAAATCGTGCGATCGCATTTTGGGCGATCACATAATCCGGGCTTTTCTTAAAAAGAACCCCAAGATAGGGAACTTCTCCCTTGATCAGATCCTTTAGTCGAAAATCAGGATCTGATCGTAAGGCACGGATCCAGTTGATGAGTTCTCGAGTGGCCGGTTTCTTTTCAATTCCCTTGATCTCTCGCAGGCGATAGAAGGTTCTCACCGCATGTTCAAGGAGTTCTTTATCTATATCAGGAAAATGGACTTTTACAATCCTCCTCATCATTTCTGGTTCTGGAAAAGCAATATGGTGGAAGTTACAGCGACCGAGAAACGGATCGGAGAGATCCTTTTTGGCATTGGATGTGATAATGATGATGGGGCGATGCTTGGCCCGAATGGTTTTGTCAATCTCAATGATGTCGAATTCCATCTGGTCCAAGACATCCAGCATATCATCCTGAAAATCTGTATCTGCCTTATCGATTTCATCAATCAGCAGGACGACCCGTTCCTCGGAGACAAAGGCCTGCCCAATCTTTCCCATTCGAATGTATTCTTCAATGTTACTGACATCCCTTTTAGAATCTCCAAATCGACTATCGTTGAGTCGGGTCAGGGTATCATATTGATAAAGGGCATCCACCAGTTTCATATTCGATTTGACATTAAGGACGATCAATTTCATCCCAAGGGCTTCTGCAATGGCATGGGCCAGCATGGTCTTTCCGGTCCCAGGTTCTCCCTTTAATAAAAGGGGCATCTCCAGGGCAATGGAGATGTTAACAATCTTTGCCAGTTCTTCATCCAGGACATATTTTGATGCACCCGTAAAAACTCTTTGGGATATCGCTTCGTTCATCTCTCGGGATCCTCCTTGATCCAGTATGAATTTAATGAAAAATATTAACCCGTTCCATTTTAGGATTCAACTTAAACCATTTTATGCTATAATGAGTTTAATCCTGAACGGAGCGATTCTTAAAAATGGTTTTAAAAGAGAAATGGATTAGTTTTGATCATTCCAATTGATTCCAAATTTTTTATCCTAAAAGGCAAGGGAGAGAAATCGATGAAACGAATAGACGGAAGGGGACCAAAAGAGTTAAGGCCTGTCAAGATGATAAGAAACTATTTGAAATATGCAGAGGGCTCTGTTCTGATCGAGATGGGAAATACAAAAGTCATCTGTTCAGCGAGTCTCGAGGACCGAGTGCCTCCTTTTTTAAAGAATACCGGAAAGGGTTGGGTTACGGCGGAGTATGCCATGCTTCCTCGCTCCACCCATACTCGAACTCCACGGGATTCCCTCACTGGCCGAGGAGGGGGAAGAGCCCTCGAGATTCAACGCCTAATTGGACGTTCCCTTCGGGCCATCACAGATCTGAATGGATTCGGAGAAAGGACGATCTGGATCGATTGTGACGTCCTTCAGGCCGACGGAGGGACACGAACCGCCTCGATCACCGGGGCCTATGTGGCTTTAGTTGATGCCTTTCGAAAGATGATCAAGGAGGGGTTGATTGAGAAACTTCCGATTAAAGACTCTGTTGCTGCAGTGAGTGTAGGGAAGGTAGATGGAAAGATCCTTTTAGATCTCAATTATGAGGAGGACTCGAAGGCGGAAGTGGATATGAACGTGGTCATGACAGGAGATGGAAAATTGGTCGAGGTTCAGGGAACGGGAGAGATGGCGGTGTTTACGAAAGAAGAGATGGATGAATTGCTGAAGGTGGCTGAAAAAGGGATAAGACGTTTGATAAAAATTCAGAAAGAATGCCTTAAAGAAGAGGGTTAAACAACAGGTGGATGTGATCGTCGCTACCAGAAATGAAGGCAAGCTGAGGGAGATTCGGGAGGTACTCCAAGGCTTAAAAATCCGCCTCATAGGATTAAACCATCTTGCCCAGAATATTCCAGAGATAGAAGAGGATGGGACAAGTTTTTTGGAGAATGCTCTCAAAAAGGCTCGTTTCTACTCCAGGTATCTTTCCCGGCCAGTTCTCGCTGACGACTCTGGATTAGAGGTAGATGCATTAAAGGGAGCCCCCGGGATCTTTTCTGCCCGATATGGAGGAGCAGAAGCCTCGGATAAAAAAAATAGAGAAAAACTTCTGAAGGCATTGGAGGGAGTTCCAGCCACAAAGAGAGGGGCCAGTTTCAAATGCGTCTTGGCAATGGTCTTTCCAGATGGAAGAGAAATTGTAGTTGAAGGATCCTGCCGGGGAAGAATTGGATTTAAGGAGGTGGGAAGAGGGGGCTTTGGTTATGACCCCATCTTTTATCTTCCTCGTTACGGAAAGACAATGGCAGAACTCACCCTTCTGGAAAAAAACAGGATCAGCCATCGAGGAAAGGCTTTGAGGAAATTAAGGAAGAGCCTCGAAAAATTATTAAAAAAGGGATGAATGAAATCCAATGATTCGATGGATCCTCGCTGGAATGATAATCATGCTCAGTATAGGGATGGACAGAAATACTGTGCTTTCCACTGAAATGGGGAAGAGGAGACTGGAGTTATTGAAGATAGCCCCTCTGGAGGGAGGAGGATACCGGAGAGAAGGACAGGATGAATTTTATGACCGAAAAACGGCCTTTCATTATATGGATGGAGCAGCAGAGCTTTATCGTTCTTATGGATTTAAGCTTCTAATGGTCCGTCGTTACTTAAAATCTAACCATCCCCCTATCGTTCTCGAATTGTTCGACATGGGATCCTCCGAAGAGGCATTCGGAATCTTCTCCTATCAAACGGATGAGGAAGAAGTTGGCATCGGGGAAGCCTCAGACTACGGGGGAGGTCTCTTAAGATTCTGGAAAGGAAGATTCTTTATTCATCTTTATGCTGAAAAGGAATCCTCATCGACCAAACAGGATCTCCTGATCCTGGGGGAGGCTATTTCCCAAAGAATCAATCAGAGAGGATTAAAACCCAGGCTCCTTCAGTTTCTACCCAAAGAAGGACTTTTGGAAAGAAGTGTTCGTTATTTCCATCTTCACCCTATCTTGAATCATCACTACTTTATTTCTCATCAGAATCTCCTCCGTCTTAGTGAACGGACTAACGCAGCTCTGGCTACTTATCACCTAAAGGAACAGAGGGATAAAACATTTCTTCTTCTGATTGAGTATCCCGATCCAAAGGAGGCCCAGAAGGCCTTTCATCATTTCCGAAGGACGTACCTGCCCGAAGCAGGTTCCTCAACTTCTGTGAAGATCGAAAACGGGAAGTGGGTGACGACCCGACTTTACCAGAGATATCTTCTGGTGGTCTTTGATTCCACTTCTCGTGAAGATGGGGAAGCGTTGATGGAGGCCACTTTAAAGAATTTTAAAAGGAGGAGCTAATGGAGAGAGAGAAAGTGATCACTCGGCGAGACTTTCTTCGAGGCACAGCCTATGGAGCTTTTTCGGTCGCCCTGGGTTCTTCCTTTATAGAAAAACCGAGGGCTGAAGAGAAAGTCAGAGTCGTCCTGATTCGCGATAAAGAGGTGATCGACTCCCAGGGACAGATTAATGCCAGGGTATTGGAGAGAATGCTCGATCAAGGGGTTTGTGAGTTATTGGGGGAGAGAGAGCCAATCGAAGCATGGAGAAGGATAGTAAAGCCGAATGAAATCGTTGGGATCAAAAGTAACGAATGGTATCCATTACCCACTCCGGCAGAACTGGAACAGGCAATTGTGAAACGAGTG
>JBDOIB010000488.1:0-17084 GCA_041082155.1 Thermodesulfobacteriota bacterium | reverse complement strand
CCGTTCCTGTTCCGGAGAAAGACCTTCCTGTGGTTCTTCCTCTCGATGTGGAGATCACAGGCATGGGAGAATCTCCCCTGGCAAGGGTTAAAGAGTTTGTAGAGACCCGGTGCCCTCGATGCCATGGACCAGCCAGACGGGAGACAGATACGATGGATACCTTTGTTGAGTCCTCCTGGTATTTTGATCGGTTTGCCTGCCCAGATTATCAGGAAGGACCGCTGGATCGAAAAAGGGTAGATTACTGGATGCCTGTCGATCAATATATAGGAGGGATTGAGCATGCCATCCTTCACCTCCTTTATTCCCGTTTCTTTACTCGAGTATTGAAAGAGTTTGGCTGGGTAGGAGTGGAGGAACCCTTTACCAATCTTCTCACTCAAGGAATGGTCTGTAAGGAGGTCTATGAGTGTCCAAGGGATGGCTATCTCTTTCCTGAGGAGATAGAGCGAAAGGGCGAACGAATTTACTGCACAAAATGTGGAGGGGAGATTGAAGCAGGTCGGCTTGAAAAGATGTCCAAATCTAAAAAGAATGTTGTGGATCCAGAATACCTCATTGAGAAGTACGGTGCCGATACAGCAAGAATGTTCTGCCTCTTCGCTGCACCACCGGAAAAAGACTTAGACTGGAGTGATCAGGGAGTGGAGGGTTCTTTTCGATTTCTCAATCGAGTCTGGAGACTCATCTGGGATCAAGCGCCTCGTCTCAGAGGTTTAACTCCTCTTCCTTTTGGATCTCCTTTGGAGGGAGAACCAAGATTTCTTCGTCAGAAAACCCATCAGACGATCAAGAAAGTGACGGAAGATATTGAACGTTTCCATTTCAATACGGCGATAAGTGCAATTATGGAGCTGGTGAATGAAATTTATGCCTCTGGACTTAAAGATCAGGAGGATGAGATTTCAAAAAGGGTGTTAAGGGAAGCCATTGAGAGTACCGTTCTTCTTCTTTCGCCCTTTGTTCCTCATATTTCAGAAGAGTTATGGGAGCAGTTGGGAAATCAGGACTCGATCATTAAGAAAGCGTGGCCAGAGTACGATCCAGAGGCTGTCCAGAAAGAAGAGATCCTCATTGTCATTCAAGTGAATGGAAAATTAAGAGATCGGATAATCGTTCCCGCCTCCTTTGGAGAAGAAGAGGTGAAGCAGCTGGCCTTAAAAAGTGAAAGGGTAAAGCGATACATTGAAGGGAAGGAGATCAAAAAGATCTTTTTCGTTCCCCAGAAACTAATCAATATCGTCTGCTGATTCTATGAAAGGGATCGTTTCGGTCTTTTTATTAATCCTCCTTTTAGGATGTGGATATCAGATGGTGGGGAAGGAGACCCATCGACCTCCAGGGATTACCTCTATAGCAATTCCCACCTTTATCAATCAGACCTTTGAGCCTGGTATAGAAATTCCACTGACCCAGGGGTTTTTAAGAGAGTTTATTCAGGATCGAAGGGTTAAAGTAGTGGATCGAAAAGAGGCGGATTCCATTCTTGAGGGAGTGATTAAATCCTTTCAGATCCATTCGGTTTCTTATGATCGTTCAGGGATCGCTCAGGAGTATCAAACCACGGTGAAATTGGATCTCACCCTCCGGAAGAGAAACGGAGAGGTTCTATGGGTTCAAAAAGATCTTACCGAGAGTCGGGTCTTTCGGACCTCTTTAAATCCTCTGACAACAGAATCGAACAAGGCCCAGGCCCTCCAGGCCATGGGTCGACTGATGGCTGAAAGCATCAGAAATAGATTTTTCTACGACTTTTAATTGGGAGAGGGAAGGACGAGCATGTACAGCGCATCGGATTTGAAAAAGGGGTTAAAGATTATGATTGATAATGAACCCTACCTGGTGACCTTCTTTGAATTCTCAAAACCCGGGAAGGGGCAGGCTCTGTATCGAACTAAATTAAAGAATATGCTGACCGGGCTGACGATCGATCGGACATTTCGTGAAGGGGATAGCTTTGAGCCAGCCTCACTCGAGGAAAGAGAGATGCAATATCTCTACAAAGAAGGAGACCACTATTATTTTATGGATAATGAGACCTATGAACAGATTGTCATCGAGGAAGCCACCCTGGGAGAAGCCAGGTACTTTCTGATCGAGAATCTAAATGTCAAGGTATTGATGTTTCGAGAAAAACCGATCGGGGTGGATTTGCCCAACTTTGTGAATCTCAAAGTGATCAAGACCGAGGCCTGGGTCAAAGGCGATACGGCGAAGTCGGATTATAAACCCGCAACCGTTGAAACGGGTTATGAACTCCGCGTTCCTCCCTTTATCGAAGAAGGGGAGGTCATTACAGTAGATACTCGAACAGGCGAATATGTGACCCGGGTCAAGGGGTAGTTAGGGTGAAGAATTGGCCCCTTGCCAGAAAGAAAAATTTTCTTTACCAAAGAGCAAAAATCATTCAATCTCTTCGAGAATTTTTTATCTCAAGGGGATATCTTGAAGTAGAGACCCCCCATCGAATTCCCACTCTTGCACCTGAATCCCACATTGAGCCCTTCGCTTCCGAAGATTGGTACCTTCATCCCTCCCCTGAGATCTGCATGAAACGAATGCTTTCTGCAGGATATGAAAAGATTTTTCAGATCTGCCATTGCTGGAGAAAAGGGGAGAGAGGAAGTCAACATATCCCCGAGTTCACCCTTCTGGAATGGTAC
Organism: Thermodesulfobacteriota bacterium; assembly: GCA_041082155.1. Lineage (GTDB taxonomy): Bacteria > Desulfobacterota > BSN033 > BSN033 > UBA1163 > CALIBK01. Next base: position 14,421 of record JBDOIB010000488.1, on the reverse strand, counting down.
CGGACAGCCAGTAATTATTTTGATCTAATGGAGGAATGCGAAGAATTGATCCAGACTCTTTCAGAATATCTGGGATTAGGAGACTCCATCGATTACCAGGAGCATAAGATCTCTCTCGAATCCCCATGGGAGAAGATTACAGTAGAGAAGGCGTTTTCTTGCTATGCCCGGATTTCAGCGAGGGAAGCGCTTCAGAGAGATATTTTTGATGAGGTGATGGTTCAGGAGATTGAGCCTCGTCTGGGCATTAAGAAGCCCACCTTCCTTTATGATTATCCCTCTGAACGGAGGTCTCTGGCAAGACTGAAAAAAGATGATCCATCCGTCGCAGAACGTTTTGAGCTCTATCTGGGAGGCTTGGAGATCGCCAATGGTTTTTCTGAATTGACCGATCCCGAAGAGCAACGTGAGGTGTTTCAGAAAGAGATGCATATTCGGCAATCCTTGGGGAAAAAGATCTATCCAGTGCCCGAGAAGTTTTTAGATGACCTCGCAAAGATGCCTCCTTCGGCAGGAATCGCTCTTGGGGTGGATCGGCTGGTGATGGTATTGCTAAATGTGAAGAGGATTGACGAGGTCGTCTCTTTTACTCCTGAGGAACTTTAACCCTCCTCCCCGTCATCGAAATATTCTACGACTTCCCCTAGGTAGTTTTTGAGGAAGAAGGTTTTTCCATTTCTGCTCATCAACTCAGGCAGAATCGGGACCTTTCCTTTCCCTCCTTGAAGATCGATCATATAGTAAGGGACAGCCATTCCCGAGACGAAACCCCTTAGCTGATTCATAATCTGAAGTCCTCGATCGATTGAAGTTCGAAAGTGTTTCGTTCCTTTTACGGGATCCATGTGGTGGAGGTAATAGGGACGGATTCGCAGGGTAAGAAGCTTTTTCATCAACTCCTTCATGACCTCGGGGTGATCATTCACTCCTTTCAGGAGAACGGTTTGATTTCCCAATGGGATTCCAGCATCACTGAGGAGGCTGCAGGCCTCGGTGGATTCTTTCGTGATCTCTCTGGGATGATTGAAATGGGTATTTATAAAAAGAGGGTGATGGCGTTTCAATATCTTTGAAAGTTTTGTCGTAATTCGTTCAGGAAGGGTGACGGGGACTCGGGTATTGATCCTTAGAATTTGAATGTGAGGAATCTTTTTTAAGGCTGAAAGAATCCTCTCTAATTCATCATCTGAAAGGAGGAAAGGTTCACCTCCCGAAAGGATGACTTCTTGAATGGCTGGATTCCTTTCAAGATAATCGACCCAGCGCGAAATAGACTCTGTGAGTGAAATATTTCCATTCCCGTGAAGTCTATTTTTTCTTGTGCAGAACCGACAAAACGTGGGGCAGGATAATGAGACCAGAATTACGACCCGATCTGGATATCGATGAATGAGGTTTGGAGCGGGAGAATTTATTTTTTCATAGAGGGGATCTTCAGAGAGCTCGTCCGATTCTAATTCCTGAAGGTCAGGAACACACTGGCGCCAGATCGGATCTCCCATTTCTTGAATAAGGTTAAAATAATACGGGGTAATCCTTAAGGGATAGCGCTTGACGACAGATTGAAGGGAGGTGGGGTCGATTGGAAATCGATTCCTCAATGCTTCAAGAGTGGTAATACTCTGAGCCAGACTCTTTTCCCAAGTCTCCATCTTTTTTAAATTTTACATTTTTTGATGATTGAAAGCAAAGGACAGTCACAAGAAAAGCAATGATACGAAAATATTTAAAAATATTGACGGAGAACCGATAAGGGGTTATATTTTTAAAACTCCAAAATAAAGGAGGGAGAATCTATGGCGATCAGGGTCGGGATTAATGGATTCGGAAGGATCGGTCGAAATGTTCTTCGAGCAGGTTATAAGAACAGAGAATTAGAATTTGTAGCGGTCAATGACCTTACCGATGCAAAGACGTTGGCCCATCTGCTCAAATATGACTCGGTTCACGGGAGGTTTGATGCAAAGGTAGAAGCAGGAAAGGATGCCATTTTAATTGATGGAAAAGAAGTGAAAGTGTTTGCCCAGAGAGATCCGGCCCAGCTTCCCTGGAAGGATCTGGGAGTAGATGTGGTGCTTGAAAGCACAGGAAGATTTACGGATCGTGCAGGGGGATCTAAACACTTAGAGGCAGGGGCCAAAAAGGTCGTCATCTCTGCGCCTGCAAAGGATCCGGATCTGACCCTTGTTTTGGGGGTCAATGAGAAGGATTATCAACCTGAAAAACACCATATTCTTTCGATGGGTTCCTGTACCACGAATTGTTTGGCTCCCATAGCAAAGATATTGGTCGATGAGTTTGGCGTGGAGTATGGCTTGATGACGACCATCCATGCCTATACGAATGACCAGGTGATTCTGGATTTTCCCCATCGAGATCTTCGACGGGCAAGGGCAGCAGCCATGTCCATGATTCCCACAACCACCGGAGCCGCAACCGCCCTCTCTCTGGTGATTCCAGAACTGAAAGGAAAGATGGATGGGATGGCCATCCGGGTGCCTACCCCCAATGTGTCGGTCGTAGACCTGGTGGCAGAGGTTAAGAAGGAAACCACCACAGAAGGATTGAATCAGGTTCTAAAGTCTTATGCTGAAGGGAAGATGAAAGGAATCCTGAGTTTTTGCGAAGAGCCCCTGGTTTCAATCGATTTCAACGGAAATCCTCACTCCTCTATTGTCGATGGTCCCTCGACAAAGGTCATCGGCGGGAAATTGGTCAAAATCATTTCCTGGTATGATAATGAATGGGGTTTTTCCAATCGAATGGTAGAGTTATTTTTGTATCTATTTGGGAAAAAATAAAATAGGCAGGAGTCCAAGTGGGAATACAAAGAATTGATCAAATCGAACTGAAAGGGAAAAAGGTATTCATCCGGGTCGATTTTAATGTCCCTCTCAATGAAAAGAACGAAATCACGGATGATACTCGAATCGTCCAATCCCTTCCGACCATCCGTTATGCCCTTGAGACAGGGGGAAAGGTGATCGTGGCCTCCCACCTTGGAAGACCCAAGGGGAAGAGAGATCCAAAGTATAGTTTGGCTCCCGTTGCTGAGAGGCTATCTCAACTCTTAGGGAAACACGTCCCTCTGGCTCCCGATTGTATCGGAGATGAGGTTTTACGGATGATTGGGGAGATGAGGGAGGGAGATGTTCTTCTCCTTGAAAATCTCCGGTTTCATCCCGAGGAAGAAAAGAATGACGAACCATTCTCCAGGGCTCTGGCCTCGCTTTGTGAGGTCTATGTGAATGATGCCTTCGGGGCAGCCCATCGTGCCCATGCTTCCACTGAAGGCATGACACGGTATATCCCTCAGGTAGCCGCCGGGTTTCTGATGATGAAGGAGATCGAAAGTTTAGAGAAGGCCCTGATTCATCCGGAAAAACCCTATGTGGCGATATTAGGGGGAGCAAAGGTTTCGGATAAGATCGGAGTGATTGAGAATCTCTTGAATAAGGTGGATGCCCTGCTGATTGGAGGTGGAATGGCTTATACCTTTCTCAAGGGGAGAGGGATTGAAGTTGGGAAATCTTTGGTCGAAGAGGATCAAATCGAATTCTCAAAACAACTCCTAAGGAGGGGAGAGGGAAGAGTGAAGATCATTCTCCCCCAGGATCATCTCGCAGCGGAGAGGATGGATCCTCAAGCCCCGAGAGAAGTGGTACGAAACGAAGCGATTCCATCGGGCTGGATCTGCTTGGATATCGGTCCAGAAACTGTCAAAATATTTTCGGAGGAGATCAAAAAAGCAAAAACCATCTTCTGGAATGGACCAATGGGAGTCTTTGAAATGGAACCTTTCAGCCAGGGCACCTTTGCGATTGCCAGGGCAGTGGCAGATTCCTCGGCCTTCAGTATCGTTGGCGGGGGAGACTCCATCGCCGCTGTCAGAAAAGCTGGAGTGGCTGAAAAGATCGGGCATCTCTCCACCGGAGGAGGCGCCTCCCTTGAGTTTATCGAAGGGAAAAAATTACCAGGAATCGAAGCGTTGAGGAAAAATTAGGGAATGAATCGATTACCCTTTATTGCAGGAAATTGGAAGATGAATAAAACCGTGGGAGAGGCTCTGGAGCTGGTGAAGGCGCTAAAGGTTTCCCTTTCAGGAGTTGAGGGTGTGGAGGTGGCCGTTGCGCCTCCTTTCACAGCCCTCTATCCTGTGGCCCAGGAATTAAGGAATTCTATTATTGAGCTTGCTGCTCAGAATCTTTTTTGGGAAGAGAAAGGGGCCTATACAGGAGAGGTCTCTCCTTTGATGCTAAGGGAGGTAGGATGCCAGTATGTCATCATAGGCCATTCCGAGAGACGCCAGTACTTTGGAGAGACGGATGAAACGGTCAATCGAAAAATAAGATCAGCGATTCGTTCTGATTTAAAGGTAATTTTCTGTATCGGTGAGACATTGGAGGAGAGGGAAGGAGGAAAGACCTTCTCCGTCGTTGAAAGGCAGTTGGTTGAGGGATTGAAGGGAATAGAGGAAGAGATGATGGGTAAGATCGTGATTGCCTACGAACCCGTATGGGCCATTGGGACAGGGAGAACTGCGTCTCCGCAACAGGCAGGAGAGGTTCATCGATTCATTCGGGAAAAGATAGAAAAGCTTTATTCAAAAAGAACCTCTGAAACACTCCGAATCCAGTACGGAGGAAGCGTGACCCCTGAGAATATTAAGGCCTTGATGGCAGAACCCGGAATTGATGGAGCACTGGTCGGAGGAGCCAGCCTCAAGGCGGAGACCTTTATAAGGATTGTCAGATTTAAAGAAATATGATATATATTATTTAGTTTAAAACTTCATAAGCCATTTGAAATGACCTTTATTGTCATCATTCATATCCTTGTTTGTTTTGCACTTATTTTGATTGTTCTTCTTCAGGCAGGAAAGGGTGCCGAAATGGGAGCAGCTTTCGGGGGGGCCAGCCAGACCCTTTTCGGGAGTGCAGGAGCGATGGGATTCCTTTCCAAACTTACAGCGGTAGCAGCTGCAATCTTTATGGTGACATCGCTCCTCTTGACGTTTTCGTCGACACGAAAAGCTTCGACCATCTTAAAAGAGAAGCCCGCATCCAGTGCTCCGGCTGAGTCCCAAGGGCTACCTTCTCCATCTCAGGTCCCTATTCCGGTACCCAAGAAGTAGATTGAAGAGGAGAAACGATTCAGGGCTGCCGAAGTGGTGGAATTGGTAGACACGCCATCTTGAGGGGGTGGTGGGCGATCCCCGTGGGGGTTCAAATCCCCCCTTCGGCACCAATTAAAGAACACAGGAGGAGAGGCTAAAAAGCCCTCCTCTTTTTTAATTATTACAGAATATTTCATATATCTTTTTGGGACAAAAGGAAGGAGGAGAAGAAATTTACTCCATAGAGTCTCTGGAAGTCAAAACGGCTCTCGAGGCCATTCTTAAGGCTTCTGCCTTCTGTCAGCGGATAAGAAAAGAGAAGATTAAAAATCAATCTCTTCTCAAAGGGGATAGAAGTCCTGTAACGATTGCCGATTTTGGATCTCAGGCGATCATTAATAAATTGATTAAGGAAGTGTTTTCAGACGATTCAATTGTGGCTGAGGAGGATTCTCAGGAGTTAAGAAGACCAGAGAACCTCGAGATCCTGAATCAGGTCACTCACTATATGAATGAATTTTTCCCTCGTGTTTCCTCGAGAGAGGTTTGTTCTTGGATCGATTTGAGCACCTCTTCAGTCAAAGAGAGGTTCTGGACGGTAGATCCTATTGATGGAACGAAAGGATTTTTGAGAGGGGATCAGTATGCCATTGCCTTAGCCCTCATTGAAGAAAGAGAGGTTCAGATAGGATTTCTTTCCTGCCCAAATCTTTATTTGGAGAAGGATCAACCCGAGGGAAGGAGAGGATGCCTCTTTTTTGCCATTAAAGGAAAGGGAGCTTTTCAGATGGAAATAGGGGGTGAGCAGAGAAGGCGCCTTTCTGTGTCCATGATTGAAGATCCAGAGAAAGCGATCTTTACAGAGAGTGTTGAGTCTGACCATGCAGACCACCTCACCCACAAAGAAGTAGCAAAAAGGCTGAATATCCTAAGTCCTCCCATTCTCATGGATAGCCAGGCGAAGTATGGACTTGTCGCGAGGGGAGAGGCCACCATATACATCCGAGTTCCCTCTCCATCAGAACCCCATTATCGTGAGAAGATCTGGGATCATGCAGCTGGGTCGATCATCGCCGAAGAAGCTGGAGGGAAGGTAACCGACATTTTGGGAAGACCACTCGATTTTTCTTCTGGAATTCGACTTGAGAAGAATCGGGGGATCTTGGTCACCAATGGAATATTCCATGAGAAGATTTTAAAGGTTCTAAAGGATCTATCATCTTAGAGGAGGGGGCCAGGATGGAAAATTTTAAAGACATCATCGAATCTGAGGTTCCGGGAAATTCCCTGCTCATTTCGGTTGGGTTACCCGGAAGCTGGAAGTCTCCTGTTACAGAAACTATTGCGAAAATGAAAGGATTTGAGATTCTACGATCCGATATGATTCGTCTTGAGGTTCTTAAAGGAGAGGATATCTTTGATAATAAAATTGCATCCGATCCAGAGAGAAGGATGAGGGTTTATCAGGAGATGTTCAGGAGAGCCGAGGAGGCCATTCAGAAAGGAGAGAGAGGAATCATTCTGGATGCTACCTTTTTTACACAGGAACTTCGAGCACAGGCCGGAGCGATCGCGGAGAGGGCTAAACGTCCTTTTGTAATTGCGGAATGCGTTTGCACCGAGGAGAAGTCCATTGAACGAATCCTCAAAAGAACAAAAGAGAACTATGAGTCCAATGCCCTTACGCGAGAGGCCTATTTAAATAATAAAGCCATTTTTCAACCGATTGACCTTGATGACCTGAAAAAGAGGTTCAAAAACCTTCCCATCCTTTATCTGGTCATTGATACAGAACAGGATGCCCCTTCGGATTGGAAAATCCGAAAGATAGAAAAACGCGAATGATGGATCTTCCTCAGCTCAAAACACTCCTCTTAAAGCCCGAGATCTATCCCGATCATCCTCAAGAGGTGAGGTGGACAGAGACCCATATTTCGGTCCTTTTTTTTACAGGCCGCTATGTTTACAAATTTAAAAAGCCGGTGGATTTTGGTTTTCTTGACTTTACCACCCTTGAGAAAAGAAGGTTTTTCTGTGAGGAGGAAGTGAGATTGAATCGGCGGCTCTCTCCCGATCTTTACTTAGGGGTCGTCCACGTGACGTATGATCAGGGAAAGGTTTCCCTGAATGGAAAAGGAGAGGTGGTCGAATATGCGGTTCAGATGAAGGAGATCCCTTCGGAGTGTCTGATGGATCGACTTCTTCAGAAAGGAGAGGTGACTCCTTTCATGATTCAAAAGGTGGCTGAAAAACTGTCGAGCTTTTACTCCTTTGCCGAATGCAATGAGTATATTAAACGTTTTGCCAAGCCAAAGCGAGTCAAGCAGGATACCGATGAAAACTTCCAGCAGACCACCAAATATATTGATCGCGTGATCCCTAAAAAGATTTTTGAAACCATCCTGGAGCAGACCAATCGATTTTATGAGCATCGAGAAGACCTTTTTGAGAAAAGAATCGCTGAGGATAGAATCCGTGACTGTCACGGGGATCTAAGATTAGAGCATATCTTTTGGGGAAAGGAGATTTCCATCTTCGATTGCATCGAATTCAATGAGAGGTTTAGATATACGGATGTGGCTGCGGATATTGCTTTTCTCTCCATGGATCTGGATTACCATGGAAGGGAGGATTTAGATCCCTTTTTAATTCATACCTATATGGAGAGTTCCGGGGATGTGGACCTTCTGGAGATACTGGATTTTTATAAATGCTATCGCGCCTATGTCCGGGGAAAGGTGGAAAGCTTCCGATTGGATGATCCGGGTATTTCAGAAGAAGAGAAAGAGGCGGCCTTCCAAAGGGCCCAACGATATTTTACTCTTGCCTATGAGTACTCGCAAAAGTTTAAGCTTTAATTTGAGGAATGACTTATGGCTGAAATTAAGCTTAACCCAGATTATAAGAAAGCCGTCACAGGGGTGGTTAACGGGAGTCCCTATTTTTCCCTTCTGTCTATGGAGATTAAAGATTTGGGGTGGGGAACCTCCCTTTTGGAAATTGAGGTGGCTCAGAAGCACCTCCAGCCTTTCGGTTTCGTTCATGGGGGTGTCATCGGGTCTCTCATCGATGCAGCGACCTTCTGGGCCGTATTCCCACAGGTGGAAAGGGAGGTTGGGCTTACCACGATCGAGCTCAAGGTGAATTATTTGGCCCCTGCGAAAGAGGGAAGACTGGTGGCGGAAGGCAGATGCATCAAAAAAGGGAAAACCCTGTCCTTAGGGGAAGCTTATGTTCGAAATGATAAAGGAAATTTAATTGCCCATGGGACTTCGACGATGATCGTGGTCCCTGGTCTTCATGTTCCGGGGTATCAAGATCTCCCCCCTGCGATACTCTCTTCTTCTGAGACTCGTTAATCTCGATCTGATTTCTTTCCTTTGATGATCTCCAAAAACATTTGGATCTGTTTTTCTACCTGGGAGGGTTCGTAGCTTCTTGAATCGGTATGATCGGCCTCAATGATCAGGCCTGGTTTCCCTGTTAATCGACTGACCTCACGTCTCATGTCATATTGACCCAGCGTATAGGGCTTACAGCTTCGATTCGAATGCATCAGAAAACCGTCAGCTTCATAGCGTTGGATCAGATTCACCATCTTCTTTATCTTATAGCCAAGTCCCCGGTTGAGATGAATTGTGGCGTAGGCCTTTGAAAGCCCTCTGACAGGATTTCTCAAATCGAGTTCATCGAGAACCCAGGCCGAAGTATAGGTATCTGCCACGAGAACAGCTCCGTGGGAGGCGAGAAGTTTGGAGAGGTTCCGGATGTCGTACCAGATTGGGATGTTGTCCCAGATCAGTCGAATCTCTTCGTGGGCAAAGGCTCCCAGACCCTTCTCGACTCGATGTTCCATTTCTCTCTTAAGTTTCCTATAATACCGAACAGCCCATCGAGTTCCCCTGAGGGTAACAATGGGAGCCATATGGATGAAGGCATCGAAGGCTGCCATGGGGGCTGGGCGAATGCATGAAAATTCGAGAATTTCCTTCCAGAGGGAGATAGCCTCGAAAGAGGATGAACAGACCGTTTTGAGTTTTTCTTCTGAAAAGGACCGATGGGTTTGTTCCTCAAGGAAGGAGATATACTCCTCCATCTGTTTTTCCACATATTTTAAGGTATGGGGATGAATCTCCTCGTGAACGAAAGGGGTGTCTAAGAAGAAGAGGGGAACCTTGAAGGCTCTTGCCTGAATCTCATACCACTTGATGACCGTACCACAGATGTTATTACAACAGACTAAAAAGTGAGGTTTCGGAAGCCTCCCAAGAGGTCCCTTTCCCGTAACGGATGATCCGAGATCCGTCAGGGCGTAAGAACAGAGATCGTAGGAGTAGCCTTTCTTCTCTGCGGCTTCACATAAACCCACAGAAAGCCGAGAGGCACCACACATAGCCCCATAATTTTCAGGATAGAAGGGGAGAATCCCCATGGCATAGAGGGGTTCTACAGGACCCCCGCTCGTGATCCAGGCCACCCTTTTATTAAACCCGTGAGGATGTTTGACCATAAAATAGTAGGCTTTCATCAGACGGCGATAGGCCTTTGTGGATTTTATCGGGCGATAAGGATTGTTTGGAATTTTCCTCATCTTTCTCTCAAAAGGGTTGGAGCATTTCTATAAAGGCCTGGATTCGAGTCTTGACCTGCCCTGAAGAAGCTGAAGGATCATCCACCTCTATGAGGAGAGAAGGGATTCCCTTTGATTCAAGGCCCTCTTTCAGATCCGGGTAATCAAAGAAATGATTTTCACAGTATTTATAAAGCAAAAAAATAACCCCTTTCGCCCCATAGATCTCTACCTCTTTAAGGATATGGGTGATAGGGTCTTCAATCCCTCTATGTTTGGTGGGGCAAAGATAAGAATAATAGTATCGTTCGGTGAGCGCTTCGAAGGGATCTCCTTCCTCCTCGGTTCTAAGTTTAAACCAGCGGGCTCCGCTGCAAAGATTATCCCAGACCACTTTTGCTCCCGCTTCCTCGATTAAAGAAAAATAGTCGGGGGGATGAATCATATTACCGGTCACAAAGATTGGAACTCGCTCTCCCCTTTTCCCACTTTCCTTTTTAAAGAAAGGGGAGAGAAGGCCTTCAAGAAGTTCAAGAAAGAGTTCAGGATCCATAAGGCAAGAGGCTCGCAGGATCTCTGCAAATGTTCTTTCGGAGGGAGAGGGAAGGGAGTCTTTTTGAGTGTAGAGATCCTCCATCCTGTTTCGAATTTTATTAAATAGGATGATAGAGTTCTTTAAGGAGGACGAGGTGATCTTTCCCACCTCTGAATCCAAGAAGTTCCTCAAGCGTTCTATTTCTGAACGAAGATAAATTTTTGATTCTTCTCCTTCTATGCGAGAGGGCATCATAAAGTGATAAGGCCGAGGCAGTTTCTTCTGAAAGGTCCAGATCTCTGAAAATCCCTGCATGGAATCACAGGTATGGGTAAAAAGAATGAATCTTAATTTATCTAATTCTCCTCGAAGGAGATATTCAAGCGAGGATCTCACGAGATGACAACAATGGCTGGGAAGATGGGCCTGAACATGGGACATAGGAGTAGAGATCCCGATGAGACGGAAGGGAAGGCCACCTGCGGCATGAATGAGTTCAACTGGGACATATGGACAGAAAAAACCAATCGGAATTCGGTCTTTTGGGAACAATGAAAAAATTTCACGATATCCCTGGGAATTGACTCTCTCGAATTCCTTTATTATTTTTTTGAGGGCATCCTCCATGTTCTTATTTTCTAACTTAAAGGATATTCGGCTTTCAATCCACGGATTGAAAAAAAAGATCGAATCGGTTATGTTGAGCCATTTAGAAAATATTTTATCATCCTTCGTTGAAAATGGGGAGGAGATAAATGAAGGTCAAATCTTTCTATAAATCGATCGGGTTGATTCTTTTCCTGTCCCTCACACTTGCGGTCATTCCAAGTTTAACCTTATCAAAGCCTTCTAAAACCACTAAACCCAGGTCTAATATTTCCTCTTCTCCTGTGAAGAAAAAACTCCTTCTTCCGGAGAAACCGAGTCCGAACCAATCGGGTCATCTTCACTTCGATGCCCGATCCGCTCTTCTTATGGATGCTTTGACCGGAGAGATTCTGTTTGAACAGAATTCCCATGAAAAGATTCCTCCTGCCAGTTTTGTTAAAGTATTAACCCTTTACCTGGTCCTGGATGCCATAAAAGAGGGGCGGTTAAAAATGGATGAGCTGGTGACGGTGAGTGAAAAAGCCTGGAGGACTCAGGGATCCAAGATGTTTATAAAAGTTGGAGAGAGAGTAAAAGTGGAAGACCTGATTAAAGGAGTGGCCATTGCTTCCGGGAACGATGCCTGCATCGCATTGGCTGAACATTTATCAGGGTCCGAAGAGGTCTTTGTCTCAAAGATGAATGAGAAGGCCAGAATGATTGGAATGAAGGATTCCTATTTTCAGAACTCTCATGGACTTCCTGCTGAGGGTCAAGTGACGACAGCGATGGATATGGCCATTTTGGCCAAACGATATATAGAAGATCATCCAGAAGCCCTGACCTTTCATTCCACGACTGAATTTGAATATAACGGAATTCGTCAGGGGAACCGCAATACCCTTCTTTATAAGAATATCGGGGTGGATGGGTTAAAGACCGGCCATATCGAAGAGTCAGGTTATCACCTTCTGGCAACGGCTAAAAGAGATGGGCAAAGAATGATTGCGGTCGTGATGGGTTGCGATCGAGTGAGCAAGAGGGCCAACGAGGCCCAAAGATTACTTGAATATGGATTTAAAAATTTCTCAACGTTGGTGGCTATTAAAAGGGATCAACCCTTTGGTCCGGTAAGGGTAAAACGGGGGAAGGTGAAGCAATTGATCCTCCTCCCTGAAGAGGAGGGAAGGGTGACCGTAGCCAAAGGAAAAGAGAGCTCGGTCTCTGTGGCCCCTGAGCTTCCCTCTCATGTGGTAGCCCCAATTCAGAAAGGACAGATTTTAGGAAAAGCCCTCATCCAAAAAGAAGGAAAAGAGGTGAAAAAGATTCATCTCATCGCCTCAACTGGAATAGAAAAAAGCCTTCTTCCCTCTTGGCCTGTTCTGGGAGCAATGGGAGGAGGGGTGGTCTTGATTCTCATTGCTGGTTTTTGGTGGTTCCAACGAACAAGGAGGGGGAGGGGTTAAGGCTCATCAGGGAGAATATCCTTAAGATAATCCAGAAGCATAGGGTTAAATTCCTTGATCTTCTTCTGAAACTCTTTTTCCCTCACGTCAATGGTCCAGGCTTCCCAATCCTCCTTTTTAGGATCCATTTCCAGGATCTGCATCTCCCAGAGGGTATGAAGAGAATATTTTACTGGATCTTCCAGGCTTTCTCCGATGTCTCCCACAGAGCACATCTGTGTCCCTTGATATCGGTGATAGGCCTTTTCAAAAAAACTCCTTGTGGTGATGGATCCGGGACTCAGCACAGAGAGATCTGTGAGAGGATGATTGGGCAGATTCCCTATTTTAGAAACCTCAAAAAGACATTGAGAGAGAACAGGGATAAGCTCCACATGATGCCTGAGACATTCTTGATAAATCCTTTGAATTCCCTCTATGCTTCCACAGGCAGTAAAAAGATAAACCTGCTTGGGAAGATGATGGGCAAATCCTTTTCGTAAGAAGTAAGAAATGGTGCTTCCAGAGGCCACCACGGGATCCGGGATAAGCCAGGTATCCCCGCCAAACGACCCGATGAAGTTTTTTTCCTCAACCTCCCAATTATTTCTCTCCTGATTGAGAACCCTCTGGAGTTTAATAAAACCTGTGGGAAGAAGGAAACGGTCATAAGGGGGAGCGTGGCCAAATCCATACTGGAGATCGAATGGATAAGCCCCTCTTAAGATCAAATATTGGTAACAATTTTTTTCTCTTAACTGTTCAAAAAAGAGTTCCACAAATAGTTTTGCGAGGTAACGAAGCATATTGAATTTGGGTCTTCCAGAGATTCCTCTTCCAAGAAGAAATTGTTCTCCCATTTGGCTTTCTACTACATAAAGAAGGGGAGGAAGCGTCGAGTCATTTTTTAACTTTTTGACTTCCCATGCTCTTCCATGCCCAATGGGGGTGACACTGAAGGGAATTCCCACATCCTCCAGAAAGATGCGTTCAGACATTCAGAACCCTCCATGAATTGAAAGTGGAAGAAAATACAGGGTAAAATTTCAAATGTTTCTTTACAAATGTCAAGGGTATTAGGAAAGGACTGGGGAAAGAAGAGAAATCAAAAGGGTAAGCCAATTGATTTAGCCTACCCTTTTGAAAGCTGACTTAATTTAAAAAAGTAAATAAAAAATGCCTATGCCATTAGGCATAGACATAAATCTTCGTCTTGGTGGGTCTGGCCATCAGTTTTTCAATCTTTGCCTGGATCTTCTTTCGCTCAGGATTCTTTTCCCAATTCTTCCAGTCATCGATGGTCTGCCAGGTGGTAATGACGATATAATTCTGGTGATCATCTATGGACCGGAGGGTTTCTCCTGAGATGTATCCTTTAGAGGGAACCGCCTTTGTCCTCAATTCTCGAAGGAGTTTTGCAAACTCTTCTTCCTTTCCCTTCTTCACCTTTCGATCAATAATAATTCTCACTGCCATAATCGATCACCTCCTTTTTTTTCACATCATACCAAGTCTTTTTTCCTATTTCAAGTAAAAAATGAATAAGGAACTAACCCGAGGAGGGGATCATGAATCGAGACGGGTTTTTACCAGTTAAGGTTCAAAGTAAAAAAGCTCTTTTAAAAGTTTCAAAAAATACTTGACAAATTTTTTAAAATATGTATACTTGTATTCAAGAATACAGGTATACTAAAATGAAAGACGCTTTTGCACGTCAAGAAAATTTGATTTCCCCTCCTAGATCTATCTCCGATCAAATTTATGATGTCCTAAAAGAACGTATTTTACTGGGTAAAATTTCCCAGGGAGAACGATTGATTGAAAGTGTCATAGCTGAGGAACTTCAAACCAGTCGTACTCCAGTTCGTGAAGCATTCCAACGTCTGGTTCAAGATGGATTAGTGGAAAGGGTACCTCAGGGAGGCGTTCGGGTCCCGGTGATTACTCCTCAAATGATAAAAGAAGTCTATGGTATTCGTGCAGTCCTTGAGGTTTATGCTGTGGAGCTGGCTTGTGATAATATTGATTCAGAAACTCTGACTAGGCTTAAAGAAATGTCAAAACAGGCAAGAAAAATTCTCTCTTCCCCCGAAGCAAACCAACCCAAAGGGTGGATAGAATTATGGAGGATTAATACCTTGTTTCATGAAACTATTTGTAAAGCCTC
>JBDOIB010000481.1:0-7838 GCA_041082155.1 Thermodesulfobacteriota bacterium | reverse complement strand
AAGATTACAGAGGAATGTGTGGCTTGCGGAACCTGTGCAGAGGAATGTCCTGTGGATGCGATTGAAGAGGGAGAGCCCTATTTTATTAATGAAGAAAAATGCACCGAATGCGGAACCTGTGTGGAGGTCTGTCCGGTCGAGGCCATTTTTGAAAAATAAAAGAATATATTCTGCAATTCTAATCTTTAAATTCATTTTTTAAGCGAATCCCCACTTTACTCACGAATTGAAAATCCCCTCCCGATATGGTAATTTTTTAACTTAGAAGTCACAGGTGAGTTCCTGGAATCCCTCACCTTAAAAAGGTTTTTTTTATTTTTTAAAGGGCTCTCCCGATGATCGCAAATTCTAATCTCCATAAAGATAAACTTCCATCCCATATCGCAATCATTATGGATGGAAATGGCAGATGGGCAAAGAAGAAAAATCTTAATCGCATTAAAGGACATATGAAAGGGGTAGAGGCTGTCCGAGAAGTGGTCACTGCGTGTCGGGAGTTGGGGATCAAAGTGTTAACCCTCTATGCCTTCTCCGTTGAAAATTGGCAAAGGCCGGCGGAGGAGGTGAATGCATTGATGGGACTATTGAAGGAGTATCTCCTTAAGGAACGTCCGGAGATGATCCGTAATAATATTCGGCTCAATGCGATTGGAAGACTCGAAGACCTTCCTCCAGATGTGCTTGAAATATTAAAAGAGACGATCAAAGAGACGGAGAGATGTGATGGGATGATTCTCAATCTGGCCTTGAGTTATGGAGGTCGTTCTGAGATCCTTCATGCCCTCAAAAGGATGTTTTTGGATTTAAAAGAGGGAAGGATCCGGGAGGAAGAGATCGATTCTACCCTCTTTTCGAGATATCTATGGACGAGCGGGATTCCTGATCCCGATCTGCTCATTCGCACCAGTGGGGAATTTCGTATCTCCAATTTTCTTCTATGGCAGATTGCTTATACCGAGATCTATGTGACCGAGACCCTCTGGCCAGATTTTAATCGAGAAGAACTTCTAAAGGCGATCGCAGATTATCAGACCAGAGAGAGAAGATTTGGAAGGATTAGTGAACAGATCAATGGGTTTAAGGAATAGAGAGGAGAGGATGGGTCGAATAGAAAAGAAGAAGGTTGCTACCGCACTCCTAATTGTTCCTCCCATTGTGGGGATGATCGCTTTAGGCCCTGACCCTACGCTCGGGTTGATGGTGTTGGTCGCTACGTTTTTAGGCCTCCGTGAATTTTATCGACTCTGCCTTCCTTATTCTAAACCCATCGAAAGGGTCACAGGGTTGGGATTGGGTTTAATCTTTTCGATCTTGGCTCTTTGCGATAGAACCTCGGCGATCATTCCTTTCTTCATCTTTACCTTTCTTCTTTTAGCCATTCTCTTCATGGTGACCTCTGATTCCCTAAGTTCAGGGGTATCTAATTTCGCTCTTACCTTCCTGGGAATTTTTTATATCGGATTTCTCCTTTCCCATGTCACTCTGATTCGAAATATGGCGGAAGGGAAACTCTGGGTGCTTTTTTTAATCCTTACGGTCTGGGCAGGAGATGTTTTTGCCCTTTTGAGTGGAGTCCTCTTGGGTCGCCATAAACTTTATCCAAAGATCAGTCCTAATAAGACGGTAGAAGGGCTAATTGGAGCCATTCTCGGGTCTATTCTGGTGGCTTTAATCTTTAGCCATTTTTTTCTTCCCTCTTTCAATCGATGGAACTTTATTCCATTGGGCGCTGGATTGGGATTTTTTGGTCAGTTAGGGGATTTTACCGAATCGATGCTCAAACGGAGTGCTCAGGTCAAAGACTCTGGATCTCTCTTTCCGGGGCACGGCGGGATGCTGGATCGTCTCGATAGTTTTCTCTTCTCCGCTCCATTTCTTCACTATTCCCTCTCCATTTGGTTAAAGGAGTCCATATGAAGCGATTGGCCATCTTAGGCTCCACAGGTTCCATCGGAGTGAATACCCTTCATATTGTTCGGCAATTCCCTGAACACTTCAGGATCATCAGCCTTTCTGCTGGAAGGAATATCCAATTATTAAAGGAACAGGTTCATGAATTTAAGCCCAAACTTATCTCGGTGCTCAATAAAGAACTCTGTGAAGAGATTCGAAAAGACCTTCCCGTAGAAGGAATTGAAGTCGTCTATGGAGTGGAAGGTTTAATTCGAGTGGCGACCCATCCAGAAGTTGATCAAGTGGTCTCTGCGATTGTTGGAGCGGTGGGACTGATTCCTACCCTTTCAGCCATTAAGAGCGAAAAATCGATTGCCTTGGCCAATAAAGAGTCTCTTGTGATGGCCGGAAAGATTCTGATGGAAGAGGCAAGGGCAAGGAATGTTCAGATCCTGCCCGTGGATAGTGAACATAGTGCTATTTTTCAGTCCCTCTTGGGGCATCAAAAGAAGGACATCCAGCGTCTCATTCTTACGGCCTCGGGAGGCCCTTTTCTTAACCTCCCTCTCTCAAAACTTCGAGAGGTCACTGTGAAGGAGGCTCTCAATCATCCTCACTGGGAAATGGGGAAGAAGATTACCATTGATTCCGCTTCTTTGATGAATAAGGGTTTAGAGGTGATCGAGGCCCATTGGCTTTTCGATATCCCCGTAGAGAAGATTACGGTTCAGATCCATCCCCAGAGTGTGGTCCATTCGATGGTCGAATATGTCGATGGATCCATTATCAGTCAGATGGGAATTCCGGATATGAGAATCCCCATCTCCTATGCCCTTTCTTACCCTGACCGACTCAATCTTCAACTTCCCTCATTGGATTTTTCTCAAGTGGGAGGATTGACCTTTATGCCGCCGGATCCGGAGAGGTTTCCCTGCCTTCCTCTGGCTTACCGCTCCATTGAGATTGGAGAAACGATGCCCACCGTTCTCAATGCAGCCAATGAGGTTGCGGTCCATGCCTTTCTCGAAGGAACGATTCGCTTTACGGACGTTCCTCTCATTATTCAACGGGTCATGGAGGAGCATGAGGTAAAGACGGTTCGGACGATTGAGGATATTTTGAGGGCTGATCAGTGGTCAAGGGAAAGAACAAAAAATCTTATTGAAGGAAGGAAATGGTGTTAACGACTATTGGTTCAACCATCATCGTGTTGGGACTCTTAGTCTTCGCTCATGAATTAGGCCACTTTCTTCTGGCCAAGCGATTGGGAGTTGGAGTGATGACCTTCTCCTTGGGGTTTGGCCCCAAACTGATTGGCCGAAAGATTGGAGAAACCCAGTACCAGATCTCTGCCTTTCCGCTTGGAGGATACGTTAAACTGATCGGAGAAAATCCCGAGGAGAAGATTAAAGAGGAAGACCTTCCCCGATCTTTTTCAGCCCAACCTGTCTGGAAGAGAGCCCTCATCATTGGTGCAGGGCCTTTCTTTAATTTCTTTTTGGCTGTGGTTCTCTTTTCTTTGGTCAATCTTTTTGGGATCCCTTATTTTCCTCCCAAAGTGGGAGACGTGAGCCCAGGGTTACCCGCAGAGAGGGCAGGGATTAAAAAGGGAGACGTCATCGTTTCTATTAATGGAGAAGCCATCTCGAAATGGGACGATCTTTCTCGGATCATTAGAAACAGCGAGGGCAGAGAACTGACTCTCCATATCAAACGGAATGGGGAAGAAGTAGAGCTTCAGGTGAAACCCGTAAGTTCTAAGATTAAAAACATCTTTGGAGAAGAGGTCCCTACCTATATGATAGGGATTACACACTCAGGGGAAATCCTAATCCAGAAGGTCAGTCCCTTGGTTGCAATTGGTCAAGGATTCATCCAAACTTGGCAGGGAATCCAGCTTACGGTCACAGGGATTGTGAAATTGATCCAGAGGGTGATCCCAGCGAAAACCTTGGGAGGTCCCATTCTCATCGCACAACTTGCTGGAGAACAGGCCAAAAGAGGACTCCTCAGTTTAATTCTCTTTACGGCTATTCTCAGTATCAATCTTGGAGTGATCAATCTGATCCCCATTCCGATTCTCGATGGGGGACACTTTCTTTTTCTAACCATAGAGGCTATTCTGAGAAGACCCGTCAGTATCAGAAAGATTGAGATTGCCCAGCAGATCGGTCTAGTCTTGATCATCCTATTGATGCTCTTTGCCTTCTATAATGATTTGGTCAGAATATTCTCTCCGGGAGGATTTAAATTTTAATCATGATAGTTTTAGGGATCGATACCTCCACTTCCTGTGGAAGTATCGGACTGATTGAAGAGGGGAAGGTCCTCTCAGAATATCTCCTTGATCGTCCAGAGACTCATTCTGAAAGACTTCTCCGAGGGATTGATTTTGTCCTTAAAAATGCCCATCTATCGGTCAACGATATAGATGGATGGGTTGTCTCCCTCGGTCCAGGTTCTTTCACTGGATTAAGGATCGGAATAAGTACCGTGAAGGGACTGGCTTTAGCCACCCAGAAACCAGTTGCCGGTGTATCAACCCTTGATGTCTTAGCTTTTCAGGTTTCTCCAACCCCCTATCTCATCTGTCCCATCCTTGATGCGAGAAAGGGGGAGGTTTATACCGCCTTTTATCGCTATGATGAGAATTCCCTTAGAAGGGTTTCAACCTATAAAGTTCTTAAACCTGAAGAACTGGTTCATCAAATTAAAGAGAAAACCCTCTTGGTGGGTGATGGAATAAGGAATTATGGGCAGTATTTCCAAACCGTTTTACCCTCTTTTATCCTTTATCCTTCCATCCCCCTTCATCTTCCCCATGGGTCCATCTTAGCAATATTGGGAATTGAATCCCTTCGGAAGGGAGAATCATTAGACCTCGCCTCCTTTACCCCCCTCTATGTTCGTCCTTCGGATGCTGAACTAAAATGGCAGGAAAAACAGCTTATTTGACAATTTATCCAGATTATTTTAATTGTTTAAAAACAATTGAAATTTCAATCCCTTGCAGGAGCTCTATATGAAATCAAAAGATGAAGAATTGATCGAAAGATTGATGAGGGAGGACGAAGCCTTTTCGAATGCCAAAAAGGCCCATGCGGAACTTGAGCGGCAACTTGAAGAACTGGAAAAGAAGCCATTTTTAACCCCTCAGGATGAGATAGAAATTAAAATCATTAAAAAGAAAAAATTGGCTTATAAAGATCAAATGGAAAGGATTCTAATGAAATATCGATGAAGAAGACAGGCGCTCAGATTATTATCGAGTGTTTAAAGAGGGAAGGGGTTGAAGTTATCTTTAACTATCCTGGAGGAGCGGTCCTCCCTTTATTTGATGAGCTTGCCCATGCTCCCTTTCAAAAAATTCTTGTTCGGCATGAACAGGCAGCTGTTCATGCAGCCGATGGCTATGCCCGGGCTTCAGGGAAAGTAGGTGTAGTGTTAGTGACCTCTGGTCCTGGGGCAACCAATACAGTCACCGGAATTGCGACGGCTTATATGGATTCCATTCCTGTAGTGGTTCTTACGGGTCAGATTCCTACCTATCTTATCGGAAATGATGCATTCCAAGAAGCCGATATTGTGGGTATTACCCGACCATGTACTAAACATAATTACCTCGTGAAAGAGATCAAGGAATTGAGCAGAATTATCAAAGAGGCTTTCTATATAGCAAGAAGTGGAAGACCTGGTCCTGTTCTAGTAGATTTACCAAAGGATATATTGGTGGAGTCAACTGAGTTTAAATATCCAGATAAGGTGACCATCCGAGGGTACCGGCCTGTGTATGAGGGGCATCCGGGCCAGATTCAAAGGGCGGTTACTCTCATCCTGAAGTCGAAAAAACCTGTATTATATGTGGGTGGTGGGATGATTTCATCTAATGCTTCCAAAGAGCTTATTCAGCTTGTGGAGATGTTAGGGATTCCTGTTACAATGACTCTGATGGGATTGGGGGCTTTTCCAGGAAACCATCCCCTTTCTCTGGGGATGTTAGGGATGCACGGAACTTATCGAGCCAATATGGCGGTTATGGAGTCTGATTTGCTCATCGCCTTAGGAGCGCGGTTTGATGATCGGGTGACAGGGAAAATCGAGTCCTTTGCCCCTCAGGCAAAGATCATTCACATCGACATCGATCCTACCTCAATTAGTAAGAATGTTAAGGTTGATCTTCCTATCGTTGGAGATTGTAAACGAATCCTCGGGAAGATTATTACCCTTCTGGAAAAAGAGGATACCCATGCTTATAAAGAGGGGCTTCAAAAATGGAGACGCCAGATCGAAAGCTGGAAAGCCATCTATGACCTCAACTACCGTCAAGAAGGGATGATCAAACCTCAATTTGTGATTGAGAAGATTTTCGAATTAACCCAAGGGGAGGTCATCATTTCCACCGAAGTAGGGCAAAATCAGATGTGGACCGCCCAGTACTTTCCCTTTATGAAGCCCAGAACGCTGCTGACCTCGGGAGGGCTTGGGACGATGGGGTATGGTTTCCCTGCGGCCATAGGGGCCCAAATTGCCTTTCCAAACCGTTTGGTGGTCAATATTTCAGGTGATGGAAGTTTCCAGATGAATTCTCAAGAATTAGCCACAGCGGTTCAATACCGGCTTCCTGTAAAGGTAGCCATTTTGAATAATGGGTGTCTCGGGATGGTTCGGCAATGGCAGGAATTCTTTTATGAGAAACGTTATGTGTGTTCCTCTCTGGAGGGAATCTCTCCTGACTTTGTAAAATTGGCAGAAGCCTATGGAGCGGTAGGCTTGAGGGCTACCCAACCCGAGGAGGTCGTTCCTACACTGAAGAAGGCCTTCTCCATTCGGGAGCCGGTCGTCATTGATTTTGTCATTGATCCCTGTGAAAATGTCTATCCCATGGTGCCGGCAGGGGAGCCACTGAATCAAATGAGATTGATATAAAAAAGGAATCACGGAAGAATGGAATGATAGGAGGGAAACATTTTTATTTATCGGGGTTTAAATGCGTCACGTAATTACTCTTTTAGTGGAGAATGAATTTGGTGTTCTGGCTCGAATTGCTGGTCTCTTCAGCGGGAGGGGTTTCAATATCGAAAGTCTTTCTGTCGCAGAAACCCTGGATCCTACGATTTCAACGATGACGATTGTGACCCGAGGTGACGATGCCATCATCGAACAGGTGATTAAGCAGCTGAATAAGTTGATCCCTGTGATCAAGGTGGTCGATTTGATTGATAAAGAGTTTGTTGAGCGCGAGATGATTCTGGTGAAAGTTTCAACCACTCCTCAAACCCGGGATGAAGTCCTAAGAATTGCTGAAATTTTTAAGGGAAAGATTATTGATGTGGGAAATAAAACCTATACGATCGAAGTGACAGGAGACGAAAAGAAGATCAATGCGATTCTCGCTCTCCTCAAACCGCTTGGAATTAAAGAGTTGGTCAGAACAGGTCGAGTGGCTATGGCAAGGGGGAGTAAGTTATCCACCGAACTGTGAAAAGGGGTTTCCCCTTGAAATCAAAAGAGAGAAGAATGCCTGAGAAACGATGGCCCATTGTTAAAGAAGGACTTCCCTTCCTCATCCCCTCTTCAATTTTAACATTTCTATTCCTTCTTTTGGGATGGAAGGGGCTCACCTTTCTTGGGATCTTATTGACTCTTTTTATAGCCTATTTTTTCAGAAATCCAAAAAGGAAGATCCCTTCTTTAAAGAATATCATTCTCTCCCCTGCGGACGGGAAAATCGTTTACCTGGGGGAATGTGAAGAGGAACGTTTTTTAAAACAGAAGGCCCTAAAAATCTCAATCTTTATGTCTCCCCTGGATGTCCATTTAAATCGCTCCCCGGTTTCGGGAAGGATTATTGAGACAAAATATCATCCGGGTAAATTCCTAATGGCAAATAGGGAGAAAGCCTCTCTTCTTAATGAACAGAATGCTTTTGTACTGGAAGTGGGGGA